>CAYTIR010000026.1:0-29277 GCA_964437955.1 uncultured Staphylococcaceae bacterium
GTCGGAAGCGGCGTTAAATTAGTAGACTTCTGGGCACCGTGGTGCGGACCTTGTAAAATGATTGCACCTGTCCTTGAAGAAGTTGCAACAGATGTTGAAGGGAAAGCGGACATCGCAAAACTTAATGTAGATGATAACCAGGCTACAGCCAGTGAATACGAAGTAATGAGTATTCCAACGCTCATTCTTTTCAAAGATGGACAGCCGGTTGATAAATTTGTCGGTTTCCAGCCTAAAGAACAACTCGTTTCACTTATTGAAATAAATTCATAAGTAATAAGCCGCCGTCATGGCGGCTTTTTTTATAAAGTAGTGATAAGAGGGATATATATGGAGGACCTTAAACTAAAGCTGTCAGTGCTCCCGACGGAGCCGGGCTGTTATCTAATGAAGGATCGTCATGGGATCGTTATATATGTTGGGAAAGCAAAGAACCTCCGCAACAGGGTGAAATCCTATTTTTCCGGTGCCCATGATGAGAAGACGATGAGACTGGTGGGCGAAATTGCCGATTTTGATTTTATCGTCACCAATTCAGAAGTGGAATCACTTTTGCTTGAACTCAATCTGATCAAGAAGCATTATCCACGGTTTAATATCCTGCTTAAAGATGACAAGAGCTATCCGTTTATAAAAATAACAAAGGAAGAACATCCGAGGCTGCTTGTTACCAGGACAGTCAAGCCGAAAACCGGAACATATTTCGGACCTTATCCCAATGCATACAGTGCCCATGAAACGAAGAAGCTGCTCGATCGGATTTATCCATTGAGGAAATGCAACACCATGCCGGATAAATTGTGTCTTTATTATCATATCGGCCAGTGTCTCGGTCCTTGTGTATATGATGTATCCCAGGAACAGTATAAAGAGATGATTGATGGGATTACACGATTCCTGAATGGTGATACGAAGCAGATAGTGGGTGAACTCCGGGAAAAGATGCAAGAAGCATCAGAAACGCTCGAATTTGAAAAAGCAAAAGAATATCGTGATTTGATCGGTCATATTGATGCCACTATGAACAAACAGAAGATGATGACAAAAGACATGACGTCAAGGGATTGCTTTGGATTCAGTGTCTCCAAAGGGTGGATGGCAATTTCAGTATTGCTTGTCAGGAATGGCAATCTGATTGAGAAAAAAGCAGAAATGTTCCCGATCCAGGATGAGGTGCAGGAAGAGTTTTACCGGTATATCGCACAGTTCTATGATTTGAAATCAAACCTGCTGCCGAAAGAAGTGCATATTGCCAAGGGGCTGGACAGAGGTGTCATCAATGAATATCTGCCGGTCGATGTAGTGCAGCCTAAACGCGGTCAAAAGAAGGAAATGGTGGAACTGGCCAATAAAAATGCTGAAATCGCTTTGAAAAACAAATTTGAAATCATCGAAAAGGATGAAGCGAGGACTGTCGGGGCAATAGAAAGTCTCGGGGACATACTGAATATTGAAACCCCTATCCGCATCGAGGCATTTGACAACTCCAATATTCAGGGTGTGGATCCTGTAAGTGTCATGGTTTCTTTCATCGATGGCAAACCGAGTAAAAAGGACTATCGGAAGTATAAAATCAGAACTGTCAAAGGACCTGATGACTATGCTTCGATGGCTGAGGCGGTAAGGAGAAGATACACCAGGGTGCTGAAAGAACATCTGCCCCTGCCGGAGCTGATCATTGTTGACGGTGGTGTCGGACATATGAATACGGTCAAGTCCGTATTGCTCGATGAATTGTCACTTGATATTCCCGTAGCGGGACTCGCCAAAAATGATAAGCATAAAACTGCTGAACTGCTTTATGGAGATGATGCTGCAATCGTACCTATGAAGAAGAATTCCCAGGAATTCTACCTGCTTCAGAGAATCCAGGATGAAGTTCACAGGTTCGCAATCAGCTTTCACAGAAATACGAGAAGTAAATCCTCGGTCACTTCCTTGCTCGATAATATTGAAGGTGTCGGGCCGAAACGCAAGCAGAAACTTCTTAGCCATTTTGGTTCCATCAAGCGCATGAAAGAGAAAGATGTGGGAGCGTTTACTGAAATAGGTATTCCAGCACCAATAGCAGAGAGAATACTGGAAAAACTGAAGTAATAAGGATGCGGTTTCATTTTCTGGAAAGAATTGTTTATATTTAAACAATTCTTTGCTTTAACATGTCAAGTCTCCTTGATTTATGTATATCTGAGGGGTAAAATGAGAATGTGAAATCATATATAACGGACAGTTAGGGGGGAATTCGAGTGTCAAAACAAGATTCAAGTTTTGCCGTAAGACGTCTTCATTCTTTGTTGGGAGTAATTCCGTTGGGTGTATTCCTCATTCAGCATCTTTTAGTAAACCATACTGCAACAAGAAGTGAAGAGGCCTTCAATACGGCATCAGAATTCATGGGCAATCTGCCTTTTGTTATTTTTCTAGAGATTTTTATAATTTACATTCCGATTCTATTTCATGGTATTTACGGCATCTATATTGCATTCACTGCCAAGTATAATATCGGAGGTAAGGGCTATGGCTGGCATAGTACATACAGGAACTGGATGTTTTTACTACAGAGGATAAGCGGTGTCATCGCGTTTGTCTTCATTGCTATCCATGTATACCAGACACGTGTACAAGTCTTTTTCGGACAGGAAGTCAACTTTGATATGGTACACCAAATCGTATCCAATCCGTTATGGCTTGTGTTCTATATCGTCGGTATCGTAGCGACTGTATACCATTTTGCTAATGGACTCTGGGCATTCATGATTACATGGGGCTTCACACAGTCAGATAAGTCACAGCGCATTATGAGCTACGTATCCATGGTTATATTCGTAGTTGTCAGCTTCATCGGTGTACAGGCTATACTGGCATTTATCTAATTAAGGAGTGGAAATAATGGCTAATGATAAAATTATCGTTGTCGGAGGCGGTCTTGCAGGACTGATGGCAACGATTAAAGCAGCTGAGACAGGAGCAGAAGTTGACCTGTTCTCAATTGTGCCCGTAAAACGTTCTCACTCTGTATGTGCACAAGGTGGGATTAACGGTGCGGTCAATACAAAAGGTGAAGGAGACTCTCCTGCAATTCACTTTGATGATACAGTCTATGGTGGCGACTTCCTTGCCAACCAGCCGCCGGTCAAGGCGATGACTGAAGCGGCACCTAAGATCATACATTTGCTTGACCGTATGGGTGTCATGTTCAACAGAACGGCAGAAGGTTTACTGGATTTCAGGCGTTTTGGTGGAACACTTCACCACAGAACTGCATTCGCTGGTGCAACAACTGGTCAGCAGCTGCTCTATGCTTTGGATGAGCAGGTAAGAAAATATGAAGTTGACGGACTTGTCAACAAGTATGAAGGCTGGGAATTCCTCGGGGCAGTCATCGATGATGAAGGCCGTGCCCGCGGTATTACAGCACAGGAAATCACATCTTCAGAAATCAGAACATTCAAATCTGATGCGGTCATCATGGCTACAGGTGGACCCGGCATCATCTTCGGTAAGTCTACCAACTCGATGATCAATACAGGTTCTGCTGCCTCTGTTGTATATCAGCAGGGTGCAGTATATGCTAATGGTGAGTTCATCCAGATTCACCCGACTGCAATTCCTGGTGATGATAAACTCAGACTCATGAGTGAATCAGCCCGTGGTGAAGGTGGTCGTATCTGGACATATAAAGATGGAAAACCATGGTACTTCCTTGAAGAAAAATATCCGGATTACGGAAACCTGGTACCAAGGGACGTGGCAACACGTGAAATCTTTGATGTGTGTGTAAACCAGAAGCTGGGTATCAATGGTGAGAACATGGTATATCTTGATCTGTCTCATAAAGACCCACATGAACTGGATGTAAAACTGGGCGGAATCATTGAAATCTACGAAAAATTCACTGGTGATGATCCCCGTAAAGTTCCGATGAAGATATTCCCGGCAGTCCATTATTCAATGGGGGGACTATGGGTGGATTACGATCAGATGACTTCAGTGCCGGGACTGTTCGCTGCCGGGGAATGTGATTACTCACAGCACGGTGGTAACCGCCTGGGCGCAAACTCACTGCTTTCAGCAATCTACGGCGGAATTCTTGCAGGTCCGAAAGCATCTGAGTATGTTAAATCACTTGATAAATCATTTGAGGACCTCGATGAATCCATCTATGAAAAACATCAGCAGAAAGAACAGGAGAAGTTTGACAATATCCTGTCCATGGATGGCGAGGAAAATGCCTATGTGATCCACAAGGAGCTTGGTGAAATCATGACTGACAATGTAACAGTTGTACGTCATAATGATAAGCTGCTCGAGGCGGATAAGAAGATTGTTGAGCTTATGGAAAGATATAAACGCATTAATATCAATGATACGAAAAAATGGAGTAACCAGGCGGCCTTCTTTACACGTCAGCTTTGGAATATGCTCGTATTGGCTCGTGTAATTACGATTGGTGCATACAACAGAAATGAATCCCGTGGTGCACACTATAAACCTGAATTCCCTGAACGTAATGATGAAGAATGGCTTAAAACCACGATGGCACATTTCGAAGGCGCTGACCAGGCACCACGTTTCGACTATCAGGATGTAGATGTCAGCCTGATACCGCCGCGTAAACGTGACTACTCCAAAAAGAGTGAAGGGAGTGCTAAGAAATAATGAGTAACAAAATGATTACATTTAAAATAAGGCGTCAGGAAAATCAGGAAACTGAAAGTTATTGGGAAGAGTTTGATGTTCCTTACCGCGAGAATATGAACGTTATCAGTGCATTGATGGAAATCCAGAGAAACCCGGTCAATTCCAAAGGACAAAAGACGACACCGGTTACTTGGGATATGAACTGTCTCGAGGAAGTCTGTGGGGCATGTTCCATGGTCATCAATGGAAATGCAAGACAATCATGTACAGCACTTGTCGATCAGCTGGACCAGCCGGTGCGACTTGAACCAATGTCTACATTCCCGGTTGTCAGAGACTTGCAGGTAGACCGTTCATTTATGTTCGACAGCTTGAAACGTGTTAAGGCATGGGTTCCGATCGATGGTACTTATGACCTGGGTCCCGGTCCAAGAATGCCGGAGAAAAAACGTCAGACAGCATATGAACTTTCCAAATGTATGACTTGTGGTGTATGTCTGGAAGTTTGTCCAAACGTCAATGACAGTTCTAAATTCATTGGTGCTGCACCCATCAGCCAGGTTAGATTGTTCAACCTGCACCCGACAGGCAGCATGAACAAGAATGAACGTCTTGATGCGCTTATGGGCGTAGGCGGCGTAGCTGAGTGCGGCATGGCGCAAAACTGTGTTCAGGCCTGCCCGAAAGGTATTCCGCTTACCACTTCAATTGCTTCGATGCAGAGAGAAACCAATTTCCATATGTTCAAGTCCTTCTTCGGAAGTGACCATGAAGTGGAATAATATAATGACTAAGATAGGGAGAGCATCGCTCTTCCTATTTTTTTATTTCAGTTTACGTTATAATGAAGAAAATACGAGGTAAGGAATGAAATGCATGAGTGATAAGGATTCAATCATTTCTATAGAAAAATCCATCAGATATATTTCTGCCCATGTGAAAAGCTATGGCCGCGAGATTTTAAAGACATATGAACTGTCTCCGCTGCAATTTGTTGCACTGCAATGGGCCAGCGATAAAGAGGGCATTACAATTGGAGAGTTATCAAACAGGCTTTATCTGGCACATTCCACAACGACTGATATTGTAGATAAACTGGAAAATGGTGGTTTTGTAAAAAGGCAGAAGTATGAAAAAGATAAGCGTATCGTACTCATACTTATGCTGGATCGAGGACGCCAGGTCATCAATGAAGTGATTGAAAAACGTATATCATATATATCAGAAATAACAGATCACCTATCCCATGATGAGAAATCCATGCTTCCGGGTATTCTGGAATCCATTCTGCATGAGAGTGAGAAGAAAAATAATGGATAAACCGATTGGAGTAATGGATTCAGGGGTGGGTGGTCTTACTGTAGTCAAAGAAATAATCAGACAGCTTCCAGATGAAAAAATTGTTTATTTCGGCGACCTTAAACGGTGTCCTTATGGGGATCGTCCGCTTGAAGAGATAAAAGATTATACAATTGAAGTTGCCGATCACCTTGTCTCACGCGGGGTAAAAATGATTGTAGTTGCATGCAATACTGCGACAGCTGCGGCTCTTGAAATTCTGGAAGACCGTTATGATATTCCCGTAATCGGAGTAATCAATCCTGGTGCGAGGAGCGCCATACAAAGCAGTAATAACCAGGATGTTATCGTCCTTGCAACCCAGGCGACCGTAAACTCTGAAGCTTACCACGATGCAATCCAATACATCAACAGCAACTTCCGGGTTACCAGTCTCGCCTGTCCCAAATTTGTGCCCCTTGTCGAACAACTCAGGTATAAAGACAAAGTAGTCGTCAGGATTGCGTTGCACCAAACTTTGAAGCAATTGCTCAGCACATCAGCAGATACGATCATTCTTGGGTGCACTCATTATCCATTGCTGGCAGGCGAAATCAATGACTATTTTGGTGGACGGAAAAAAGTCATCGATTCCGGTTTTGAGACAGCGAGGGAAGTGAGTTCGATTCTGACTTATGGAAAAAAACATGCAACACCAGGCGACAGGAAGTCACATCTCATGATTGTGAATGGTGACAGTACGAGATTTGAATATATACTCAAAGATTGGATTCCATTCATTGACTATGAAATAGAAGAAATAGATCTGGAGGAATTTTGATATGGTGAAAATAGTCATTGCCAGCGGCAATCAGGGAAAAATAAATGATTTCAAAACCATTTTCCCTGATGATGAAATCATAGGTATAAAAGAATTGATTCCGGGTTTTGATGTAAAGGAAACAGAAGATACATTCAAAGGAAACGCGATACTCAAAGCAGAAGCGGGCAGTGAGGCACTTGGCATGCCTGTGATCAGCGATGACTCGGGTCTCAGTGTAGACGCACTTGATGGGGCTCCGGGTGTTTATTCAGCGCGGTATGCAGGCAGTGATGCAACAGATGAAGAGAACAATATAAAGTTGCTGAAAGCACTCGATGGTGTAACAACTCGGTCAGCACACTTCACTTCTGTCATTGCACTGGCCATTCCGAATAGGGAAACCCGTACGTATCAAGGGGAACTTCACGGAAATATTCTGGATGTACCTGCCGGGGAATCAGGGTTTGGATATGATCCCTTATTCGAAACAGATGAAGGTCTGAAAATGGGTATGATTAGTGCTGAGGAAAAAGGGGAAATCAGTCATAGAAGAAAAGCACTCGAACGGCTGCGAGAAGACACTGCGGTGTTCGATGTTCTAGTACGTTATGAGGGGAATGATTCGAATTAAACTTTTAATTATCAGTGACAATCATGGAGAACCGGGTATTTCATATGATGTTTATGGAAGGAATGCCGGTGATCTGAACGTGCATCTCGGAGACAGTGAATTTCATTATGATGATACAGAGATGAGTCATTTCAACAGGGTGAAGGGGAATGTTGACGGTGATACCAGATATCCGGTTGAAGAGTATAATGATGATGCAAAGGCATTCTATACACATGGTCATTTTTACAATGTTAAAAAAAGCAGGCAGACACTTGCTGAACGCGCGAATGAATATGGGGCCAAGTATGCATTTTACGGGCATTCCCATATTGCAAAAGCAGAAAACATAGAAGGCGTCTATTGTATCAATCCGGGGAGTATATCCGTTTCGAAAGGTCAATGGCCGGAATCCTATGCCGTGATCGACACAGAAACGGACGTATTGACTTTCCTGGACAGAAACCATCAAGTATTGGAAGAAGTGGACCTTACTGCATTGTAAACTGGGACTTGAATGCCGGTTTTTTAAATAACCAGGCTAAGCAGTATAAAAAGTGTGAGGATGAGTATGGTGAAACTGTACAAGTTTTTCCTGAGGAGCCCGCGCATTATAGCAATCCCGGTAATGATGATTAAAATTGAGGCTCCGGCTATCAGCAGGACAGGCAGCATATCGAATCCGGTATAGCGGTCTGCCAAGTATAGAATCGCCAATATTGTAAAGAATGTGGCTGTAAAATGCTTCATGATATTCTCATTTCCTTTTGGTTTGAGTATGGAGGTACAGTTATGAATATACTTTATTTTGATGATAAATGCATTGTCTGTAATGGATTTGCCAAATTCATCTCGAGATTGGACAGATACGATATCATCAGATTTGCATCTGTGGACGAACTGGCTGAAGTCATGCCGGAAGGTTTCGATACAGTGGCTTATTACTCTGATGATCTTTATATACATGCAGATGCGGCCATTGAGGTTGTCGCAGATGCGAGCGGCTTAAACTTCATCAGATTTTCGAAAATAATGCCTCTGAGTATGCGGACGGCCATTTATAAATGGGTTGCCAGGAACAGACACAGATTTACAGGGAACAAAACCTGTACGACGGATCAAATCGACAGCGAGGTAAAGAAGAAAATGATCTCATCATAGAGGACAGTGATTGCATGACAATAATTAAAATAGATGAAGAAATAGAACTAAGGCCGGTACAGTTGGAAGAGCGTTTTAAATTATTTGAAACGGTGGATAAAAACAGATGGCATCTTAGAAAATGGCTGCCGTGGGTGGACCATTCCACAAGTCCTGATTCATATATCAGTGTTATCCGGGCGTGGCAGGAAAACATCGACAAAGGCACCGGATTTGAACTTGCCATATTCTACCGTGATGAGCTCGCAGGTATGACCGGCTTCAACATGATTGCAGTAGGTCAGGGAAGGGCTCAAATCGGTTATTGGATATCGAAGGATGTTGAAGGTAAAGGTATTGTCAGAAGATCTGTAAAAGGGTTGATCGAGTATGGATTCAATAATATGGATTTGAACCGTATTGAAATAATATGCGGAGATAAAAATTATAAATCCAGGGCAATTCCCGAAGCATTCGGCTTCGTTCGTGAATCGACAATGGCCGAATATGAATTTCTGTATGACCATTATCACGACTGTATAATGTACAGGATGCTGAAAAAAGATTGGGGTTCATAAAGCAAATGATGGAATCGTACTAAAGTAGTGTAATAAAACATCATAAAGTTTTAGAATAGGTTTGACTTTGGACGGGGAAATTGATTATAATTATACTTGTCCGATTGAGTCCTGGTAGCTCAGCTGGATAGAGCAATGCCCTTCTAAGGCATCGGTCGGGGGTTCGAATCCCTCCCAGGACGCTAACTCATATAAAAACCCCGTTACCGGGGTTTTTATTTTATCCTTATAATGTCCCAGTAGCTCAGCAGGATAGAGCGACAGCCTCCTAAGCTGTAGGTCAGGGGTTCGACTCCCTTCTGGGACGCTTAATGTCAAAAGTATTATTTCTTTAAAACTCTGTAACCCTTGTTGTTATAGGGTTTTTATTTTTGTCGTCGTTGTATAAGAGGTATTAATGGGGGATAGTTTGGTCAATATATCACATACCCCCAGGAGTATTAGTGTCTTTTCATTGTCTTCTTTGATATGCCTTGTGAAAAAATGGCATAATAATAGCCCGCTCAAAGGAGCAGGCAGTCATTTTATTCCTTTAATTAGCATTCATTTTTTGAAAAAAATGGGATCCACGCTCCAAATGTTTATCAGGCTTGAATGAACCTGTCTGTGAATACAGATTAATTTTGTATCTTATCGACTGTATAAAGATACAGAGGGAAAACTCCGTATTAATCTTCTGTCCACTTTATACCTTCAATGAACTGTTCTGTATGCTTTTCTTTGTAGCTTTTAATAATCTGGGGTATGCTATTATTCAAACATTGGAAGAGGAGATTGGAAATGGATACGCGCAACCATAATATTGACATTTTAAAAGCGATGGCTATGTTCGGTGTGATTTTCATCCACTGTGTACCGCGGGAGCTTTTGTATGCATCCTTTGCCCCGTACCACATATGGCAGGCGGTGCCAGTGTTCATGCTTCTGGCTGGATTCAACACGGCGAACTCCTATAGAAAGAGGAATTTTGAATCCCTTGAGGAGTTTTATAATCCGTCTTTCATCTATAAAAAGGTGGAGAGGCTCATCTTCCCGTTTGCGGCAGTGTGGGTGGGGCAGATTGTGCTCCATTTCATCTTTAAAGATGGCGTAAATTTCAGAGAGTTACCTATTTCATTCATTACCGGCGGATGGGGGCCGGGCAGCTACTTCGTTCCAATCATAGTGCAGGCCACCTTGATCCTTCCACTGATCTATTTACTTATGAAGAAAAATCTGAATGTCATGACATTCGTTCTATTGCTCATCAGCCTAATTCTGGAACTGATCTGTCTCTGGCTTGATGTATCGAGGGAACTCTATAGAATCATCATTGTCAGGTATGTATTTGCCCTTACATTGGGGGTATGGCTGGCGTTCAACTATAAAAATATAAATTTCAAATGGCTCATGCCTTTCGCCATGCTAAGTGTCATCTATATTACAGGCGTGAATTATTTTGAACTTACACTCATCATGGAGCCTGTCTGGCTGAGTCAGCATGCGCCTGCATTTTTTTATACTTTGCTGTTTACAATCGTCTGCCTGAAGGCATATAAGGTTAAAGGGCGTCATTTCATAAGCAGGCTTCCAATAAAGGTCGGTCAGGCTTCCTATCACATCTTTCTCACTCAGATGGTATATTTCTGGGTGATTCCGAATCTGTTTGCCGGTCTGCCGTTATATTTATATGTAATCATCAGTACGGCACTGTGTTTTGCTGCAGGCATACTGTTCTTTGAACTTGAAAACAAAGTCAGAAAAACAGTGAAAGGTGCCTGATTAATAAGGCTTTACCTGTTGTGTTAGAATGGTTTCAAAATCAAGGTAAGGCGAGTGGATTGGTGTTTGGTAAAAAGGGTGACTCCAAGAACGAGAGATTCAGTGAGAAGAAAATGAACACAGAAAGTACCTTCCACTGCTGTTTGATGAAAACAGTAAGGTAATTGTCAAGAAGTGAAGTTTTTCTGGAAGCATGATGAAAATATAAAGGACCCTTCCACACCTCGGTGGAAGGGTCCTCTAATTTATCCAAGGGAGCGCATTAAACCCCATCTTTTTCAAATCTTGTAATATTTTTATTGCTGCCTATTATGATTAAAACATCGTCAGTCTGAATCACTTCATCGGTTGAAGGTGAGATGATGAAATGATCATTCCGTTGTATGCCGACAACAGTACATCCATATTTTGAACGGACTTCAAGTTCACCAAGTGTCTTTTGGTCAATCTTTTTTGTAGCGATTATTTCTACCATGCTGTATTCATCTGACAGTTCTATAAAATCGATCATTTTATCTGATACAATATGTTTCGTAATTTTTTTAGCGACATCACGTTCAGGGTGGATGACTCTGTCCACGCCAATCTTTTCAAGGACCTTTGCGTGTTCGTCGTTCTTTGCTTTTGCCCAGACTTGGGGAACTTCCATTTCTTTCAACAATAATGCTGTTAAAATGCTTGCCTGCAAATCACTGCCGAAAGAAACGAAGGCATGGTCTATATTACGTACTCCCAGGTTTTTCAGGAAAGTTTCATCTATGGCGTCTGCAGATACAGCATAGGTGGCGAATTTGGAGAATTCATTCACTTTATTTTCATCTTTATCTACCGCAATCACTTCAATCTCCATGTCGAACAGCTCTTTTACAATTGTTCCCCCGAATCTTCCCAGACCAAATACTGCGAATGATTTTTTCATCTTCATCCCTCCGGCTTTACAAATCCCATTCTGTCTTATTCAGAAACGTTTTAATAGCATAATGCATTAATAAAATATAAGTAATGCTACTTTAACATCCATTGAATATTTTTGCCTCATCATTTTGATAATTAAATCTCTGAATTTATTGATATGAATTATAAGATGGTGTATTGATGTATTCAAGGAATTTTATTTTACAAAACCTCTGGGCTTATATAAGATTATTATGATGGAGTCATATATGGGAGGAGAATGAAAATGAGTAAGTTTGACGAACAGATTCTGGTTGTTCCAAGATCTGTCATTTTTGCCGATGAAAAAAATGCTTTCAATGGTTTTATCGGTAAGGATGATGCGAGATATAAAGAGATCGTTTCCACTTTTGGTGATTTTGATGTGAAGAGACGAGGAGATATGGAAGAGGATCCTTCATATAAACAGTTGATCAGCTACGTAATCATCAAATCTGACAGTGAGGATGCGACACTTGTATATAAACGCCTCGGCGGCGGCGGTGAATCCCGTCTCCATGGCCTTCTCTCCATTGGTGTGGGCGGTCATATGAACGATGTCCCCGAAGTGTCCAATATCGAATCAAAACTCTCTGTCAATGCTGAGCGGGAACTGGAGGAAGAGGTCGGCCTTTCAGCTGAAGCGGTAAAGGACATGGAAATAATGGGTCTGATCAACGATGATGACAATGAAGTTGGAAAGGTGCATATCGGCCTGGTACTGGGTGTCAAAGTCGATCCTGTATCTGTCACATCGAAAGAGGAAGATACGCTGGAACTGATCTGGGAAAAAGACGGAAAACTTAAGGATATGTCTCCATATGAATCATGGAGCGAACTCATAATCAGGGATGCCTATGGCAGATAAGGTAAGTTCTCACAGCCGCTTTCTTAAAAAGTCAGCGCATGATTTGAAGCAGCTTTATGATGACGGCGAGTACGTTGCCTATATCGAACGATTCATGCGGTATGTCAATCATGCGGAACCTGAACTTGAACTTGTTGAAAAATATTATGAGTCGAGACTCAGAACACATGGTGCGGACTCAATAGTGGATGATGCGCTTATGGCGATGAATGCAGGTACAGGCGACTATGAGACGCATATGTATTACATGCTGACTGCTCTTTTGGAACTGGAAAGATATTTTGAAGTGATCGAGTTTTCCGACCATCTCATGGGTGAGACCATACCGCAGGGCTTCCGCATTGAAGTTGCTGCCATCCGGCACAGGGCCAAGAAGGCGCTGGATGAAAAACAGCAGATACAAAAAATTGAAGCACAACCTGAAGTGTCTGCTGGTCACTTTGAAGATATTCTGCATTATGAAAAACTGGAGAAGCTGTCCGAATGGACGGGAGAACGCAATGAGAAATATGTAAGCATGATCAGGGAGATGCTCCCGAAAACAAAAAATTACCAGCTCATTACATTCATGCTCCTGTATTTGCGGGAAATGGCTGAGAACCGGCCGGTTGAAATCAAGAAGTTTGAGAAAAAGGCAATGGTAATCCCGGCAGAACTGGATACTCTGGAAGAATTGGATCTTTCAAAGATCGTCCTGTCTTCTGTAATCGGTGAAATGGAAGAGCGCATGCCCGAATTTCTGGAATCGGCCAGGGAGATGGTGATGTCACACATCATCCATTGCTATCCTTTGACACCCGCTATAAATACGGATAACCTTATAGACAGCTATTTACTGATTCTGCATGAAATGGTAAATCTTGAGTATGAAAGAGCATCTTATGCAGAGGATACAGCAATTGAGTGGATCCGTTCCATGGAATCCTCAATAGCGGATGGAAACTGATTAAATCAATTGTTGGATATAGAAAATTGATATGTTATACTATATTGGTTAATTGAAATTACGTACTAACGGAGGAATTAAACTATGGCTCAAAAGTGGGAAAAACAAGAGGGTAACGAAGGAGTACTGACTGTTACAGTTCCAGCAACTGAAGTAGACTCCGCCCTGGATGAAGCATTTAAAAAAGTATCCAAGCAAGTATCTGTACCTGGATTCAGGAAAGGTAAAGTACCGCGTCAGATGTTCGAGAAACGTTTTGGTGTTGAATCCCTTTACCAGGATGCACTGGATATTCTCCTTCCTAAAGCTTATACACAAGCTGTTGAAGAAGCGGGCATCAATCCTGTTGATCAGCCGGAAGTTGACATTGAAGAAATGGAAAAAGGAAAAGAGCTCGTCTTCACTGCCAAAGTTACAGTGGAACCTGAAGTTAAACTAGGTGAGTACAAAGGACTGGAAGCTGACGAACAGGATACAGAAGTAACTGATGAAGATGTACAGAAGGAAATAGACAGCATGCTTGAATCCCATGCTGATATGGTTGTCAAAGACGAAGGCAAAGTAGAAGAGGGCGACACTGTAAATCTTGACTTTGACGGATACGTTGATGGCGAACAGTTTGAAGGCGGAAAAGCTGAAGGCTATGATCTGGAAATCGGTTCAGGCAGCTTTATCCCAGGCTTTGAAGAACAAGTTGTTGGTCTTTAAAATGGAGAAGAAAAAGATGTTAAAGTCACTTTCCCAGAAGAGTACCATGCTGAAGAGCTCGCTGGTAAGGAAGCAGTATTCAAAGTGAAGATCAACTCCATCAAAGTGAAGGAGACACCTGAACTTGATGAAGACCTTCTGAAGGAACTGGATCAGGATGTAGAATCTGTTGAGGCGCTTAGAGAGAAGCTTGAAAAAGATCTCAAAGAAGCAAAAGAGAATCAGGCTGATGTTTCAATGAAGGAACAGCTTATTGAACAGGCTTCCGATAATGCAGAAATCGAAGTTCCTGAAGCTATGGTTAAGACTGAAACCGACAGAATGCTACAGGAATTCGAACAGCGTCTTTCTCAGCAGGGTATCAATATGGAAATGTATCAGCAACTTTCCGGTCAGGACGAAAACGCGCTTCGTGACCAGATGAAAGATGATGCAGAAAAACGTGTCCGCACAAACCTTGTTCTGAAACAGATTGCAATTGATGAAAACATTGAAGTGGCTGAAGCGGATGTTGACGCTGAGCTTGAAAAAATGAGCGAGCAGTTCGGCATCAAAGTGGAAGATATTAAGTCCACTCTTGGTGACCTATCAATGCTCAATGAGGATCTTAAAGTACAAAAAGCAATCGATGTCCTCGTTGACAATAGAAAAAAAGCTGAATAATTAGATTATAGCTAAAAAATAATGAGCTCTGTAACTGTTGTTGCAGAGCTTTTCTACTCATCTTCAGCAATCCGAAACCAGTTATTTGATTTTGGAATCAATATCTAGTATATTTTACAGGAATGAAAAAAGAGGTGTTGAATATGTTTAAATTTAATGAAGACGACACTAACCTGACTTGCTCTTTCTGTGGGAAGGATCAGGAACAGGTTAAGAAGCTCATAGCAGGCAGCGGTGTTTATATTTGTAACGAATGTATAGAACTGTGCCATGAAATCATCGAAGAGGAACTCAAATCAGAGAAGACAGAGGTGATCACGGATATTCCTAAACCACAGGAAATCCTTGACTCCCTGAATGATTATGTCATCGGACAGGAAAAGGCAAAACGTGCACTTAGTGTGGCTGTTTATAACCACTACAAGCGTATCAATCAGAATAATGAAGACGGTGTTGAAATCTCCAAGAGTAACATCGCACTCATCGGTCCTACCGGCAGTGGTAAAACACTTCTTGCCCAGACATTGGCACGGACACTGAATGTACCATTCGCAATTGCGGATGCAACGAGTCTGACAGAAGCCGGTTATGTAGGAGACGATGTAGAAAACATCCTTCTGCGTTTGATCCAGGCTGCAGACTTTGACGTTGAACGCGCAGAACAAGGAATCATCTATGTCGATGAGATTGATAAAATTGCCAGAAAGAGCGAGAACACTTCAATTACTAGAGATGTATCCGGTGAAGGGGTGCAGCAGGCGCTGCTAAAAATCCTTGAAGGTACAACTGCAAGTGTTCCGCCTCAAGGTGGCAGAAAGCATCCTAACCAAGAGTCAATCCAAATAGATACTACGAACATTCTCTTCATCATCGGTGGCGCATTTGATGGCATGGATGAAATCATCAAGAGAAGAATCGGTGAGAAAGTGATTGGCTTCGGTGGTGCATCCTCAGAGAAATTCGATGATAAAGATGCCATCATGAGCCGTGTCCGTCCGGATGATCTGCAGAGCTACGGTCTGATCCCTGAATTCATCGGCCGTGTGCCAATCATCAGCTACCTTGAAGAACTGGATGTTGAAGCACTCAACTCCATTTTGACCGAGCCTAAAAACGCACTTGTCAAACAGTATACTAAGATGCTGGATATAGACAATGTAGAACTTGAGTTTGATGAAGATGCACTTAATGCAATCAGTGAGCTTGCAATCGAGAGAAAGACCGGTGCACGTGGTCTGCGCTCGATCATCGAGGAACGCATGGTAGACATCATGTTCAATATTCCATCCAACGATGAAATTCGCAAAGTCAAGATTACACGGGAAACAATCGAGGAAGAAGCACAGCCTCTTCTGTTTGATGAAAATGGCGAGCCACTCGATCCAGAACGTAAAAGTGCATAGTTAATTGATAATTCACCTGAGCTGTCTTTAACCGGACAGCTCTTTTTTCTTAAGAGGAGTGAGAGTATGAAAATAAATCCAGGAAGTGTGGATATTTTAATATCTGCAGTAGGTCCGGATCAGTACCCGGAAACAGGACTGTCGGAAATCGCATTGAGTGGAAGGTCCAACGTAGGGAAGTCTTCCTTTATAAATGCGGTGGCGGGCAGAAAGAATATTGCCAGAACGTCATCAAAACCAGGTAAGACCCAGACGCTTAACTTTTATGATATGGACGGCAAATTCGTATTCGTTGATGTGCCAGGATATGGTTATGCGAAAGAGTCAAAAAAAGCACGTGAAAAGTGGGGAGCAATGATAGAATCCTACATCACTGAAAGGGAGACACTCAAAGCTGTCATCCAGCTTATTGATTTGAGGCACAAGCCTACTGAAGATGACATACTGATGTATGATTTTCTGAAATATTATGAAATACCTGTGATAATCGTGTGCACTAAAATGGATAAGATCCCGAAGAGTAAAGTGGAAAAACACCTTAAAATTGTCAGGGAAACAATTGAATTTGAACAGCAGGATACGATGATTCCATTTTCCTCAGTGGATAAAAAGAATTTGCCTTTAGTTATCCAGACAATCTCCGACCATATAGAATAGTGTTCACAAAAATTTATTATTTATAATTAATATAAATAAGAGCAATGCCATAGATAATATGTTCACATTCTGTTAAAATAATATGTGTTATACGTACCTGACTAGGTGCAATATGGATTGGGGGGCAATTCGGATGCACGTTATTGCGTTAAGTCTGAATTACAGAAAAGCGAGTGTCGAAGAAAGGGAATTGGTGGCTTTTGAAGATGAAGAAGTCATCCCGGCACTGCATAAATTAAGAGAACAAAAAAGTATACTTGAAGCTGTACTGCTTTCTACTTGCAACCGTACGGAAGTTTATGTAGTCAGTGATCAAGTGCATACTGGTAAATATTATTCCCAAAAGTTTTTGGCAGACTGGTTCAATGTTGATTTTGAGACTGTGAAAAATATTACGGATGTGAAAGTAGCGGATGAGGCAATCCACCATCTGTATCGTGTCACTGCAGGACTTGAATCAATGGTGCTCGGAGAAACGCAGATACTTGGTCAAATCAGGGATGCGTTCTTCACTGCCCAGGTTGAACATACGACCGGGACGATTTTCAACAAATTGTTCAAGGAAGCAATCACCGTGGCAAAACGTGGACACAGTGAAACGGATATCTCCAAAAATGCAATCTCTATTTCTTACTCGGCAGTGGAGCTTGCGAAAAAGATATTCTCTAACGTAAGTGAAAGCAAGGTTTTGGTCGTCGGTGCCGGTGAAATGGCGGAGCAGTCTTTATTGAATCTGACTTCCAATGGAATAAGCAGGGTGACTGTCATCAACCGTTCTGAGGACAAAGCCGAAGCACTTGCTCAACGATTCGGTGGTGAAAGTGCACCCTTTGATAGGCTTGAAGAACAGTTATCCACTGCGGACATTGTCATATCTAGTACAGCCGCCCGCAATTATGTCATTACCGAAGCCAGTGTTAAGAACGCGTTGGCAGACAGGAAAGCTAGTGCACCGCTGGTGCTGATGGATATTGCCCTGCCGCGTGATATTGAACCTGAAGTGAGCACCCTCGGTAATGTCTATATGTATAATGTGGATGACCTGCAGGGACTTGTGGATGCCAACCTTTCAACCCGGAAGGAAGAAGCGGTCAAGATTGAAGCGATGATTGCTGAAAGTATGGACAGTTTCGAAGAATGGGTAAGTATGCTGGGCGTTGTGCCTGTCATACAGGCTTTAAGGTCCAAAGCCCTTAATATCCATGAAGATACATTCCAGAGTGTGGAAAGAAAGATGCCGGAGATGACAGAACGTGAACGTACAATCATCTCTAAACATATGAAGAGTATCATCAACCAGATGCTCAAAGATCCAATCATTTATACTAAAGAAATTGCAGGCAGCCGAAAAGCGGATATGAAACTTGAAGAGATTCAACAGCTTTTTGGTATTGAAGATGAAGTGAACGAAATCAGACAGCAGGATAAAGCCAAAAATCAGGAAAAGCTCCGCGCCAGAAAACAGGAGCTTGCACTCGATTAGACAGGTGGGAACCATATGGACATTATGTTCCGCATCCATGAATTTATTTTATTATTATATTTTATAAGCCTTTCTGCGCTGAGCTACGATCTGTTTTTCAGAAATCGCCTGGCCAGAAAGGTTTCGTTTTATGTTGCTGTCATAGCGGCAGTGCTGCAGGTCTTAGGATTTGTAAGCATTGGTGTAAGCATAGGAAGAATTCCCGTTCAGACTACATTTGAAGGGCTTTATGCACTTTCAATCCTTATCATTCTGACGGGGATCATCCATTACAGACGAAGCGATTCGGAAGTTGCCCTTTTTATTTATGTATTGATGGCTTTCATGCTTTTTGCGGTACACACATTTGCACCGGTCCAATATTCCAGGATAACGGAAGTTTCTACTTTAATGAATGAACTGCTTGTAATTCATGTCGGACTGGCATTGTTTGCTTATGTTTTATTTTTCGTCTCATTGTTACATGCCGTGATTTATATTATTCAATATGATAATCTGAAAAAGAAACGTTTCAATCGGCTTTTCTTTTCATTATTCAGCATAGGAACGGCGGAAAAAATGATGGTGCGCTCAATGCTTTTTGGTGTGTCCAGTATGACGATCAGCGTATTACTTGGAGCGATGTGGGGCATCAATATAATTGGAATGGAAATTTTTACTGATTTTAAAGTGCTTGGCACATTTGTTGTTGTCCTGATGTATGCTGCATTGTTGTTCCATCTGAAATCGGAGTATAATATTTTGCGCTTCGCCAAGCTGAATATCATTATATTCATCATATGCATGCTTAATTATATTTTCATTACACAATTATCCCATTTCCATTTTTGGGGATATTAAAGGAGAAATACCATATGCGAAAATTTATCGTAGGATCACGACGCAGTGATTTGGCACTGACTCAATCGAGACAGTTTATAAAAAGTTTGAAAGAACATTATCCGGATATGGATATTGAAATTAAAGAAATTGTCACTAAAGGTGACAGGATTGTCGATGTCCAGCTGTCCAAAGTCGGAGGCAAAGGCCTATTCGTAAAAGAAATTGAACAGGCACTCCAGGACAAGGAAATTGATATGGCGATCCACAGCTTGAAAGATGTACCGAGTACGATGCCGGAAGGCTTTACAATTGCCTGTGTTCCCCAGCGTGAGGATATGCGTGATGCGTTTCTTTCCAATGGCAAAGTTCCTTTTAAAGACTTGCCAGCCGGCAGTGTAGTCGGAACGAGCAGCCTGCGGCGTGGGGCCCAGCTGCTTGCCGTAAGAGATGACATTGAAGTCAAATGGGTACGTGGAAACATCGATACCCGCATCAAGAAGATGGAATCAGGCGAATACGATGCGATCATCCTCGCTGCGGCAGGACTTAAGCGCATGGGCTGGTCCGATAAAATTGTTACGGAGTATTTGGATCCGGAAACATTCATACCGGCGATTGCACAGGGTGCACTTGGGATTGAGTGCCGTTCTGATGACAGGGAACTTATCGAAATGCTTCAGAAAGTCCATTCAAAAAAGGATGCGGTCTGTACGACTGCAGAGCGTACTTTCCTGAAGCGTATGGACGGCAGCTGTCAAGTGCCGATTGGCGGGTATGCTGAGTATGAAGACGGGGAACTCTATATGACAGGTCTGATCATGCCGGAAGACGGCAGCGAGCAGTATCTTGTAAAAAAATCTCATGAAAATCCTGAAACGCTTGGTAATCTAGTAGCTGATGAAATGGAACGTATCGGGGCGAAAGGAATCATTGATAAAATCAATGAGTCCCTCTAAACCGTTCATCATAGTCACACAGAGCAGGATAGGGGATGCGTTTACTGAGATTTTTGATGTTGAGCATACCCCTGTGATCAAAACTGAATTATTGTCCTTCGATGCTGCCATATTCGATACGGAATATGATTGGCTTGTGCTGACAAGTCCAAATGCAGTAGAACATTTTATTCCATTTTTAGATCAAGTCCGCTATAAAAGACTGGCCAGTATAGGCAAAAAGACAAGTGAGGCCATGGTCAGACATGGATTGGATGTCGATTTTGAACCAAGTGGCTACACTCAGGAAAAATTCATGGAAGAGTTCAGTGTCGAGTCAGGTGAAAAAATCCTATATCCCGTGAGTACGAATGCCCGTCCGCTTATGTACAATTATCTGAATAGCTCGGGTGCTGAAGTTACCCGATTCAGACTGTATCAGCCTGTTCCGAATGAAGAATCTTTTGCAAGGATCGAAAGTCTTCTGCAGACTTCCCCTTATGCGATCACTTTTTCGAGTCCATCGGGTGTGGATACGTTCATGCAGAGGATTGGACCGGAAAAACTGAATGATATCGTTGTGACTGCAATCGGCCATGTGACACATGATGCTTTGAAAAAGTATCAGATAGAGAGTATACAACCAGGGAAAGAAACACTGCAGAATATGATTTCCCTGCTCGAAAATAGTATTAAATAGAGGTGCGAAAATGAAATTTGACAGACACCGCCGTATGAGAAGATCGGCGTATATGCGAGATATGGTCAGGGAGACGAAGGTGGCCAAAGAAGACCTCATCTATCCGATATTTGTTGTTGAGGCAGATGATGTACGCAAAGATGTCCCTTCCATGAAGGGCGTATTCCAGGTCTCTTTGAACCTGCTTGAAAAAGAACTTGATGAGGTAAAAAAACTGGGAATAAAATCTGTGATATTCTTCGGCATTCCGAATGAAAAGGATGCAGAAGGCACGGGTGCTTATCATGACCACGGTGTTGTTCAGGAAGCATGCCGAATCAGTAAGAAACTGCATCCTGAAATTCTAGTCATACTGGATACATGCCTCTGTGAATACACGGATCATGGGCATTGTGGTCTGATCGACCATGTTTCGAAAGATGTGGACAATGATAGTACGCTTCCACTGCTTGTCAAAACGGCTGTTTCACAGGCGAAAGCGGGTGCGGATATCATTGCACCCAGCAATATGATGGACGGCTTTGTCACTGAGATCAGAAAAGGTCTGGATGATAATGGATTTGAAGATATTCCTATTATGAGCTATGGAATCAAGTATGCCTCTAAATTTTATGGTCCGTTCAGAGATGCTGCAGAATCCACGCCATCATTCGGTGACAGGAGAACATATCAGATGGATCCGGCAAACCGTCTGGAAGCCCAAAGGGAATTACAGAGTGACCTGGATGAAGGATGTGACATGATGATTGTCAAACCGGCATTGTCCTATCTGGACATCATCCGGGATGTCAGGAACAACTCGAATGTACCGGTTGTTGCCTATAATGTAAGCGGGGAGTATTCCATGACGAGAACAGCCGTAGATATGGGACTTTTGGATGAGGAAGTAATCATGGAACAGATGGTATCCATGAAACGTGCAGGAGCAGATATGATTATCACTTATTTCGCAAAAGATATTTGCAGAATGATTGATGAAGGGATGGAATAGCATGTACGAAAATTCGAAATCACTTTATAAAAAAGCAAAAGAACTCATGCCGGGTGGCGTGAACAGTCCAGTAAGAGCATTTAATTCAGTAGGGATGGATCCGATCTTCATCGACCATGCCAAAGATGCCAGGACTTATGATGTGGACGGCAATGAATATATTGATTATGTGCTCAGTTTCGGACCTCTGATCCTTGGTCACAGTGATGATCAGGTAGTAGACAGCGTTTCTGAAGCCGCGAAAAAGGGAACGAGTTTTGGTGCGCCTACAGCGTTGGAGAATGAACTGGCCGAACTGGTAATAGACCGTGTGCCGTCTGTTGAAATGGTGCGCATGGTATCCTCCGGCACTGAAGCGACGCTTGCTGCACTCAGACTGGCCAGAGGATTCACCGGTCGAAATAAAATCCTTAAATTTGAAGGATGTTATCACGGTCACAGTGATTCACTGCTGATAAAGGCGGGCAGCGGTGTGGCGACACTCGGGCTCCCGGATTCCCCGGGTGTGCCTGAAGGGACGGCGGCAAATACGATTACAGTGCCGTACAATGATCAGGAAAGTCTGAAAGAGGCTTTCGATCAATTTGGTGAAGATATCGCAGCAGTCATCATGGAACCGGTGGCCGGTAACATGGGCGTCGTGCCACCGGTGGAAGGCTACTTGGAGTTTGTCCGTGAACTTACAGAAGATAATGGGACATTGCTCATTTTCGATGAAGTGATGACAGGGTTCAGAGTGGGATATAACTCTGCACAGGGTCATTTCGATGTCACGCCCGATTTAACGTGCCTCGGTAAAGTGATCGGCGGCGGATTGCCGGTCGGTGCATACGGCGGACGCAGGGATATCATGGAACATATGGCACCCGTCGGTGATGTTTATCAGGCAGGGACGCTCTCCGGTAATCCACTCGCAATGACTGCAGGGCTCGAAACATTGAAGCAGCTGACACCGGAAAGCTACGCACATTTCAACAAGCTTGGAGACCTGCTGGAGAATGGGCTCAAAGAAATCTTTAACGAAAAAGGGTATCCGATTACAGTAAACCGTGCAGGATCCATGATTGGATTCTTCCTCACGGAAGGGCCTGTCACTGATTTTGATTCGGCTAACACAAGTGACCTTGAACTGTTTGCCAAAATGTACCGCAACCTGCTTGAAGAAGGCATTTATTTGCCGCCTTCCCAATTTGAAGGTATGTTCCTGTCCACCAAGCATACTGAAGCAGATATCCAGAAAACTTTAACGGCATTCAATAATGCTCTTGATAAAATTAAAGCAGAATAAGTGCCTTTATACAGTTTACGGAAAATAAATAAAGTGTATAATTAAGTTAAACATATAAATGGAGGTTGTGCACATGGCTAATGATAAGGACAAACATGTGTCCGATAAAGACAAGTACATGAAAGGGCAAAAAGACGAAGATAAAACTTACGTTGAAGGCCAAAACAGAGAAATGATTGAACATAAAGAAGATGACAAAAAAAACCCACTTGTGTGGATCACTCCTATCATCATTATTTTGTTACTTATCCCGCTTGTTATCCATCTTGCTACAGGTAATGGTGGTATTCCACTTACCGGCGGCGGGGAAGAAGAGGAATCTTCTGAAGAGTCATCCGGTGGCGGTGAAGAAAGCTCCGAAGAAGGTGGCGGCGAACAGGCTTCAACAGGCGACTTTGACGCTGAAGGATTTGCCCGCGATAACTGTGCTTCATGTCATGGAGAAGATTTCTCCGGCGGTATGGGACCAGCACTGGCAGGAACCAGCCTTGATGAAGCAACTTTCACTGAAACAGTAAGAAACGGTAAAGGCTCGATGCCGGCATTCAGTCAGGATCAGATTGGTGATGAAGATCTGACTGCGCTCTATGAATTCATGGCCGGTCAATAATTGACAAAACCTCCGCATGTCATGTGGAGGTTTTTGTTTTGCGCTTCAGTAATATAAAATAGACAACAATGGATAAAGGAGGTGTACCATGTGAAATATATGTGGCTGTTGGCATTATTCGTAGCAGCATTCATCCTTTCCTGGCTGCTGCAGACCATGGGTCTGATTCTACCCTGGCTTTTCGGTTCCATGATTGCCACGGTAATCTTTTACCGGCTGTTCGGAAGTGTTGTTGGATTTAAGAAATGGATGGGGGATATTGGAATATTCATCATCGGTATAGAAATAGGATCCACATTCACTAAAGAAACGATACTGGATATGCAGAATGATGTGTTTAATATTGTACTCCTCACATTGATGGTCATCGCCGTCAGCCTGATTCTGGCAAGGTTTTTTATGAAAATGACCGGTTGTACATATGAGACGGCAGTCCTTGCGACGACTCCGGGTGCACTGTCACAGATGATCATCATGGCAGAGGAAGAGAAACGGGCCGACCTGCTTCTGGTTACCCTGACACAGATGTCTCGTATCGTGCTCGTAGTGATCTTCGTGCCTTTCATTGCGAGTATGTTTTCTGCCGGCGGCGCCGGTATTCCGGCAGATGCTGTACCGGATATCACTGATGTACTCACTCCAGGGATGCTTCTTCTGGCAGCAGGCGCAGTCGTGTTGACATTTATCCTGAAGTCCTTGAAATTTCCTGTCCCTGTGATGATTGCTCCGATGCTCAGCATACTGATATGGAACCTCATTACGGATCATACATTTTCACTGAATGTCGAATTCATGTATATGGCTCAAATTTTGTTTGGTATTCGTATCGGTTTGCAGATTTCATCCCTTATCAATCGTCTGAATGGCCGTATGGTCATCTCCATGTTAATCCAAAATGTGCTGTTGATTCTGGGGACGATGCTGATCGTCATCATTTTCATCATGTTCACAGAACATAATTTCAATGACTTGTTCCTGAGTGCTGCACCTGGGGGAATCGGACAGATCATCATAGTCGCTGTTGAAATGGGTGCCAATATCGCTATGATTTCAAGCTATCATATTTTCCGCATATTCTTCATTCTGCTGGTTGTTGCTCCGGTCATCAACATCATCCTGTCCAGGAACCGCAGACGACGTAAGCAGAACGGCGAAGAAACTTGACAGTTCAGCATGGTTGGAATACTATAAACTTAAATCTATAAAAATTTTGGCAGAAGGTTCCGGTAACGCGGGTTAAAGAGAGTATGTGAGAGCTGTGAACATACCGAAGCATACCGTGAATGTAGTCTGCCTGCTGATTCTGCCTGAAATAAAGTAGGGTGGGACGTCTGATGAGCGTTAATCATTTCAAGAGCAGCATGCAATTATGCTGAATTTAGGTGGTACCGCGGAACTCCCGTCCTATTTTTGGACAGGGGGTTTTATTATGCAAAAAATAAGGAGAGATTATTATGGATATGCCGACAAAGTACAATCCAACGAAAGTGGAAACAGGCAAATATAAAAAATGGGTGGAATCAGGCTATTTCAAATCGGACGCCAAATCGGATAAAGAGCCTTATTCCATAGTCATCCCGCCGCCGAACGTGACGGGGAAGCTTCACCTCGGACATGCATGGGATACGACACTGCAGGATATCATCACACGTATGAAGCGGATGCAGGGCTATGAAGTACTGTATCTGCCTGGTATGGACCATGCAGGGATAGCGACACAGGCCAAAGTGGATGCACGGCTCCGTGAACAGGGCATCAATCGTCATGATATCGGCCGGGAAAAATTCCTTGAACATGCCTGGAACTGGAAAGAGGAATATGCGAGTTTTATCAGAAGCCAGTGGGAGAAGCTTGGTCTGGGTCTTGATTATGATAAAGAACGTTTTACCATGGATGATGGATTATCCAAGGCAGTACGCAAAGTATTCGTGGATATGTACAATAAAGGGTTGATTTACCGTGGTGAGTATATCATCAACTGGGACCCTGCTACTCAGACAGCTCTGAGTGACATCGAAGTGATTCACAGAGAAATCGAAGGGAATTTCTATCACGTGAAATACCCGCTTGAAGACGGTGGTCATTTAGAAATTGCTACGACGCGTCCGGAAACGATGCTTGGAGATACTGCAATCGTAGTCCATCCCGAGGATGAGCGCTACAAAGATGTCATCGGTAAGCATGCAATTCTGCCGGTTGTCGGCCGAAAGCTGCCGATTATTGCTGATGGCTACGTTGATAAAGAATTCGGGACAGGGGTAATGAAAGTGACACCTGCGCATGACCCGAACGACTTTGTCATCGGGGAGCGGCACAATCTCGAGCGGGTCAATGTCATGCATCCTGATGGCTCCATGAATGAACTCGCCGGAAAATATGCAGGAATGGACCGGTTTGAATGCAGAAAAGAGCTGGTCAAAGATCTTGAAGAAGAAGGATTCATGATTGAAATCGAACCGCATGTGCATTCAGTCGGACATTCAGAGCGCAGCGATGCAGTAGTCGAGCCCTATTTGTCCACCCAGTGGTTCGTCAGCATGGATACATTGGCTGAAAGAAGTCTGGATAACCAGGATTCCGATGATCCGATACAATTTGTGCCAGAACGCTTCGATTCAACTTTCCGCAGATGGATGGGGGATATTCGAGACTGGTGCATTTCCCGTCAACTGTGGTGGGGACATCAGATACCTGCCTGGTACCATAAAGAATCGGGTGAAATTCATGTAGGGATGGAGCCGCCGGCAGATGTTGAAAATTGGGAGCAGGATGAGGATGTGCTCGATACATGGTTCTCCAGTGCATTGTGGCCGTTTTCCACAATGGGCTGGCCTGAAGAGACGGAAGACTTGAAAAAATTCTTCCCGACCAACGTCCTTGTTACAGGTTATGACATCATATTCTTCTGGGTGGCGCGAATGATCTTCTCCTCCCTTGAACACACCGGGGAAAATCCGTTTGACGATGTGCTTCTGCACGGCCTGGTACGTGATGAGCAGAATCGTAAAATGTCCAAGTCTCTGGGGAATGGTGTCGATCCGATGGATGTCATTGATAAATATGGCGCGGATGCGATGAGATACTTCCTGGCGACAGGATCAACACCTGGGCAGGACCTGAAATATACGGATGACAAAGTGGAATCCGTATGGAACTTCATCAATAAGATATGGAATGCCTCAAGGTTCGGTCTGATGAATATTGGTGAAGATTTCGGTATGGAAGATATTAATCTCGATGGCAAAAAGACACTTGCTGATGAATGGATTTTGACACGTTTGAATGAAACGATAGAAGATGTGACACGACTATCTGAAAAATACGAGTTTGGTGAAGTGGGGCGTATCCTATACAACTTCATATGGGATGAGTTCTGTGACTGGTACATCGAGATGGCAAAAGTGCCGATGACCGAAGGTACGGATGAAGAGAAAGCGATGACGCGTTCAGTATTGCTCCATACACTGGACAGCATTTTAAAAATGCTGCATCCATTCATGCCGTTTGTAACGGAAGAGATATATCAGACGATTGATGGAAACCGTTCTATCGTAATCAGCGAGTGGCCGGTGGTGGATGAAAATCATAAATATCCAGCATCCAAAGAAGGTATGGCACTTCTTGTGGATATCATAAAATCAGTAAGGCAGACAAGGAGTGCCGTGAACTCGCCGCTCTCCAAGCCAATCGACATCCAGATAGAAGTGAAAGATAAGGAAAGACGTAATGCAGTTGAAGCCAACCGCAGTTACATCGACAGATTCTGTAATCCGGCATCCCTGGAAATTTCAGACAGCATTAAAGTGGAAGAGGATGCGAAAACAGATGTCGTCAAAGGTGCGACAGTTATCCTGCCGCTGTCCGGATTGATCAACATGGAGGAGGAAGTTGCCCGTCTGGAGCAGGAACTTAAGCGTCTGGAAGGGGAACTTAAACGGGTGAATGGTAAACTTGGCAACGAAAAGTTCGTAAACAATGCCCCCGCAGCGGTTGTTGATCAGGAGAAAGAGAAAAAGCTCGGCTACCAGTCTCAGTACAATGAAGTGAAAGAACGTCTGGAAAGCCTTAAAAGAAAGGGTTAGAACATGAACTACAAAGATGGTCTCGACTGGATTCATGAGCGCATTAAATTCGGGATAAAACCTGGTGTCAAACGAATGAAATGGATGCTTGAAAGGCTCGGTAATCCGGAGAAGAATATCAATGGAATCCATGTTGTCGGAACGAATGGCAAAGGCTCGACTGTCTCCTACATGAGAAATGCGCTGAATTACAATGACTATGAAGTCGGAACATTCACGTCACCTTATATAGAAACATTCAATGAGCGCATTTCAGTGGACGGCCGGCCTGTCAGTGATGAAGATATCGTGCGGCTCGTTGAAATCGTACGGCCGGTCAGTGAAAGAATGGAACAAGAAACGGATCTTGGTACGGCGACAGAGTTCGAAATCATAACAATGATGATGTTTGTTTATTTCGGCAGACTGAGATCCGTCGATTTTGTCCTGATAGAAGCGGGGCTCGGAGCCGCAAATGATTCCACAAATGTATTTGAGCCGATTATGACAGTATTGACGAGCGTCGGCCTGGATCATACGAATATACTTGGAGGGACTCTGCTCGATATCGCCAAAGATAAAAGCGGGGTCATCAAACCGGGCATTCCTCTTGTATTCAGTGTCAAAGATGACACTGTACGGGATTACATCCACAAAGTACTGGATGAAAATCATGCCAAAGGCATTGAGCTGGATCGGGATATCCTCCTGATCAGAGTTTCAGATGAGGCAGAATTTCAATTTCAATATGGACAGTATGACTTCCAGGATATCCAATTGAAAATGGCCGGCCGGCATCAGGAGGAAAACGCAGCACTGGCTATTGCAGCACTGTTGGAACTGCATGATAATAATAAAGCCATCCTCGATTTCAATAAACTGATCCATGGCGTGGAAGAAATGACATGGCCGGGGCGTATCGAAAAAGTACAGGAAGAACCGCTCATCATTCTGGATGGGGCTCATAATAATGAAGCGGTAGGTGCACTTGTAAATACCATCAGACAGAATTACAGTGACAGGACCATCACTGTGCTCTTTTCAGCGATAGAAGGAAAGCCTTTGAAGACGATGGTTGATATGCTGTCTGAAATTGCCGACGAATTCATCGTGACGCATTTTGATTTTCCAAAAGCTTTGTCCATGACAGAGCTATATGAGACAGTCGATCATCCGAATAAGCATAAGGTGAATGATTTCAAACAGTTTATCGAAAGCTTTGAAGGAGATACGCTGCTTGTCACAGGGAGCCTGTACTTCATCAGTGAAGTGAAACAACATCTGAATAGGCAGTAAGACAAAAGGCCATTATATCCAGGAATCCGGATGTACTGGCCTTTTTAGTTTAAAACTGAATTGATGGTACTGTTTAGAAAGA
>CAYTIR010000027.1:0-28917 GCA_964437955.1 uncultured Staphylococcaceae bacterium
AGGCGGTCTGTTTTGGAACAGATCAGGGAGACGGAGAAATATGGATTCGAATCCATCAGACAAAAGATGCCGGAATGGATTGACGAAGCAAAGAGAGAACTTAAGGATAAATGATTTCGTCTCTCTTTTTATAACGCGGCTTAAACTTAGAAATCTGCAGCTCGATGCTGCGGATTTTTTTATTTTCAGTGAAAAACAACCGGATGTAAGTGCTGTAACAGGCGTGTTTTAAAAACGCTTACATAATTTTTTGTGAATAAAGTTTTCATCACACGAACGTAAAAAGGTTAATGTATTAATGAATTATAATCTGTAAATTGTATAGATATTGAAAGTCTTGAATAGGTTTGCAGGGCCTTTGATTTTGCAGTGTGATACAGTTATCGAAAGGGTTGAAAAACTCTGATAAAACGTTCATTATAATTTATAGATTAAACACTTTAAGGAGGTCATCTGTAATGATACCGTACAAACACGAACCATTTACGGACTTTTCCCAGGCGGAAAACCGGCAACAGCTTCAAGAGGGGTTAAAAACGGTCAAATCTTATCTGGGTCAGGACTATCCATTGATCATCGGCGGCGAACGCGTCATGACGGGGGATAAAAAGGAGTCCTACAACCCTGCAAATAAGTCGGAGACGATCGGACAGATGTCCCAGGCGAAGCAGGAACATGCCCAGCAAGCCATGGATGTGGCGCTGGAAACATTTGAATCCTGGCGGAAATCCACTTTTGAATTCCGTTCTGATGTGCTGTTCAAAGCGGCGGCGATCATCCGGAAACGCAAGTTCGAATTTACCGCTCTGCTTGTCAAAGAAGCCGGTAAGCCGTGGAAAGAGGCAGATGCGGATACAGCTGAAGCCATCGACTTCCTGGAGTATTATGGACGGAATAACCTTAAAATCAAAGATGGCGAACATGTGGAATCCCGTCCGGGGGAATATAACCAGTTCCATTACATACCACTCGGTGTCGGACTGGTGATTTCTCCGTGGAACTTCGCCTTCGCCATCATGGCGGGAACAACTGCGGCTGCCCTGGTGACGGGGAACACGGTGCTGCTCAAACCGTCATCCCGGACTCCGGTTGTGGCCTACAAATTCATGGAAGTCCTGGAGGAAGCGGGCATGCCGAAAGGCGTCGTAAACTTCATTCCCGGCTCTTCCCGGGATATCGGCGACTATCTGGTTGAACATAAGGATACCCGCTTCGTGTCCTTCACCGGCTCACGGGATGTCGGCACAAACATTTATGAAAAAGCGGCCATCGTCCAAAAAGGTCAGACGCACCTCAAGCGGGTGATTGCTGAAATGGGCGGCAAGGATACCATCGTTGTGGATTCCGATGCCGACCTGGAACTGGCGGCTGAAGCCATCACGTATTCTGCATTCGGCTTCAGTGGACAGAAATGTTCGGCCTGTTCCCGTGTCATCGCACTTGAGGATATCCACGATGAATTGCTCGCGAAAGTGGTGGCCAAAACGAAAGCACTTAAAGTCGGCAATCCTGAATCTGATGTCAATGTCGGCCCGGTCATCGATGATGCTTCCCTTGAAAAAATTGAGAAGTACATCGAAATCGGTAAGAAAGAAGGGGAACTCAAAGCCGGCGGCATCACGGAAAATGATACGGGACACTTCGTCCATCCGACCATCTTCTCTGGTCTGAAGCATGATGACCGTGTGATGCAGGAAGAGATTTTCGGACCATTCGTCGGATTCACGACGGCCAGGGACTTCGATCAGGCGATCGAGTATGCCAACGCGACGGACTATGGCCTGACCGGGGCTGTCATTACGCAGAACCGTGAGCACATCGAGCAGGCGCGCCGTGATTTCATGGTGGGTAACCTGTACTTCAACCGCGGCTGTACCGCAGCAATCGTCGGATACCAGCCATTCGGCGGCTTCAAGATGTCCGGAACGGACTCCAAAGCCGGCGGGCCGGACTACCTGACATTGCATATGCAGGGCAAAACATCTTCAGAACAGCTATAATTAGTGATACATTACAAATATAATCAGGACAGCAGGCAGATGAACTCCTGCTGTTCGCCAAGAAAGGGTGTCAATATGACAAAATCACAAGAAATCATTGAACAGACAAACCATTATGGAGCACCAAACTACAATCCGCTTCCAATCGTCATTTCCGAAGCCGAAGGTGTATGGGTGAAAGACCCTGAAGGGAATAAATACCTCGATATGCTCAGTGCATATTCAGCAGTCAACCAGGGACACAGACATCCAAAAATCATTCAGGCGCTGAAAGATCAGGCGGACAAACTGACACTGACTTCCCGTGCATTCCACTCCGATAAACTTGGACCATGGTATGAAAAGGTCTGTAAACTTGCAGGCAAAGATATGGCACTTCCGATGAACACCGGAGCAGAAGCAGTGGAAACGACAATCAAAGCAGTGCGCCGCTGGGCATATGATGTCAAAGGTGTCGAAGATGAAAAAGCGGAAATCATTGCAATGAACCAGAACTTCCATGGACGTACGGTAGCTGCAGTATCACTGTCATCTGAACCGGAATACCGCCGCGGATACGGCCCGTTGCTGGACGGCATCAAGCTCGTTGATTTTGGTGATATCGAACAGATTAAAGCGCAGATCAATGAAAATACTGCAGCTGTTCTCCTCGAACCGATCCAGGGCGAGGCAGGCATCAACATTCCGCCGGAAGGTTTCCTGAAACAAGTACGTGAACTGTGTGACGAACACAACGTGCTTTTCGTTGCTGATGAAATCCAGGCAGGACTCGGCCGTTCCGGCAAACTGTTCGCAACGGACTGGGATAATGTGAAACCGGATGTATATATCCTCGGTAAGGCACTCGGCGGCGGGGTATTCCCGATTTCAGCTGTCCTTGCAGACAAAGAAGTGCTCGGAGTATTCAACCCGGGATCACACGGTTCCACGTTCGGCGGCAACCCGCTTGCATGTGCAGTTTCAGAAGCGGCACTTGATGTAATGATCGATGAAAACCTGATTGAAAGATCCAACGAACTGGGTGAATACTTCAAGGCTGAACTTGAGAAAATCGATAATCCGGCAATCAAGGAAATCAGAGGACGCGGCCTGTTCATCGGTGTGGAACTTACAGAAGCGGCACGCCCATACTGTGAAGAACTGAAGGAGCTCGGCATCCTGTGTAAAGAGACACATGAGACTGTCATCCGTTTCGCTCCACCGCTCGTCATATCGAAAGAAGACCTTGACTGGGCCCTCGAAAAAGTGAAATCAGTGCTGTCCAAATAACGCTTTAAAAAAAGTTTTAATATGATACAATGAAGTTGAAAACAGTTTCATAAAAAGAGGCGGATAAAAAATGTCAGAGAAATCAAATCTTATCACTTCTACACAGGCGATCATGCATGAAGCTTTGGACAAACTCGGTTTTGATGAGGGCATGTATGAACTTATGAAAGAACCGATGCGTCTATTGACTGTGCGTATTCCGGTACGTATGGATGATGGTTCTGTTAAAGTATTCACTGGATATCGTGCACAGCATAATGATGCTGTGGGGCCGACAAAAGGCGGCGTACGCTTCCACCCTGATGTAAATGAGGAGGAAGTCGTGGCCCTGTCCATGTGGATGACTCTCAAAGCGGGCATCGTCGATCTGCCGTATGGCGGGGGTAAAGGCGGAATTGTTTGTGACCCGCGTGAGATGAGCATCGAGGAAGTTGAACGTCTGAGCCGTGGCTACGTCCGTGCAATTTCCCAGATTGTCGGACCGGCGAAGGATATACCTGCACCGGATGTATTCACGAACTCACAGATCATGGCGTGGATGATGGATGAGTACAGCATGATTGACGAATTCAACTCTCCGGGCTTCATTACAGGTAAACCACTTGTATTGGGCGGTTCGCAGGGACGTGACCGTGCAACAGCGATGGGGGTTGTACTGTGTCTTGAACAGGCAATGGAAAAACGCAATATGAAGATGGAAGATGTCCGTATCGTAATCCAAGGATTCGGGAATGCGGGAAGCTTCCTTTCCAAACTCCTGTCAGATAAAGGTGCAAAGATCGTAGGTATCTCTGATGCCAACGGTGCGCTCCATGATCCAAACGGACTCGATATCGATTACTTACTGGATCGTCGTGACAGCTTTGGTATGGTGACCAACCTGTTCGATGACGTTCTGTCCAACCATGAATTGTTCGGGCTCGACTGTGACATCATCATACCGGCAGCGATTGCCAATCAGATCACAGAAGAGAATGCAAATGACATCAAAGCTGAAATCATCTGTGAAGCGGCAAACGGACCAACGACGAAAGAAGCGACGAAAATCCTCACTGAAAACGGAAAACTCATCGTTCCTGATGTGCTTGCGTCTGCAGGAGGGGTAACAGTGTCCTATTTCGAATGGGTACAGAACAACCAGGGCTATTACTGGGATGAAGATGAAGTCAATGAGAAACTTGAACTCAAACTCAGAAAAGCTTTCAATGAAATCTATGACCTGCATGATAAGCGTCAGATCGATATGCGCCTTGCAGCATACATCATCGGCATCAAACGTACAGCCGAAGCAGCGAGATACAGAGGCTGGGCATAAGAAATTTATAAGCATGAATCAGAAGACCCGGGAATCCTTAGGATTTCCGGGTCATTTTCAGTTTCAAGCAGCAGAAGCCCGTTCATAAGTATCATCACTCCCTTATGGAATGGATAATCCATCCGGGAAAATTTTATTAACAGGGGAAACTGGTCTTCTTATTTCACTTGCATTATGCGAACTTTTGTATTATTATAAATATTTAAATTGATGGAATTATTCAATAATAAACACATATCGGGGCAACACATATTTCTCAGCCTTTTCAATTATAGGGAAGTACCCGGTGTAGACAATTTATGGTATAAATATACAAAATATAATTAAATCTACACTATAATGTGATTCAGTGACAGAAATCTTATTAATGGGTGGTAAAAAAATGGGGAAGACTTCTAATCTTATTACATCAACACAATCGGTGATTCACGAGGCATTGGACATGCTCGGTTTCGATGAAGGTATGTACGAACTGATCAAGGAGCCTGAAAGGCTGCTTAAAGTGCGCATACCTGTACATATGGATGATGGATCGGTGAAAGTGTTCACCGGTTTCCGGGCACAGCACAGCGATGCTGCGGGGCCGACTAAAGGCGGCATCCGTTTCCATCCGGACGTGACAGAAGAGGAAGTGATTGCACTTTCAATGTGGATGACTTTGAAAGCAGGCATCGTCGGCCTGCCGTACGGCGGCGGAAAAGGCGGAGTCATCTGTAATCCGAAGGAATTGAGTGACAAGGAATTGGAAAGTATTTCCCGCGGATATGTCAGAGCCGTATCGCAGATTGTCGGTCCGGCAAAAGACATACCGGCGCCTGATGTATATACGAATGCCCAGGTGATGGCCTGGATGATGGATGAGTACAGTGTGAAACACTCGGATAACGCGTTCGAATTCATAACAGGAAAGCCGCTGGCGTTGGGCGGTTCCAAAGGCCGTAATACGGCCACAGCCATGGGTGCGGTGATCGTCATCGAGCAGGCGCTTGAAAAACGCGGCATCAAGATTGAGGATGCACGTGTCGTAGTCCAGGGGTTCGGCAACGCAGGCAGCTTCATTTCCAAGATTCTGTATGATAAAGGTGCGAAGATCGTCGGGGTGTCCAGGTCTACACGCGGTGTCTGTCATCCGGAGGGCATCGATGTCGATTATGTCATCGAAAACAAAGACAAGGTGGACATAGCGGAGGAGCTGGGTCTTCAAGTAGTGACGAATGAAGAACTGCTTGAATTGGACTGTGATATTCTTGTGCCTGCGGCAATCGCCAATCAGATTACAGAGGAGAATGCCCACCGGATCAAAGCGGAGATCATCTGTGAGGCGGCAAACGGTCCGACAACACAGAAGGCAACGGATATACTCACTGAAAATGGAAAGCTGCTCGTACCGGATGTACTGGCATCTGCCGGCGGTGTGACAGTATCTTATTTCGAATGGGTACAGAACAAACAGGGCTACTACTGGGATGATGATGAAATCCATGAACTTCTCGTCAGGAAAATGAGGGAATCATTTGACGAAGTTTATAAAGTACATGAGAACCGTCGTGTGGATATGCGTCTGGCGGCTTATGTCGTAGGCATCAAGCGTACTGCCGAAGCGATCAGGTACCGTCATTGGGCATAGAGTAATTTAATTTTTCAGAAAAAACTTTCATTTAAGGCTTGCATTATTGAATTCTGTGTATTAGTATAGGATTCAACCATTTGAATAGCATGATTTAGGAAGATGAGTAGCAACCCCCTATGTTACAGAGAGCCGGTGGCAGGTGTGAACCGGTACATTGGATTTGTGAATGGACTTCCGTAGAACCAGAAGCTGAAATTTTTTTGAGATTAGGCTCTGGCGTGTATCCTGCGTTACAGGGATTTGCAGTCGGAATTTTGGCTGCAGCCAGAGTGGACCGGTTTTGACCGGTCAATAAAGGTGGTACCACGGCTCCCCGTCCTTTTATAGTGAACGGGGAGCTTTTTGTATTCATTTGGCAGTTGCGCACAATCATATAATTTCGTATTTCAGAACAAGTAGGGACAAGATCGCGTGTTACAGAGAACCGGGATGGTGGAAACCGGCACATGCATCTGTTCTGAATGGGCCTGAATCCTATATGCGAATGTATGTCGTACATTACACGAATGAGAGAATGCAGGGTCAATTGACCCGCATTAACACGAGGTGGCACCGCGGTGATATCGTCCTCCACAGGCAATCAGTCTGTGGAGGCTTTTTTTATTCGAAAGGAGAAATGGACAATGAACACAAATCAGGCACTTAAACTACCGGTTGATAAAAGAAACTTGCGCACACATTTAATAAAGTTATCAAAACGAAAAAATCTGGAGTTCAAAGAAATGGCGGAGGCAGTGGAAATCATACTGAACGATGCAGTCAGTGATTCTGAAGTGGCAGCCTTCCTGATGGCACTCAAAGCAAAAGGTGAAACAGTGGATGAGATCGCCGCACTCGTTGAAGTACTCAGGGAAAACGCGATGCCGATCAGACGCACGATGCCGAATGTCATGGACAATTGCGGCACGGGCGGAGACGGTTCACACAGCTTCAATATTTCTACGGCTTCGGCATTCGTGCTGGCCGGGGCAAATGTGACAATCGCAAAACACGGCAACAGGAGCGTAACGAGCAAGACCGGCAGTTCTGATGTATTGTCTGAACTCGGCATTTCACTCGATTTCGGTCCTGAGGATACGGATCTCATGCTGCAGGAAAACAATATCGCATTCCTCTTTGCGCCGCATGTGCATCCGAAACTGAAGCAGATCATGAAAGTCAGGCAGGACCTTAAAGTGCCGACGATCTTCAACCTCATCGGGCCGCTCATCAACCCGGTGGAACTCGATCATCAGTTCCTCGGGATATACGACCGCAGCCAGCTGGTGATGATGGCGACTGTGCTGAAGCGTCTCGGAAGGAAACGGGCGGTGGTCATAAACGGTGCAGGCTTCATGGACGAAGCGTCACTTGCGGGTGAGAATCATATGGCACTGCTCGAGCGGGGCGCAATCTATGAAAAGAAATTCACACCGGAGGATGTCGGGCTCACGACATACCCGCTCGAAGAGATTGTCGGCGGGGACAGCAGGGAAAACGCAGCGATCCTGAAAAATGTACTTGAAGGCACGGCAACCCCGGCACAAAGGGACACAGTCCTCCTGAATGCGGGACTCGGCATGTACGCAGGCGGTGCGGCGGATTCAATAGAATCCGGCATTGATTTGGCAAGGGAGAGCCTGGAGACAGGCAATGCGCTTGCGAAACTGAACAACATGATCAAATATTCCAATGAAAGAGTGATATAGATGGCAACGATCCTAGATGACATCATCGTTCAGAAGAAAAAGGAACTGGACAGCCTGACGTCAGACCCGGTGATCACGGACAGAAAGCCCAGGTCATTGCGTGAGCGGCTGGAAACTGCCGGGACAATGGCAGTGATTTCCGAAGTGAAACGCGCTTCTCCGTCAAAAGGCAATATCAACCAGGGCGTCAATCCGAGGGAGCAGGCAGCGAAATACGCAGCGGGCGGAGCGGACGCGGTTTCCGTCCTTACGGATCAGAAGTTCTTCTCCGGAAGCATGGCGGATCTTGAATCTGTCAAACGGGCAGTCGATGTACCGGTGCTCAATAAAGATTTCATCATCGATGAGCGTCAGATCAACAATGCATACCGTGCCGGCGCCGATGTCATCCTGCTTATCGTCGCTGCACTCACTGACGAGGCACTCGACAGGCTCTATACACATGCGAAATCACTCGGCCTCGATGTACTGGTAGAAGTGCATGATGAAGCGGAGATGGAACGCGCGTTGAAAATCAGCCCCGAAATCATCGGCATCAACAACCGGGACCTCAAAACATTCACCGTGGATATTGCGAACACTGAAAACCTTCTGGAGAAATACGGCGGCAACGGAACACTATTCATAGCCGAGAGCGGCATCCGGACAGCCGAAGATGTACACAGGATGAAAGCGGCCGGTGCGAAGGCACTGCTGGTCGTTGAAACGCTGATGATGTCGGATGATCCGATGTCAAAAATCGCTGAACTCAAGGTGGAGTTATAGATGAAAGTGAAGATCTGCGGCGCACAGACGGTGGAAGCGGCAAAAGCGATCGAAGAAAATGGCGCGGATATGATCGGCTTTTTATTCGCCGACAGCCGCCGCCGGGTTACAGTGGCAGAAGCTGCGGAAATGGCGGACGCCCTCACTTCAAATATCAAAAAGGTGGGGGTGTTCGTCAATGCATCCAAAGCGGAGATCGACGATGCCGTCCGGCGTGTCGGACTGGATTACGTGCAGCTTCATGGAGATGAGGACGCCGGTTTCGCCCGGTCGATTGAAGCGGGCATCATCAAAGTCTTTCCGCACGATTCAGCATATGCGTTCAAGGAAATTTTCCGGTTTCCGGCGGACTTTATTCTCATAGACAGCAGCAGCAGACAGGCGCGCGGCGGTACCGGGGAGGCATTCGACTGGTCGGCGCTGGACCATGCGGATATCGATAAGGACAGGCTCATCCTTGCGGGCGGGCTGAATCCTGATAATGTGGTTTCCGCCTTCAGGGAAGTCGGACCATACGCTATCGATCTTTCCAGCGGTGCGGAAACGGACGGTAATAAAGACCCGGAAAAAATAAAGAATATCATGCAGAAAGTTAAAGGAGCGGTGAACGATGGAAAAGACATATAACGCCCCGGATGAACGGGGGCATTACGGCGCGTTCGGTGGAAGATATGTGCCGGAAACGCTGATGAATGCAGTGAAGGAACTGGAAGCGGCATACAACGAAGCGAAAGAGGACCAGGAGTTCCAACAGGAACTGGATGCCTATCTGAAAGATTATGTCGGCCGGGAGACGCCTTTATACTTGGCGGAAAACCTGACGGCGCAGTGCGGCGGTGCAAAGATCTATCTTAAACGGGAGGACCTTAACCATACAGGGGCGCATAAGATCAACAATACGATCGGCCAGGCACTGCTGGCACGCCGCATGGGAAAGAAGAAGATCGTTGCTGAAACAGGGGCCGGCCAGCATGGTGTTGCCACGGCGACGGTCTGTGCACTGCTAGACTTGGAATGTGTGGTATTCATGGGAAAAGAGGACGTAAGACGTCAGGAGCTGAATGTATTCCGCATGGAACTGCTCGGCGCTGAGGTTGTGAGCGTGGACCAGGGACGCGGCACGCTGAAGGATGCTGTAAACGAGACGCTCCGCTACTGGGTTGCGAATGTGGAAGATACCCATTATATACTGGGATCGGCTCTCGGACCGCACCCGTTCCCGCAAATTGTACGTGATCTCCAGTCCGTCATCGGCAAAGAGACGAAGCAGCAGATGATTGACAAGGAAGGGCGCCTCCCGGATGCGGTCGTGGCATGCATCGGCGGTGGCAGCAACGCAATCGGCATGTTCCATCCGTTCATCGAAGATGAATCTGTAAGGATGGTCGGCGTTGAAGCATCAGGCATGGGCATAGATACGGATTCTCATGCATCATCACTGACAAACGGCCATGTAGGGGTGCTGCACGGTGCGAAGATGCATCTGCTGCAGGACGAAGCAGGCCAGATCCAGGAAGCCTATTCGATTTCGGCCGGGCTGGATTATCCAGGCATCGGGCCGGAGCACAGCCATCTCAGAGCCCTCGGCCGTGCTGAATATGCGCACATCAGCGACGAAGAGGCATTGGAAGCATTCCAGGTGCTGTCCCAGAGTGAGGGGATCATTCCGGCACTTGAAAGTGCCCACGCAGTGGCACATACTTTGAAAATGGCGCCGAAGATGCGCCCGGATGAAAGCATAGTCATCTGTCTCTCCGGCAGAGGGGACAAAGATGTCAAAGAAATCAAGGAACGCTTGAAAGGGGAGGATGCAGGTGAGTAAATTCGTCATCGAAGAGACGTTCAACAAGCTTAAGGAAAAGGATGAAAAAGCATTCATCGCCTATATCATGGCCGGTGACGGCGGATTGTCAGAGCTGAAAAAGCAGATACTCACGCTGGAGGCGTCCGGTGTCTCCATCGTCGAGCTCGGCATTCCATTTTCAGATCCCGTGGCGGACGGTCCGGCAATCCAGGCAGCGGGGCAGCGTGCCCTGGGTGACGGCGTAACGCTGCAGGCGGTCCTCGAAGCACTCGCTGAAATAAAGGCCGAAATTAGCATCCCGGTCGTCATCATGTCATATGCCAATCCGGTGCTGCGCATGGGTCCGGACAGATTCGCGGAATTGTCGCATGAAGCGGGTGTCTCCGGAGTCATCCTTCCTGATGTCCCTCTGGAACAGGAGAGTGAATTCGGCGCACCGCTTGCCAAATATGACATCGCGAACATCCGGTTCGTCACGCTGACAAGCAGCGAGGACCGGATCAGGGAAGTGACGGCGGAAGCGGAAGGATTTGTATACGCCGTGACTGTGAATGGTACCACAGGCGTGCGCCAGGGGTTTGATGATTCACTGTATGAGCATCTGGCACGCATATCGGAAGTCAGCAATGCACTGGTCTGTGCAGGATTCGGCATCAGTACGCGGGAACAGGCCGCTGAAGTCGGGGCAGCATGTGACGGTGTCATAGTGGGCAGCCGCATCGTCAATCTTCTGCATGAAGGCAGGGATGATGAAATAAAGGCGCTCGTCCCCAAAAGGAGCCCGCAGAACAGCTGAGTGGAAGAAATAGTTGATTATTCATGCACTTTTTATCTACAATATAGAAGATAGATAAACTATTTGGAGGATGACATGACACATATCAAATTTGATTATAGTAACGTTTCGACATTTTTAAGTGAAGAGGAATTGAAAAATCTGGAGCCGTTTGTTTCAAGCGCGCACTCACTCATCCACGAAGGCACCGGAGCCGGCAGTGACTATCTGGGCTGGGTGCAGCTTCCCGGGAACTATGACAAGGAAGAATTCTCCCGTATCCGCACTTCAGCGGAGAAAATCAGGAAAGACTCCGAAGTGCTCGTTGTCATCGGCATCGGCGGATCCTACCTCGGAGCTAAAGCGGCGATTGAAATGATGGCCCCGACATTCGGCCACAACGGTCCGGAAATCATTTTTGCAGGGCATCATCTGTCCAGCCATTATATGAATGAGCTCAGGGATTATTTGAAAGACAAGGATTTCTCGATCAATGTCATCAGCAAATCCGGAACGACGACAGAGCCGGCAATTGCATTCCGCGTATTCAAAAAACTGCTCGAAGAAAAATACGATGATGCCTCAGACCGGATCTATGTGACGACAGACCGTGAAAAAGGCGCCCTCAACACACTTGGCAAAGAACAGGGCTATGAAATGTTCGTTGTCCCTGATGATGTCGGCGGCAGGTATTCTGTCTTGACGGCTGTCGGCCTCCTGCCGATTGCGGCTGCAGGCATTGATATCACCCGGATGATGGAAGGTGCGCGCTCCGCGATGGATGACCTGGCAGCAGACACGCTCCAGGACAACCCGGCCTATCAGTATGCAGCGGTGCGTAATGCGCTGCTTGCCAAAGGATACGATGTGGAGATGCTCGTCAACTATGATGAACGCCTTAAATATTTCGGCGAATGGTGGAAGCAGCTCTTCGGTGAAAGTGAAGGGAAGGACAATAAAGGGATCCTTCCGCACAGCGCGAACTTCACGACGGACCTCCACTCCCTCGGCCAGTATATCCAGGAAGGCAGAAGGATGCTGATGGAGACTGTCATTGATATAGAAACACCGCTGTCCGATCTGACGATTGAAGCGGATGATGCGGATCTCGACGGCCTCAACTACCTTGCAGGGATGACAGTTGATGCAGTCAACCACAAGGCGATGACGGGTACCATACTTGCCCATGTTGACGGCGGTGTACCGAACATGGTTGTGCAGATCCCTGCACTCGATGCCTATACATTCGGCTATATGGTGTATTACTTTGAAATCGCATGTGCGATGAGCGGCTATCTCCTCGGAGTCAATCCGTTCAACCAGCCGGGTGTCGAAGCATACAAGCAGAACATGTTTGCGCTTCTCGGAAAATCCGGTTATGAAGATTTAAGAAAGCAATTAAATGACAGACTGGGTTAAAAATTATATAATTGTATAGAATTCAAGGCTATATTACAAAGTAATATAGCCTTTCTTAAATAGGGCGAGGTTATGAATTTGGAAGCAATATTTGAAAAACTGATGACACAAAAAGGGCTGGAGGAGTTGTTCCAGGAGGTCGAGCAACTCGGTATAGTCGTCGGATTCCTGCTTGTATTCATGGAATCTTTTTTACCGTTCCTGCCGCTGTTCATCATTGTCGTGGTCAATATCAATTCGTTCGGCTTCATCCTGGGTGCCCTGACAAGCTACTCGGGCACAGTGCTTGGCAGCTATCTGATATTCCTGCTCATACGTTATTTTTTCAGAACGCCTGCACAAAAATATATCCACAAGCATAAACGGCTTACCCAGCTGCTCGAATTCATCGACAGGCGGGGCTTCGTCTTTCTGTTTGTCATGCTGGCGCTGCCATTTACCCCGACATCGGTGATCAATGTCATTGCGGCTTTATCGAACCTGAAAAAAGTCGTATACTTATATATATTACTTGCAGCAAAGGCGATCATGATTTTAACTATGTCCCTCGTTGGATACGATGTCACGTCATTCTTCAATTCCCCGCTGCGTCTGACGCTGTCAATTGCAGGCCTGGTGCTCATCTATTTCTTTTCGAAGGGCTATCAGAAATACATCAACAGAAAAATGGATAAGTAGAGGTGTGGCATTATGCTAAAAGAGATTAAAGAGTGGCTCATCGCGATTATCGTCGCGGTGGTCCTTATCATTATCATCAGACAGTTCCTGTTTGTATCTTTCACTGTGGACGGCCTCAGCATGGATCCGACATTCGACGACGGGGACAAAGTGGTCGTCAACAAGTTCATAGATGATTTTTCCGGATATGACACAGGCGATGTGATCGTCTTCCATTCAGAGAAGGGACCAGCCTATGTAAAACGGGTCATCGGCACACCGGGGGATACGGTCCGGATGGAAGATAAACAGGTTTACGTAAACGGTGAACCGCTTGAGGAAGATTACGTCACCCATACGGAAGATTCATACATGGACAATTTCACACTGGCGGATATGGGTGTAGAAGGGGATACGATCCCTGAAGGCAAGCTGCTTGTGCTTGGAGACAACCGGCCGGTAAGCCGGGACAGCCGTGATTTCGGACTGGTCGACCAGTCCGAAGTGATCGGGAAAGTCCAGCTCCGTTTCTGGCCGCTGAACGATATAGCTGTAAATTTTGATTAAATGAAGAAGACACCCCGGACAGGGTGTCTTTTGTCTACTCAGAAGGAGTGAGAAGGATGGCAATAAAAATTTGGACGGGGATCAGCGGAACCGGCAAGACGACCCGGATGTTCGATGAAATACAGGCGGAGACGAAAGATCAGCCGCTGGGGACGGCCATATATATCATCACCCCGACACAAAATACACTGAGATACGAAAATATCATCACGGGTCCGGACGGTAAGGATGATAGCTCCGGCAGCCTGAGGACTGCCGTATTCAGTTTTTCACGTTTCATGTGGCATGTCTTCAATGAGACCGGCCATTCGACCCGTGACGCATTATCCGAGAGCGGGCATATCATGCTGCTCCATAAGATGATGACTGAAATGAAAGATGGCCTGTCATTTTACAGGGACAGTTCACAGTACATAAAATTCTCGGATAAAGTGCTGGATATGCTGAAGGAACTGAGTGCATACCGGGTGAAACCTGAAGATCTGGCACGCACACAGCCAGAAACCGGGCGCATGAAAGATAAATTCAGCGACCTGCGTCTGATCTATGACCAATGGATCCGCCGCGCGGCTGAGCTTCAGATAGAAGATCTGAACCTGACCGACCAGTTCATCGAGCTCATCCATTCTGATGAAACCATCCACTCCCTAGAGGATGCGGTCATTTATATTGACGGTTTCCACAACTTTACCGAAACCGAATACGCACTTATCCATGCACTCACCACACGTGTGCGGGAAATCAACATACTGCTGACACATGAAGGAAGCAACAAGGCACTGTTCAGGAAGACGGACGCCGTCATCGAAAGGCTCCGGTTCTTTGCAGGAGACGACAACCTGGAGTTCATCCATTTCGGCCAGGATTTCAGACGCTCCGACAAACCCGGACTCATCCAGATCGAATCGCATTTTGCCGAACACAAACCGATGTATGACTATGACGGGGTGACGATCACTGAAGCGCCGAACGCCCTTGAGGAGATCACTGAAGCGGCGCGTGAGATAGAACGTCTGGTGTTCGAAGGAAAGGCCTATTACAGCGACATCGGAATACTGTACCGGGACATCTCCTATGAGCCGATACTGAGATCTGTCTTCCGGCGGTTTGACATTTCATATCATATAGATCAGAAAGTGCAGATGTACTCCCATCCCTTCATCCAGTTCATCATGGCGCTGCTTGACTGTTATACGAAAAATTATGAGTTCAACGCATTCATGAATGTGCTGAAAACGGGGTATTTATGCGAAGCTTCGGACCGGATGTACATCGACCAGCTGGAAAATTTTGCGCTTGAGCGCGGACTCAGCGGTGCTTCCCTGTTCGATGATGACAAATTCCGCTACATTACCGTGCCGGACGACAACGGGGTACTCCATGTCGTGGACAAGAGCGACCAGTATCAGGATATGATCGATTTTAAGAATAAAGTCCTCTCACGCCTCGAAGTGCTGTTCCGGGAATTCAGGACGGAACGCACAGTGCGCGACTACATCGGCATCCTCTATGATTTCCTGTTGTCAGAAGGCATCGTGGATAAAGTGACGGAGGAGATGGCCGCCCAGGATGAAAACAATCAGATCCAGGAGCGGGACGAGACGGAACAGGCATACAACATGTTCATCCGTCTGCTGGATGATGCCTACGTCGTATATGATGATGAAGCCGTCAGGTTCCAGGTATTCTATGAAGCTTTCATGGACGGGCTTAAAAATGCAGAATTCAGCCTGCTCCCTTCCACCATCGATCAGGTGATGGTCGGGTCTCTGGACCTGTCCAAGGTGGAAAACAAGAAATACATCTTCCTGATCGGTGTCAACCGGGATGCAATGCCCCGTGAGGCGAGAAACAGCGATATCATCTCGGATGAGGAAAAAGCGCTGTTTGAACGGGCGGATATAGAACTGTCGCCTAGCTCGAGGACGCTCGCCCAGGATGAGCGGTTCGTATTCTATCTGGCAATCACCCGGGCGACCGAAGGGCTGTACCTCAGCTGGAGCGTCACCCTGCCTTCCGGAGATGTGACAAAGCGCAGCCCGTTTCTGGATGAAATCATGCCGGAACGACCGGAACACGTCAGGAATTATGAATACAGGAAGGTGAGCGAGTACGGCCGCTTCCACCCGGAACGCCTGATTTCCTCTGCCAAAAGCATGGAGCCGCTCCTGCACCTGAAGATGCGGGAGATGATGGCTTCCCAGGTGGACGCGCCGTCCGACTTCCTGAAACTGCCGGAATACAGGCCGTGGATCGAGACTTTCCAGATGCTGATGCAGGGCAGCTGGCATGATATCTACCCGAAACTCCGGCGGAATCTCACATATGACAACAGGGCGGAGCCGCTGAGCGAGGAAGCGGCATTGGCCCTTTACGGCGGGGAGATGAACGCAAGTGTATCCCGCTTCGAAACATTCCATCGGTGCCAGTTCCAGCATTTCAGTGCATACGGCCTGAAACTGAATGTCAGGAAGCCCTATCAGGTGGCGCCGCTCGAACTCGGTAACCTGTATCACGAAGTGCTCTACGATGTGGTGACGAAGCTCGGCTGTACACTGGATCATGATGAATCAACAGTCAGGTCGCAGGTTGCCGACTCGATCGAGCGTTTTGCCCAGGCGATACAGTTCGGCATTTTCGATCATACCGGCTATTACCAGTCCCTGAAAAAACGGGCGGGGGACGCAATCGTACGGCTGCTCCTGTTCATGCGGGATATTGAAAAACTGGGGGACTATAAGATCGCAGACGTAGAATTGTCATTCGGATTTGTGAAAAGTCCGCTTGATGAAGTGACTCTGACGAGCGAAAACGGCCATACCATCCACTTAAGAGGGAAGATCGACCGCGTGGATATGTATGAAACACCGGACGGTGCCTATGTGAATCTCATCGATTACAAATCAAGTGCACGTTCGATTTCAAAAGCCGGCATACTGAACGGACTCGAACTGCAGATGATGACCTATATGCATGTGCTGGTTGAAAAGGGACCGGTATATTTCGAGCAGAAGGAAATCCGGCCGAACAGCATGCTCTTCTTCCCTGTCAGGGACCCGCTGATTTCGCTCGACGATGAGGAATCATTGGAACACGCCGAACTGGAGCAGAAGAAACGCATGCGGCCCGATGGCGCCTTCATCAACGAAAATGTGCAGTACGATGAGATGATCGATGAAACATCTGTCGGGATTACGGGCATGCTGTCCAAGCTTGACGAGTACAGGGAATACAGTGCCTACTATCCGATTTCTGTAACTAAGGCGGGCAAGATCAACAAAATGACGAAGAACAGATATTTCAGTCCGCTGCTCTTTGAGCATTATGCACGTTACATCATGTCAATGTACCGGACTGCCACGGACCGCATATACGGCGGGGAAGTGCTCGCGTCACCGATAGCACTGGATCCGTCAAATACGCGTCTGGCGTGTGAGATGTGCGACTTCAAATCTGCCTGCCAGATCGATCCTCTGATGAACCGGCAGGATATCAGAATGAACACCGTGGATGATGAAACGATATGGAATTTTGAAAGCGGGGTGGCCGGAAATGGTCCAATGGACTGAACAACAGCTTGAAGCAATCGAATATGAAGGGTCCGACGTGCTCGTTGCAGCGGCGGCGGGAAGCGGGAAGACCACCGTGCTGGTCGAACGCATCATCCGGAAGATTCTCGGGCAGAAGTATTCGATCGATGAAATACTTGTCGCGACCTTCACCAACATGAGCGCCCGTGATATGAAGGATAAGATTGAAAAGGCACTGACGAAGGCATACATGGAAAACCGGGATCCGAGAATCCACGAAGAGAGGCTGAAGCTGAAAGAGGCGCATATATCGACGCTCCACAGCTTCTGCCTCCACCTGATCCAGATGCACTACAACGCAGCTGGATTGTCTCCGGATATGCGGACACTCGGGGACATAGAGATGAAACTCCGTCTGGAGACGGTGATTTCAAATGTTCTCGAATCCTACTACAAGCAGCCGGACGATGGATTTTATGCCATTTCAACCATGCTGTCGACGGATAAGAGCAATGACGGGCTGCTCGGTACCGTGCGTGACCTTTATTACACCGCGGTTGCAAGTCCGGATCCATACGCATTCTTGGAAGAGAACCGGGATCAGTACATCGATGTCGACCGGCTGGAGGCGATCCTCTCCGAGCATCATCATAATATGAAGCTGAAGCTCGATGCACTGGGGACGGATCTGACGCTGTTGAAAACCCATTACAGGACCGCCACGCATGAATCCATCAAGGAGACACAGGTGCTGGATGCCTTCGATTCACTGGAGGCGCTGATCATGACCGTCGAGCGGGCAACGGGGGACGTGATGGCGGACCGCACCGTGGATCTGCCCGCATTCGGCCTGAAGGACGGCCGTTCGGCCTTCATCAAAAACATTTCGGATCCGGATGATAAAGCGGCGCTGCTCGCTGTCCAAAAACGGGTGCGTGACCGTTATAACGACATCAGGAATGCCCCTGTCTATGATCTGGACCGGGTGAAAGCAGAACTGGCACCGATGAATGAGGCGAACAATGTGCTCATTGATATCGCCCTTGAAGTAATCCGGAAATTCAGGCAGCAGAAACGGGCAAGGAATGAAATGGACTTTTCGGACTATGAACATTATGCCCTGTTCATACTCGAGTCGCAGAACGGTGCGATCAAAGAGCGGTACCGCCGCCAGTTCAAGGAAATCATGATTGATGAGTACCAGGATATCAACCGTGTCCAGGAAGCCATCATCCAGGCGCTGAAGACCGGCGGGGAAGCGGACGGCAACCTGTTCATGGTGGGGGATGTCAAACAGTCGATCTACAAGTTCCGCCAGGCCGACCCGACTTTGTTCATCAATAAATCGGAGCGCTTCAAACAGCCCGGAAGCGGCCGGCTGATCAGCCTGAACCATAATTTCCGCTCTCGCGGAGAAGTACTCTCGCTGACGAATACGGTATTCGAAAAGATCATGGACAAGGAAGTCGGGGAAATCACCTATGACGATACGCACCGGCTCGTGCAGGGGAATTACCTTGATGCGCCGCCGATGCCTTCAGAGTGCCATATCATTGAGAACAAATCGGAGCATGGTGGAGAAGTGGAAATAAAACACATCATCAGCGTAGTCCGGGATCTTGTGAAAAAAGGCGTGTCCTACAAGGATATCGTCATATTGACGCGGAACACACGGGATAATGAATCCTACCGCAAACTGCTCGGTGAAGCGGATCTGCCGGTGTTTGTGAACAACCGGTCGGGCTATCTGGATACGCTCGAGATCCGGACGATGATCAGCGTCCTGTCCGTCGTCGACAACCCGCTGCAGGATGATCATCTGGTAGGCATGATGCGGCTGCCGATGTTCGATTTCTCCGAAGATGAAATTGCGCGGATACGTGCAGCATCAAAAGCCGATTATATGTATGAGGCACTGGTCGGGCATGAAGGTCCGGCTGTGATCATGAAGAAGATCGAAGGATTCCGGCAGGCACTCTCAACTCTGCAGGAATATGCAAGGTACATGAGCGTGCCGGAACTGATCGATGAAATCTACCTTGAGTTCAGCATACTGGAATACTTCGCCGGCTTGAAAGGCGGGGTTTCAAGGCGTGCCAATCTGAACGGTTTCATCGAAAAAGCACGTGAATTCGAGGCGATGTCCCACTTGTCGCTGTACGAATTCATCTCATACATCCACCGGATGATCGATGACGGCCAGGACTTCGGTGAAGAGAATACGGTATCGCCGGATGATGATACGCTGCGTGTGATGACGATCCATGCCTCCAAAGGGCTCGAATTCAATTATGTCATCTATGCCGGACTGCACAGACGTCTGAACATGATGGATATTTCGAAGAAAGTGAGCGTCCATCCCGAAGCGGGCATTGCCTTCAAACGGTTCATACCGGACCGCCTTGCAGTGCTGCCGAGCATCCATTCCGAAGTGGCGGGAAAACAGATTCTGCGTGAATTGATCAGTGAAGAGATGCGCCTCGTATATGTGGCCATGACCCGTGCCATCGACAAGCTCATCATGCCGCTGGTCTATAACGATGAATACAAGGAAAAGTATGCCTATGAAGCGGGCATCATCAATGCCGATGACAGACTTTCCATACGCAGCATACAGGAGCTCGCCGCACCGATATTCGTCAATGAACATATGGATTCCCTGAAAGTGGAGTATGTTGATCCTCCGGAGGAAGATGCGGCGGATTACCGGCGTTTCGCAACGCTCGGTGATTTGGAATCACTGAAAGTGCCTGAAAATGAGCTTTTGAAGGACAGACTGTTCTATGAATATCCGCACAAGGCCGAAACGCGCACGGTATTCAAAGAGTCCGTAACAGAGATCAAACGGCGGAATGAAACGCCGCCGGACGACAGTGCAATCATCCGGCATGACAGGACGCCGAACCTCAGAATGCCGAATTTCCGCAATGAGACGATGGATGCACCTGTTTTCGGTACGATGATGCACCAGATGATGATGCACGTCATGAACCGCTATGAGGAAATGAATGTTCTCGGGAAAGCGGAAAAAGATGCATTCATCAGACAGCTGATCATGGAGAGCACGGCCGAAGATCCGCTGATTACCGATATGCACCGGACGAAGATGATTGAAAATATCCACCGGTTCCTTGCTGATAACGTAATGGCCGAACTGCTTGTGAATCAGCAGTCCATACACACGGAAATCCCATTCATCATGAACCAGAAGGCAATCGGCTATTCGGAATACGCTGACCAGATGGTACAGGGGATCATGGATGCACTGCTCGAGATGGAAGACGGATATGTCATTTTGGACTATAAGACAGACAGGGTGGCCGGTACCGGTCTGGGTGAAGCGGACCTGGTGGACCGCTACCGGACACAGATGGATATCTACAGGCGTTCTGCAATGCAGGCGCTGGGCAAAGATGTTACTGTGTACCTATATTTCTTTGATTATGGAGCGATTAAAATTGAAAACTGAAGACAGTAACATCAAAATCGTGCTGGGCATCGCCTTCTACTTCGTACTCCTGATGAACGGGATGTACTACATGATGCCTTTTGATGCGATCAATGTATACGAATACTTAAGCGGGAATGAACTCCAGTCCTATCATCTGCTCAATATATTCACAGGCAGTGCAGTATTGCCGCTCATCGCCCTCATCACCGGCCACATGCTGAATCATTACAGGGATCTGGGCCTGCCGGATCTTGCGAAAATCATACTGTCGATATTCGCCATCGGCCTGCTGCAGACCGTTTTCCTCTTCGCATATGATTTTCTGCCGGTACTGGCATTGGCTGCCCTTGCGGGGGTATTGTTCCTGAAGGCAAGATGGTATGTACCGTTGATTTCAGCAGCCATCCTGTATGGTTTCCATATGTTTGTCAATGTGCTGCCGGATGTCCTTGAGAATATCGGTTCACCGACCGATAAGATGTACTCTGCAATCCAGACGGTCAATGACCATACGAGCGTATTCAGAAGCAGCGACTACTTTGCGATCATCAGCCAGAATATCGAAATAATGTCCGGAGATGTTTCAGGCACCATGTACACGCTTGTTTTCACAGTGCTGCCGTGGCTGCTGCTGGGCATCGCGCTCGGCAAAATGGATATTGGCGGACTGTTTGGGACGAATCCGCTCCTTACGGTCGCAATGTTCATCACGCTCTCCGGCGGCGGGCTGGCGCTGAAGATGATCCAGGTCGTCACGCTCGGGACTTACAGCGGTACGCTGATCGCTGACAATTTCGGCGGACCGGTGCTGGCCATTGGGTATTTCATCCTGCTCATATATTTTGCAGGTGTGCTGCCCGGTAAAGTACAGAATATTTTTGTGCCGGCCGGCAGCCGTATACTGACCATGTATGTATTATCGAACATCATCCTGGTCTTCATATTTTATGGTGTGGGGGCCGGAGCCTACGCAGACAGCAGCATACTGTCGATGGTAATGATCATGACAGTGGTATATGCCGCTGTCATTGGCGTCGGGTTTTTATTCCAAAAGTATAAAATATTTGGCATTGAATCACTATTCGCGGATAATTCAGATAAATCGGACAAAAAATGATAGATTGTCTGTTATAATGGACAAAACAGTAAAAGGAGCGTAATCCATGAAATTTTTAACATTTGACTACGGGAATCAGACTTACTATGGGGTTAAAGTAAAGCGTGAAGAGAGTGCATGGATATTACCGAAACTATTCGAGGATTTCAGCGACAGGACGGACTATCCGAAAACACTGCTGGAGGGAATTTCAACATATCACACTCTGGATTTCCAGGAAATCGTAAGAAAATTAGTGGAGAAAGCGGATCAGTCCGGAAACGCTGACCAGTATAAAGCACCGTTTACGGAAATTGAATTCCATGCTCCGGTGACGCCGCCGAACAACGTCATTGCATTTGGACGCAATTATAAAAAGCATGCCGAGGAATTGAATAACGAAGTGCAGAGCCTGTACGTGTTCACGAAAGCGGCAACGAGTCTTGTCGGGGACGAGGCATCCATTCCGAATCATCAGGATGTGACGAAGGCGCTCGATTACGAAGGGGAGCTCGGAGTCGTCATCGGCAAGCGTGCGGATAAGATCGAGAGCTCTATGGCTCTGGATTATATATACGGCTACACGATCATCAATGATATTACTGCGCGCGACCTGCAGAAGGAACACCTGCTTCCGTTCCTGTCCAAGAGTCTGAAGGGCGGATGCCCGATGGGGCCGTTCATCGTGACCAAGGATGAGCTGCCGAATCCGGAGCAGACATCCATCGTTACGAAAGTGAACGAAGAGATCCGCCAGGACGGCAGTACAGATGAAATGGTACTTAAACTGGACGAATTGATTGCGGAAGTTTCCAAGTATGTCGTGCTTGAACCGGGAGATATCATCGCCACCGGTACACCGGGTGGTGTAGGTGCCGGAATGAACCCGCCGCAGTACTTGCAGCCGGGGGATGAGGTCCGTATTTCAATCAATGGAATCGGCACATTAACGACATATATCGGGGAATGAAAATTCCGGTGGATATGTTAAAATGGTAAGTGATTCACAAAAGAAAGGAAGATTATATGATACACTTGCACTTAACAGCACTTGTCATCGCACTTGTATTTTTCTTCATCACTTACTTTTCAATTAAAAATCCCGGGGACAAAAATGCGAAATATGCCAAAGGGCCGCACATGGTCGCGAGGCTGTTTTACGTCATCGTTCTCGTATCCGGTCTTGTAATGTTCATCCAGGCGATGGGTATTAACGGAATGATGTACGGGCTGAAATTCCTTGCAGGTTTATTCACAATCGGAATGATGGAAATGGCAGTGATAAGGAAGAGAAAAGGCACTGGACAGCCACTGTTCATCATATTTCTGGTACTGGCAGTCATTACGATTGCACTCGGAATCTACCTTCCGATGGGCCCGATTACCGCTTTATTCAGATAATGCTTATGAAAATTACAGACACTCTTCATTGGAGAGTGTCTTTTTTTGATGCGATTTTGTGAACATTTATTGAAAAGATGCTATTTTTATTTTTAATCTAGTATACTGGGGATATTAGTAGAGAGGGTCGGATGACAATGCAGAAATTATTGAAATACATAGCAGTGCTGCTTATTTTAGGTGGGGTGTTCCATCAGGAAGCTTCGGCCCAGGAAAAGCCGCATGACCGTATATATACGATTGTCGTCGATCGTTTCCTCAACGCGGATGACTCGAATGATGTCAATGTGACGGATGATGAAAATGCACCGCTTCCGTTCGGGGGAGACTTCGCAGGCATACAGCAAAATCTGGAATACATAAAAGATATGGGATTCGACACTCTGATGCTGTCCCCTGTGTTTGAAAAGGCGGACGATGACTACCTCGGTTATGACGTTGAAAATTATGGGGAAATCTCAGCCGCATACGGCGGGGCGGAAGGGTTCCAGTCACTCGTCGACGCAGCGCATGAAATGGATATGGAAGTCATCGTTGACATGCCGGTGAGCGCTGTCGAAGGATATGAAACATTGGAAGAGCCGGTGTTGAATAAACTCCAGCAAACGTATTACAGTGACGTAGCCGATGTGGAATTCATCGACCTCTCCGTGCCGGAGAATCAGCAGGCGTATAAAGAGATGGCAGCTGCGTTCGTGGAGGAGTTCGGCGTCGACGGACTGAGCATGAATGTCGTCCAGGATGGACTGGATGCGAAAACATTCATGCCGGAAGGTGTGACGACTTATGGCATCGTTGGCAGTGAAGACGTCACGGCGGACGGATTCGACCATGTTTCCAGCGAATCGATGAGACAGGATATCGCAGAGGCATTCAGTACGACGGATAAAGCGATTCCTCCTTATCCGGAAGATGGAGAAATACTGCTGGCCGACCACTGGTTTACTGAACGCTTTACGATGCATGCAGCAGAAGCGAATATGTTCCCGGGCACACGGATCCAGCAGCTTACTGCCTATCTGTACGGCTATCCGGGTCCAATCAGCTTCCAGTACGGGACAGAAGTAGCCTTCAACGGTAGTGCCATCCCGCAGGTACACAGGCAGATGGATCTGTGGACGGATCAGGAAGTCGTCGATTATATCAAGAGCATCAATACGGTATTCACCGATCATAAGCAGCTTCTGGACGGTGAGGTAACAGAGTTGAAGTCGGGGGAAGACGGCCACTATATCGTCAGGTATGACACTGCAGATGTCGATTTCATACTGAATATCAATGATACTGCCAAAACTGAAAACTTCAAAGCACCTGTCGAGGCGGAAGATGAAGGCAAGATGCTGAGCGGATTGCTGATCGGGGATATTTTAAGACTCGATGAAGGGCAGGACAGTTTTAACATTGTGCTTGACCGTGAAGAGACTGAGCTCTACGCTGTCGTTGAAGAAACCGGATTGAATAATGGATATGTATACGCCGGTCTCATCATCTTCGGCGGATTCGGTATATTCATCTGGTTCGTTGCAAAACGACGCAAGCCAAAAGAAGAAATGTAATATGATGATTAATGGGAGAGGCCGTGAAGGCCTCTTTTTTTGTGGGTGGATTTTTGGATTTTGTGGACTTCGCGGGAGCGACGACGTCCATAAGGGGCGTTATCTGGACTTCGTGAGAGCGACGACGTCCACATGGGGCGTTATCTGGACTTCGCGGGAGCGACGACGTCCACATGGGGCGTTATCTGGACTTCGCGGGTGCGACGACGTCCATATGGCGGGTTATCTGGACTTCGTGAGAGCAACGACGTCCATCTGGGGCGTTATCTGGACTTCGCGGGAGCGACGACGTCCATCTGGGGCGTTATCTGGACTTCGCGGGTGCGACGATGTCCACATGGGGCGTTATCTGGACTTCGTGGGAGCGACGACGTCCACATGGCGGGTTATCTGGACTTCGCGGGAGCGACGACGTCCACATGGCGGGTTATCTGGACTTCGCGGGAGCGACGACGTCCACATGGGGCGTTATCTGGACTTCGCGAGAGCAACGACGTCCACATGGCGGGTTATCTGGACTTCGTGGGAGCAACGACGTCCCTAAACAAAAACCCTCCACCAACAAAAAATACCCGCTCACCAGTCTGATATCGACTGCAGGCGGGTATTTCACATATCAATTTTTAAATTTATTCATTTTCTCTATCGTTTTATAGCCGAGCATATTCAGCACACTTTTCGGGCTGGAATATGGCGGGGAATAGGCGACTTCGATATTTGCCAGATCCTCGGCGGTGCCGCCGAGCCTGATGTGGGTCGCCAGCATATCGATGCGTTTGTCGACGCCTTCAGTGCCGACCACAGCCGCCCGCAAAATCCTGCCGTCCGATTTCGCGACATAGATCCTTGCATGAATCGGCACGCTGCCGTCCATATATCCGGCTTTATTCTTCTGCTTATGATCGATGATGAAGTGGTCGAAATCATGGACTTCGTCCTGCTGCAGTCCAAGAGTTGCGATGTCATAGTCAAAGAACCGCATGATATTGGTGCCGAGCAGCCCTTCGAACGCCACTGAATCATCACCGCTGATCTGGTTCGCAATGACGAAAGCCATGCGATGGGCGCCCCAGGCGAGGGCAACGGTCGTTTTCCGGTCAACATGCTGATAGAATGTTTCAATCGCATCCCCCAGTGCATAGACGCAGTCGGCGCTGGTACGTCCATACGCATCCGCACAGATGAATCCGGCGTCATTCAGTGTCACCCCGGAATCACTGAGGAAATCTGTTCTCGGCACAATGCCGATGCCTGCAACAATCATCGGCGCTTCGATTTTTTCACCGTTACTCAGAATGGCCGTATTGCCGTCGATTTCCAAAATCTCAGTATTGAGTCTGACATCGACACCCTGACGCTTCATCTCGTCGATGAAGAAATCACCCATATCCGCTTCAAGCGGTCTGTAGACTGCATCGCTTCTGTGAATAAAGGTCACATCCATGCCGCGGCGTACGAAATTCTCTATCAGTTCGAGCCCGATATACCCGCCGCCGATGACGACAACTTTATCGACATCATGTGTCTGGATGTGTGCTTGGATATCATCCAGGTCCTCAAGGTTATGCAGGACGAATGCCTGCGGCACATCGAGTAGCGAAGGGATCGTACGCGGTGCCCCGCCGGGTGAAAGTACGAGATAATCATATGCCGCCTCGAATTCCCACCCGGACTGATGATCCTTGACGGTGAGTGTCTTCCCGTCACTGTTTACACCCGTCACTTCGTGATGCGTCTTCACAACGATATCACGTTCTGCCATACTCTCAGGCGTTGCAGCGACCAGTTTGTCCCGGTCGCTCACTTCACCGCCGATGTTGTAGGGCAGTCCGCAATTGCCGAAACTGATGTCGCGGCCTTTTTCATAGATTGTAATGTTGATATCGGAATCTATTCTGCGGAGCTGGGCAGCAGCAGTCGCGCCGCCGGCCACACCGCCGACGATAATAACCTGTTTCATATTATACACCTTCGTTGAAGTAGAATAGCGCCACTGTACCGTTACCGGTGTGGCTGCTGATTGTCGGCCCGATCATGCTGATCTTCACATCGCTGGCATTCGTCTCTGCGAGGATTTTCTTCTGCAGCTGTTCGGCCTGATCCTGTGCATTGGCGTGTGTGATATGAACTTCTGCAGAAACATTGTCCGCCTGCATGTGTTTGACCATGCTGGAGAACACTTTCTTGATCCCTCTGTGCTTCTCAAGCGGGACGAGTTTCCCGTCCTCGACATGGAGCAGCGGTTTGATATTGAGCAGTCCCCCGAGGAATGCCTGTCCTTTTGACAGACGGCCGCCCTTGGCGAGGTAATCGAGATCGTTCACCGTGAAGAAATGACGGATGCTTTTTACATCACTTTCCACTTTTCTGAGAAGTTCCTCTTTCGGCAGTCCTTCCTCGAGGTAGCCGTGGGCACGTTCGACGATGAGACCAAGGCCGTAGCTCGCCGCTTTCGTATCGATGAGGGTGATGTCTGCATCAGGATATTCATCCATCACCGTATCCCGCGCTATCACGGCACTCTGATATGTACCGGAAAGCTCGCTTGAAAACGCGATGTACAATACGGATTCCCCTTTTTCCACGTAAGTCTTGAACAACTCGGTGAACTGTTCGGGGTTCGGCTGGCTTGTGAGCGGCCTTTTCCCGTTGGAAATCTCCGTGAGTACTTCCTGGCTGGAAATTTCAATCTGGTCCAGGTAGTCTTTATCGTCAATCGTGATCTTCAGTGGGATGAATTCGATATTTTTTGATTTGAAATCCTGCTGTGATATATCAGAACAGCTGTCTGCAAATAACTGCATGTCAAATGCTCCTCTCATTTATAGATTTAATTTGAAGTAATCATTGAGGAATACGCCGACACCGTCTGTTTCATTCGATGTAGTCACATAATCGGCCGCTTCCTTCACTTCCTCGATTGCATTGCCCATGGCAACACCGTGTTTCACATATTTGATCATTTCGGTATCGTTGTCCTCATCCCCGAAAGCGATGGTATGTTCCTGTTCGATGCCCAGATAGCCGCGGACATAGTCGACACCGACTGCCTTGTTGATTCCTTTTTTGACGATTTCAATGACAGGGTAGGGTGCGCCCCAGCGGCGGTGTTCGATCGTTTCTGCAAACAGGTCATCGAGAGCCTTCCTGATTCCGGGCACTTCGGATTCTTCAGCCTGGATCAGTATGGACGTCGGACCCGATTCCATATTCTGTGTCAAATCGCCGATTTTGACCTGAGGATTCCCCATGCTGAAGGCTTCGAACAGCACTTCGTCATGGTAGTGGATGTAGACGTTATCCTTCACTTCGGCAATGATGTTCTGGATGTTCAAATCCGGCACACGCTTCACGATTTCATTGGCGACCTCAAGGTCAAGTTCTTCATGGACCGTTTTGAAATAAAGGTCTTGTGGATGATGGACGAACGCCCCGTTGAAATTGACGACAGGCGTCGACATTTCCAGCTCCCAGTAATAAGGTTCGCTCGCCCGGTAGGGGCGGCCGGTGGAGATCATGATTTCATGACCCATTTCCTTCAAGTGCATCAGCACTTTTTTTGTATATGGACTGATTTTCTTCTCATCTGTGAGGAGAGTGCCGTCCAGGTCGAGACATATTAAATATTTGTGCATCAGTTGTATACTCCTTGTTAATCTTTCATAAAACTATCATATCATTTATATTTTAATAGTGTAATTTTTTTGGTATATTATATAGTATATACTCTAAGAAGGAGTGATAAGAATGGACAAAGCTATGGAAGAAAGCATGATGGGTGCGCTTGAGAACGTAATCGACCCTGAGCTTGGTATAGACATTGTGAACCTTGGACTTGTGTATGGCGTACATCTTGATGAAGATGGCAAAGCCGGTGTTGAAATGACACTCACATCCATGGGCTGCCCGATGGGGCCTCAAATTGTTGAACAGGTTGAAACTGCACTCGGCGAGCTGCCTGAAGTGAAAGAGACCGAAGTGAACATCGTCTGGA
>CAYTIR010000028.1:0-28144 GCA_964437955.1 uncultured Staphylococcaceae bacterium
AAAGACGTTGCAGGAAACCATACACTTGAAGTGATTTGGACAAGTATTCCTATCCTGCTGCTTATCATTCTTGCTATTCCTACTATTTATTTCACATTTAAACAGGCGGATACAAGAGCCATGGAAACTGAAGATGGTGAATTGAATAAAGAAGAAGTCGTCGTCAATGTAACAGCGCATCAGTATTGGTGGGAATTCGAGTATCCGAACCAGGAAGTGGTTACTTCCCAGGAACTTGTCGTACCTACTGATACGAAAGTATACTTCAACCTTAAAGGCGCAGATGTAAAACACTCATTCTGGGTACCTGCTGCCGGTGGTAAGATGGATACGAACATAGATGGAATAAACAGTTTTTACTTAGTATTTGATGATGGAAAAGCGGAAGATGCAAACCGTCTCTTCTATGGTAAATGTGCGGAACTGTGCGGACCTTCACACGCACTGATGGATTTCAAGGTCAAGGCTCTTCCACAGGAAGAATATGACCAGTGGCTTGCTGACATGAAAGCTCTGGAAGAACCTGCACAGGCTTCAGCTGACGATGCAGCGGAAGGACAGGAGATTTTCAATAACTCCTGCATTGGCTGTCACGCTGTCACACCTCAGGGTGCCGGAGCACAAGGCCCGAACCTTGCTAACTTTGGAGACCGTGATCTTATTGCGGGTTACCTTGAGCACAATAAAGAAAACTTGGTAGACTGGATTTCCGATCCTGAAAGTCTGAAACCAGGAAACAAAATGACAGGTGCTTATGACTTATCTGAAGAGGAGATAGACAAAGTGGCTGAATATCTTATGGGACTGAAGGTTGAAGAAGGTTCCGGAGATGTCAGTGCACTTAAAGAAAAAGAGGAAAAATCTTCAGAAGAAGAGGGGGGTAACTGATAATGGCATCCGCAACTAAAAAGAGAGGAGTCGGCTCTGTAATCTGGGATTACATGACTACAGTCGACCACAAAAAGATTGCAATCCTTTATTTGATTGCAGGTGGATTCTTCTTCGCTCTGGGTGGTATCGAAGCAATGCTGATCCGTATCCAGCTTGCCGTTCCAAACAACGACTTCCTGTCTGCAGGATTGTTTAACGAAGTAATCACGATGCATGGTACTACAATGATATTCCTGGCTGCAATGCCGTTGTTGTTCGCATTTATGAACGCCACAGTGCCTCTTCAGATTGGGGCGCGTGACGTAGCATTCCCGTTCCTTAACTCACTGGGTGTTTGGCTATTCATCTTCGGGGGTATCTTCCTGAACCTTTCATGGTTCATGGGGGGAGCACCGGATGCAGGCTGGACAAGCTACGCATCACTTGCGATCAACTCTCCTGGACATGGTATCGACTTCTACGCACTCGGCCTGCAAATTGCCGGGGCTGGTACTCTGATTTCAGGTATCAACTTTGTCACTACAATCATTTCAATGAGAGCGCCTGGTATGACTTATATGAGAATGCCACTGATGACATGGACAACACTTGTCGCTTCAGTACTTATCGTATTCGCATTCCCGCCGCTTACAATTGGTATTTTCCTACTTACGTTTGACCGTATGTTCGGCTCAAGTTTCTTCCTGGTAGAAACGGGCGGTAATACGATTATCTGGGAGCATCTGTTCTGGATCTTCGGTCACCCGGAAGTATATATATTGATACTTCCAGCATTCGGTATTTTCTCTGAAATATTCGCAACTTTTGCACGTAAAAGACTGTTTGGATATTCAGCGATGGTATTTGCTACAGTGCTCATCGGTTTCTTCGGATTCATGGTATGGGCTCACCACATGTTCACAGTCGGTCTTGGACCGACAGCCAATGCGATTTTTGCGGTAGCCACCATGGCAATCGCCGTACCTACCGGTATTAAGATCTTCAACTGGATATTCACTATCTGGGGCGGATCGATTGAATTTACAACGCCGATGCTTTATGCACTGGCATTTATCCCATCATTCGTTATGGGTGGGGTCACAGGTATCATGCAGGCAGCTGCACCAGCCGACTATCAGTACCATGACTCATACTTCATCGTTGCACACTTCCACTATGTAATCGTTGGTGGGGTAGTGTTCGGACTACTTGCAGGGCTTCACTACTATTGGCCATTGATGTTCGGCACAATGCTCAGTGAAAAGCTCGGTAAGATTACATTCGTACTATTTGTTGCAGGTTTCCACGTTACATTCCTGATTCAGCATTTCCTCGGTCTATGGGGCATGCCGCGTCGAGTATTCACTTATCTGGACGGGCAGGGATATAACACCTCCAACATGATATCGACCGTCGGGGCGATAATGATGGCAATCGCTGTTGTAATCCTCGTAATCAATATCATCATAACTGTTGCCAAGAACCAAAAAGTCGGACGCGATCCTTGGGGCGATGGACGTACGCTTGAATGGGCAGTACCGATTCCGGTTCCTTATTACAACTTTGCACAAACACCACTTATTCGTGGACTTGATGCTTACTGGATTGAGAAGAAGGAAAATGACGGTAAGATGATGCCGGCAGAATCACTTGATGACTTCCATATGCCAAACGGTTCTATCATTCCATTTGTAATATCACTGGGACTGTTCATCGCTGCATTCGGTGCATTGCACTTCGCATCAGGTAAAGATTGGGCAATCGACGCTGTCGCAGAACTTCCACAGCATTCCTGGGCGCTGCCAGTGCTCGTAATCGGGCTGGCAATCGTGTTCATATCAATGGGTGTGCGTTCCTGGAAGGACGACCTTGGCTATTATGTAACTAAAGAAGAAGTACTGAAAGACCTTGAAGAAGAAGAAAGGGGTGCGAAATAATGGCTAACATGGAATATAATGTGCCGTCGGAAAGATGGCCGGCACACCCGGAAACTGCCACGCTTGAAGGTAAAAATAAGTTTATCGGTTTCTGGACTTTCCTTGCTGGTGAGACTGCACTATTCGCATCTCTCTTTGCAACGTACCTTGCACTTAAAGACTCTGTACCAAGTGATGACCATCTACTGGCAGCAGATCTTTTCCATCTGGAACTTGCGTTTGTCATGACAATGTTCCTTTTGACATCCTCGCTTACAAGCGTGTACGCTGTGTACCATATGAGAAATAACAACTTCTCAAAAATGCAGCTATGGCTCGGAGTCACAGTATTGCTCGGATTTGGGTTCCTCGGGCTCGAGATTTATGAGTTTATCGAATACACACATCTCGGACATACATTCCGTTCCAGTGCATTCGGCAGTGCTTTCTATTTCCTGATTGGTACACACGGTTTCCACGTTTGTATCGGTCTGGTATGGATCACACTTCTGATTTTACGTAATGCAAAGCGTGGATTGTCTGTTTACACTGCAGCAAAAGTAAATACTGCAGCGCTATATTGGCACTTCATCGACGTTGTGTGGGTATTCATCTTCACAATAGTTTACCTGCTGGGAGTGATGTAACATGGCAGAAATCAAACAAGAATCGGTTTCTAAAGCGAAGTTGGACTACATCAGACGTGAGCGTACGAAAGAAATGCGTCATCAGATGGTTTCATTTGGTCTTATGATCTTCCTTACTTTCGTTGCATTTGGCCTGGTAGCGATGGAAATGGATGCAGCATTTGTCATTCCAATCGTTATTGGTATGGCGTTCCTGCAGGTCATCCTGCAGTTCTACTACTTCATGCATATGAAGGACAAAGGTCATGAATATATCAAGCTGATGATGCTTACAGGCATGTTCTTTGCTATTGCCTTTGTAACAACATTCATCTATATCGTATGGATCGGTGACCCGATTCAATAGTTTATCAAAGAGACCGGCACAGCACAGTGCCGGTCTCTTTTGTCATTATATTGTCACCCGGGAGAACTTGATGTACGTGGGCTTTGATTCTATACTTAAAGTAAGCGAATTTTAAAAGGATGATTAAAATGGGAAATATATCGTCTATATCAATATTTGGCTTCGTGGCAAATTGGAGTCCGTATTTCTTTATATTTACTGTCTTTTTGACAGCACTTTATTTTTTGATTACAAAGAAGTGGTATCATAATTTTGAAGGTGGAAGGCCACTCAGAGCCAAGGAAGGCATTGTTTTTGTGAGCACTATGATTCTGCTTTACGGGATGTACGGGGCACCTGTGGATATACTGAGCCATATCCTGTTCAGCTTCCATATGCTGCAGATGGCCGTGGTATTCCTGCTCATCGCACCATTGATGTATTATGCGATACCTGAATATGTGTGGAAGTATTTCGTAAATCTCCCGGTAATTAAACAGATATTCAGCATAACGAGGAAACCACTGGTTACCCTTATATTGTTCAATGGTGTATTTTCTGTTTATCACCTTCCGGTTGTACTGGATTTCCTTAAACAGAGCGGTGTGCTACATTCCGCATTCAACGGGCTTTTATTCCTGCTTGCCATATTGATGTTTTATCCGATATTCAACAGAGTCGAGCCGAAAGAGAACCATATGGGCGGCTTGTTCAAAATGCTTTATGTGTTCGGTATCGGGGCGCTGTTAACTCCTGCCTGTGGTCTGATAATATTCGCCGGGACGCCGCTTTATGAAACATATACTGACGGGGATGCCTGGCTGTCGGCAATGGAGCTCTGTGTTCCATCAGGCGTACTCGATGGCTTGAAAGGGCAGGGTCTGATTTCAGGACCGGAATACTTTACGAATACGTCCCCTGTCATGGATCAGCAGACAGGCGGAATCATCATGAAGGTACTTCAGGAAGTTTTCTTCGGGTTCATGCTCGGATTCATCTTCTTCAAATGGTTCAGGGAGGAACGTATGGATGAAGAGGAGACTACAAAACGCTCAGTTGAGAAGGCGCGTATTCAAAAAGAACTATTCAACCAATACAGATAATCAGTTAGGAGAAATACACCGTGCATCTATTACCAACAATCAGTACGATTTTCATTGTACTCAGTGCAATTTTCATGGCGATAGGCATCCATAAGATTAAAAAGCACCACAATATTGAAGGGCACAGGAAAATGATGACCTTTGCAGCAATCAGTGCGATTCTATTTTTCATAATTTATGTATCCAGGACGATATTCATCGGTAATACTGCATTCGGCGGACCGGACTACCTGGTTCCATTCTATACTGTGTTCCTGATATTTCATATCATACTTGCAACAACAGGTGCATTTCTCGGAGGGACTCAAGTTTACTTCGGAGCCAAAGAGAAACTGGAAAAGCACAGGAAACTTGCACCCTGGGCCTCTGTAATATGGTTCGGTACCGCAATTACAGGTGTCATGGTCTATGTCTTACTGTATGTGCTTTATCCGGGTGGAGAAACTACATCATTGATCAGAGCGATCATCCAAGGATAAGTCAGATGAGGCCGGATTCGACATTACGTCCGGCTTTTTATATTATGAAACAAAAAAAGCCGGACGTAATGTCCGGCTTTGATTATTAAGTATTAGACGAGCGCTTTTAGATCTTTTACCACTGCTCTGATTTTTTCGACAGCATTATCTACAATCCTGTCGGGGAAATGCTCGTCACTGCCATATTCGATACCTGTCGGATAATAGTGTTTACCCATATAAGGATCCATCAGCTGAAGAATTGCACTATTTGCACCAACATCTCCTTCTACAGCATATCCAGGCAGCCTCAAGTAGTAGATTCCTTCCGGCACTTCATATTTATAGTCGAAAGTCATGCGCTCGTAATCCCAGGAACCTCCGAGTACGAGTCCATTTTTGTTCATTGTGTCTTGCAGTATATCCTGAGAAACTACCATTGTCTCAAGACCAGAGTTTTCAAATACCATGAAATTTCCTCCCTAAGCATTTTGCATTACTTTAATTTTAATCCATATCCATGTGACTTGCAAATGGAATTTAAGTATTTTGTGAAAACCGGTGTAGAAGGTATCTCTTCCGATATGATACTATTGGGGGAGAGGTGATATAAATGATAACTGAAAAGGAATTGGAAATCATGGATCAGCTCGATGCCTTGAACAAGAAGGTTATGGAGACTACGGAATATACGCACTACTGCAAATACAGCAACCTTCTGGACACAGATCCGGTTGCATCCGATTTGATAGATCGTTTCAACAAAATGAAAGAAGAGTTTGAAGAGGTGCAGAGGTTTGGAAAATATCATCCGGACTTCAGTACAAAGAGAAGGGAAATCAACCAGTTCAAAAGAGAGTTGGATATGAACCCTGTCATCATGGAATACAGAAGAGCTGAATATCAGTTGCAGGCACTCCTGGATGAAATACTCTATCATGTGAGCATAGGCGTCAGCCAGCATGTTAACGTGGTCAGCAGCAACCCTTTCTTCTCTGTGGGCGGGGAATCCGGATGCTCCACAGGGGGAAGCTGTGGATGCCAAACTGCAATCTAAGATCCATATCAGGACAGTCTGTTACAGACTGTCTTTTTTTATTCATGAATATAATAAAAAATCTCCCGCTCTGTGAAGAGGGGAGAGGAATCAATTTTAATATCTTTCGTTCAGAAGATGATGACTGATATCCGGGAAATCCGTAACGATTGTATGTGCACCTTTTTGAATCAATGCATCCATCTCGTCCATTTCATTGATGACCCAATAGCCCACTGCGATGTTCAGGCTTTGCAGATAGTCTATGAAACCTTCGCGGTCAAGCGGGATATTGTTCTGTCTTGGTGGAATCTGGAAAGTATCCGCTTTTGGTGTGTATAGATGCTTGAAGCATGTTGAATATGCAAGATAGGCGTTCCTTACCTGATCTTCACCTGCTCCAAGTGCCACTTCTTCACCGGAATACAGCCTGAAGCGTTCAACTTGTTCATCGTGGAAGCTTGTGACGAGTACACGGTCCTGAACTTCCAGCTCAGTTATCAATCTGTAAAGCAGACTTGGCATGAGACTGCCTTCATAGGACTCCGGGGCATCCTTAATGTCGATATTGATGAGTTTATCCGGATATTTCTGGATCAGCTCTTTTAGTGTGACGATCTTTACGTCTTCAGAATCTCTGAATGGGTGGTTTCCTTCGACATCCCTGAAATGATAACCGAAGTCTAGTGCCCGCAGCTCATCAAGCGTCAAATTGCTGATACGGCCGGCACCATTAGATGTACGGTCAACATAAGCATCGTGGAAGACAACAATCTCTTCATCCTTGGTCATGCGTACATCCACTTCGAAACCGTCTACGTTAAATTCCGAAGCTTTGTCGAATGCTGCGATGGTATGTTCAGGTGCGAGACCCATTCCTCCGCGATGTGCGAAAATATAAGGAGAACGGTGTCTGAAGTAAGGCTTGATGTCACGGATCTTCGTTTCACTCATGAGTTTCGTGCCAACCCAAAGACCTCCTACGATTCCGCCGGCAACACCCACAGCTGTTAAAAATCCTTTGAAACAATTGTTCATAATTCATTGCCTCCAGTAATAGATTCATTTTAAAACTACTCAATAACATGGTATCATATCTTTATATAAATTTAAAAGGTGGGGTAAAATGCTTGAAAAGCGTATTGGCATATATATATATTTTAAACAAAATAAGTTTATACGACAATTGAAACGGCACGGCCACCTCATATATGTAAATAAAGATAAAAAGTACTTACTTCTATATATATACGAATCTGAACTTTCTCAAACAATAAAAATGCTGGAACAGCTTAAATATGTCAAGGAAGTCATCGTATCTGAATATCCGAATATCAGACGGGAGTACAGTACTCAAAATTACGAGGCAAAGGATTACCGTGTAATATGATTTACTTCATCGGAGGAATCAGATGATTCAGCCGGAGTACACCGGTAATGTACTGATAAAATTGTTCACGTTCATAAAAATCTTCTGGATCCCTGGTGGAAAACTCGACGATGGGCAGGTCTTTTTCTTCGCACCATCCACGGATGAGCGTGTATTTCCGCCCCAGGCCATTTTTGAATCCGATACCATTATAAATGGTATAGATTGCCTGGAAATTGCCACGGACCGGCTGCATTACCAGCAGGAAAGTGGATAGTTTATCTTCTGTGTGGAGAAATATTGCCTTGTCTACCCGTGTATGATTATAGCCGATGAGCGCTTCCAGCTCGAACAGATCGCCGTAGCCGTCGCCCAGTGTGATGAATTTTTGCATGCTTATCAACTCCCATCATCATTTTAAACCAACACCGGGAGGAAAGAAAGAGGATTTAACAGTGAGGATCATCAGTGGAAAGTATAAAACGAGAAAGATAGAAACACTAAATTCGAATGATACACGCCCCACGACCGATAAAGTCAGAGAAAATATCTTTAACATTCTGGGGACAGCCTCCGGTGAAGTGCTGGACCTGTTCGCAGGAAGCGGGGCACTTGGAATCGAAGCGCTCAGCCGCGGTGCTGAAGGTGCAATTTTCATAGATGGTGCAAGGGATGCAATAGGGGTGGTCAGGAAGAATACTAAAGGCATCGAAGAGCATGTGGAAATATTCAGGAATGATTACCGCCGTGCGTTAAAAGCACTTGCGAAACGTGAGAAACAATTCGACCTGATTTTCCTGGATCCGCCGTATCATAAAAACATTGCTCCGGATGCCCTTGCCATGATAAATGAACTCGGTATACTGAAGGAGGATGGACGGATCATTGTGGAGACCCATAAAGATGAGGACTTCATGGCGCCATCCTATGAAAGTGTCAAAGAAGCTGTATATGGAACAATAAAAGTAAATGTACTTGTAAAGGAAGGGTAGAAATGGGAAGAATTGCAGTATGTCCCGGGAGTTTTGATCCCATTACATATGGACATTTGGATATTATTGAAAGAACGAGTAAAGTATTCGACACGGTGTATGTCTCCGTACTTAAAAATTCATCAAAGCAGGGGTTGTTTACGCCGGAGGAACGTGTTGAGCTGATTAAACAGGTGACAAAAGATTTCCCGAACGTTGAAGTCCGTGAATTCAACGGGTTGCTCATCGACTTCTGTCAGGAAGTCGGAGCTGGGTCGATAGTGAGGGGGCTCCGGGCCGTCAGTGACTTTGAGTATGAGATGCAGCTGACCTCCATGAACAGAAAGCTGGACAGCAATATAGAAACAATCTATATGATGACCAATAATAATTATTCCTTCATCTCTTCTTCGATTGTCAAAGAAGTCGCAAAATACGGCGGCAAAACAGAAGATGTTGTGCCGCCGCTTGTGGAAGAGGCGCTTAAGGAAAAGTATGCCCAGCAATGATGACGGGAGTATTGAAGTCGTTTCTGTCTGATTTTGAGAAAACATTATAAATATCGGTTGCCGCGATCTCGGGTTTGATGGGGTCGCGGTTCTTACTGTTCACATTCGTTATGATTTCAATATTTTCAGGAAGCTGTTTCAAATATTTCTGTCCCGTTTTATTCATGGCGAGTACCCGGACTGCCTGAGGCGGTGTATAGGCTTTCATCTTTTCATCTGTAATGTTGAGCAGGATGGAAATCATCAGGCGGTTTAGACGCGTCCGTGTATACCGTTTTGTTTTTATGTCATGGATGAAATCCTCATACGTTGTGTGCTGCCTGATTTTACTTTTGATCCTGTATTCGAGCCCTTCTGTCATCATGTATATGTTCCGGAGTTCAGCATGACTGGATCGGGCAATGATGGCTTTTAAAGTGTCGAAGATAACTTCGTTGGACAGGGGACTGGTCCCCGCTATGCTGCGTGCGAGTGATTCAGGCATGTAGCGTATGCTTTCCTCAAGACGGTTTTCAATCAGGGCTTTCCTCAGGCTTGTCGCACTGGAAAACCTTGACAGCGAAAGTTTTTCATCGCTGAAGCGGTTGCCGAGGCGGGGAATGGTCAATGGCTCGATCTGGGCATCCAAAATATCAATCGCCCTGATATAGGAAAGTCCAAGGGTATTGTTGGCACCTTTGAATATATCCCCACCAATTGCTTCATTTAAAGCTCTTGGATAGCTGTACCCTTTTTTCATCAATGTGTTCATCTCATCCTGTATGTCGTTATCTTTGAGTTTACTGTAGACATGTTTTAAATCATCGATATCACCGGATTCACTGCCAAAGACAATATTTGAGCTGCCGAGCAGACTGGCGATGTGGACACCGCCGAGAGCAAAGTCATCGGCAAAACTTACAGCATTGTACAGTGGAAGCTCTACAACAAGGTCCACATGTTTGATTGCAGCTTCTGCCCGGGTGAATTTATCTGCAACGGCGATTTCACCACGCTGTGTAAAGTTCCCTGACATGACCGCAATCATGACATCTGCGCCCGTTAGTCTGCGGGAGGCTTCAATATGATGGATATGTCCGTTATGAAACGGGTTGTATTCAGTGATTAAAGATGTGATAATCATCTATGAAACTCCTTTCCTGTGCAGTATAATTATAACAGAAAATGGAGCGGCTATAATGTTGATGTGTTAAGAAAATAACTTGACAGAAGACCTTGTTAACTGTACAATGTTTTTTGTGCTCATAAGAGGTGAAACTATATGAGATGGTCATTGACACAGCTGAAAAAGTTCAGTAATGAAAGTATCGCTGTGAATGAAAAAATCCAGTTCAAAGAGATAACAGATCGTAAAGATGTCCTCGGTATCAATGAGACATCTGTCGAAGGTGAAGTGCATGTCGGGTCAAGGCGGATCGGCATAGATCTCATCATCGACACGGTGGTCAATATGCTCGATAGCCGAACTTCAGAAAATATCGAGGTTCCGCTTCACATTGAATCCTACGAAGAATTTGATGAAGATGCAGAAGAAACCGACGAATTGGATGAAAATGTTCATCCAGTGACCCACACTTTGGATTTGGAACCCGTAGTTCGAGAGCTTATCGTTGTCAATCTTCCTAATGTTGTAACTGAAAGTGACGAAGTGCTTGCCGGCGGCAGCAACTGGTCCGTTATGACGGAGGAAGAAGCAGAAGATGAGGAAGAACAAAAAGTGGATCCGAGACTATCAAAGCTACAGTCACTGTTGGAAAGTGACAATGAGAATAAGGAGGATTAAGACATGGCAGTACCTAAGAGAAGAACCTCAATTACACGTAAAAGAAAACGCCGTACGCACCTGAAACTTTCAGTGCCTGGTATGGTGGAATGCCCGAACTGCGGAGAAATGAAACTTTCACACCGCGTATGCAAAGAATGTGGCAGCTATAAAGGTGAAGATGTCGCAGCCAACTAATTGGCAGTGAAAAAGAGAGCCGTTGATGAGGATCCTCATCAACGGCTCTCTTTTATCCGCTCTGACTATTGGTTCAGTACATAGCCTTTTGGATACCAGACAAGCGGGTCGTCTGCCATATCGCGTTCGATATCATACGTCAGCGTTTCAAAACCATGCTTTTCAAAAAATGGTCTCGCATTCTGACGGCTGATTGCTTTGATTGGCATATCAAAACTTTTGGCATATTCGATCAATTCACTGCCGAATCCCTTGCTGTGGTATTTTTCAAGCACTTCAAGCTTCCATATGACCATATAATCATGCGGAGGATCGAAAATCGGCTGATTTGAATCCTCTTTTGTATAAAGACACATACGGGCGACGAGATTATCACCGACATAGATGCCATAAAAAGGGGAGTTGATATCAGCATCGATCATATTCCCCTCAAGTTCTTTTGTCATTTGCAGTTCCTGGGCACCATACTCCCTGAATTTCTTGAAATCTTCCACTGTTTTGTAGTTTATTGCCAAGTTTTTTACTTCTGCCATTTTAATTCTCTCCTTTAATATCATTATAGTATAGTTCTTTGAAATCATTCAATTGTTTTATATGTATATAGTATTTATAATAAAATTAGCATATTTGATGAAGGAGACAAGTCATGGAAATCGAATGTATAGACTTCCAGCAGGATCGCTTTACCCAGCGTTTCAACAGGAAGGATAAATCGCTTTATGAATATTACCAAAACTTATCCTATGATAAAGAAAGTATTGAAACTGTGCTTGGGCGGCCTGTACATGAACATACTGAAAAACTGGCAGACATCATAGAGGAGGAAATGTCCACGTTCGGATTAAGTGAGCCGCAACGTGCTAATATAAACAGATTGAGGCAAGGCAGCCGTGCAGTTATAGGTGGTCAGCAGGCAGGACTTTTCATGAGCCCGGCCTATATTATGCATAAGATCGTGACACTTTTGGTTCTGGTGGATGAAATCAAAGAAGATCACGGATATGAAGCGGTTCCTGTATTCTGGATTGCGGGGGAAGATCATGATTTTGAAGAAGTGAACCATACCCATATTTATGACCGCAATCACAGGAGAAAGCGTAAAATCTCCTACAAACCCAATTTGAAGGTGCCGATGAGTCTCGGATTTTATAAGTATGACAAAGCTGAGATGAAGAATGTGCTGGAGAGAATCATCGAAGGATGCGGTGATTCCGGTTTCCTGAATGGCAAGAAGGAACAGATCATTAGGATGATTGATTCAAATGATTACTGGACAGAACTGTTCCATGCTCTGGTCCATGACGCCTTCAAGGAGGAGGGACTGATCATTTTCAATGCCCACTCCAAGAATGTCAGAGCTCTGGAAATCCCGATGTTCGAGCAGATGATCCGCCGTCACGAAGAGATAGATGCTGCTTTCAGGGAAGGGCAGGAAGCTTTCGGCCGGGAAGCAGGAATTGGAAGGATGATAGAAACGGAAACAAATGTCCATCTGTTTACCGGCTCTGAATATACCCGTACACTGCTGAGTGAAGAGGATGGGCAATTCATTTCCGACATGTCGCCGATGAACCAGGCGGAACTTCTAGAGCGTCTGGAGTCATCGCCGGAAACATTCAGCAATAACGTTGTGACTCGGCCGCTCATGCAGGAGATGGTATTCAATACATTGATATTTGCAGGCGGTGGTGCTGAGGTCAAGTATTGGGGCGAACTGCATAAAGTATTTGAAACCCTCGATGTCCCGATGCCGATCGTTTTGAAACGCATGGAAATCATCCATGAAGATCTCAGGCTCGGAAAACTGATGGGAGAACATCAACTTGAGATTTCGAATGATATGGTGGATACGATTGATGAGTCCAAAAATCAGCTTTTAAAATCACATACAGATGAATCCCTCATTGATGAAGTGGAGGCAATTGGGGAATCTCTTGAAAAAGATTATGATAATATGAAAAATGCAGAAGGCAGAGCGCAATACAGGCAGCTGATAGAAGCGAACATGAAAATGCACCGGAAGCAGCTGGATTATCTGAAGCGGAGATATCAGCTTGAAGTGAAGCGCAGTTTGCGTCATCAGCTGAATGATCTGGATGAAGTGGCGGAAAGATTGATGCCGGATGGAGCATTGCAGGAACGTGTCTATCATCCATGGATGTTCCAGGGCGCATCCCCCACTTTCCCACCACTTGAATACACAACTGAGCTCACCGTTATAAAAACCTTATGATGCCAGTGATTGAAGGCAGTTTTTCCATGATGGGAAAACTGTCTTTTTTATTGTCTGAAAATAAAATGTGTTGAAAAGCATAGAAATTGTGGTATGAAGTGGGGAGATGTGGTAAATTATTTATAAGGCGGAGGTGATGGAAATGTTCATGGGAGAATTCAAACACCAGCTCGATACAAAAGGAAGAATGATCGTACCGAGCAGGTTTCGTGAAGAATTGAATGAGCAGTTCATCATCACTCGGGGTCTGGATAAATGCCTGTTCGGTTATACTTTGGATGAGTGGGCAAAGATCGAAGAGAAAATGAAATCATTACCGCTGACCAAAAAGGACGCAAGAAAATTCATGAGGCTTTTCTTCTCGGGCGCAACAGCTGTAGAGCTTGATAAGCAGGGGAGGATAAATATCCCTCAGAATTTGCGTGACTACGCAGGATTGACGAAGGAGTGTACAGTCATCGGCGTTTCCGGACGGATAGAAATCTGGGATACGGCTGAATGGGACACTTTCTACTCGGAATCCGAAGAAAATTTTGAAGATATTGCAGAAGATTTAATCGACTTTGATCTATAGGGTGTGAAGGAATGTTCAGACACGAGACCGTTCTATTGGAAGAAACAGTGGATGGACTAAATATACGTCCTGATGGTATTTATGTAGATGCGACACTTGGGGGCGGCGGCCATGCCGAATATCTTCTCAATCAGCTGACAACCGGTCGGCTCATCGCTTTTGACCAGGATGAAACGGCCATCAGGAATGCAGAAGAAAAATTTGAAGGGCGAAGCAATTTTACATTGATCCGTTCCAATTTTGAGAACTTGCAGGAAGAACTTGAAAACATAGATGTACATAAGATTGACGGCATTTTATACGATTTAGGTGTATCCAGTCCGCAATTCGACGTGACAGAACGAGGTTTCAGCCATTCCAAAGAGGCGAGGCTGGATATGAGGATGGACCAGAGCCGTGATCTTGATGCATATGAAATTGTCAACGATTATTCATATGAGCAGCTGGTCAGCATCTTTTTCAGGTACGGCGAAGAGAAATTCTCCAAAAAGATTGCACGTGAGATTGAACGGCGGCGTGCCGAATCTCCGATAGAGACTACTACAGAACTCACTGAAATCATCAAATCCCAAATTCCGCATAAGTTCAGAAGGACAGGCGGTCATCCGGCCAAACGTGTTTTCCAGGCACTCCGGATTGCAGTGAACGATGAGCTGGGTGTATTTGAACGCTCGCTTGAACAGGCTATAAAGCTGTTGGATAAGGAAGGAAGAGTTTCTGTGATCACTTTCCATTCCCTTGAAGACAGGATTTGCAAGCAGATGTTTATGGAATACGAGAAAGGTCCTGATTTGCCAAGGAACATGCCGGTGATTCCGGAAGAGTACCAGCCGATTCTAAAGCGTGTAAACAGAAAACCGATCGTTGCAGATGAATCTGCATTAGAAAATAATCCTCGTGCAAGAAGTGCCAAATTACGAATTGCAGAGAAACAGAGGTAGGGAGTGTCTTTATGGCAGTAGAGAGTTATACACGGAATGTTCTGCCTGAGTCCCAGGTCGAACCGAAGGTAGAAGAGAAAACACGGAAGAGAACCCGAACCCGCGTTGTAAGTCTGAAAAAAGCTGAGACTTTAGTCTATCTGACATTACTTTTTTTGATTGCGGCTGCAGCGATTTTTGTGCTATCTTTAAAAATGGAAGCCTATGAACTGCAGACTGAAAAAACGCAGATTGAAAATGAAATTGCAATCAAGGAAGGTGAGATCAGCGAGCTTAAAACAGAAGTGACGCATCTTGCATCCTATGACAGAATATATGAAAAGGCGAATGAACTCGGACTTGATCTGGACAATGGAAATGTAAAGGTTGCTGAGAAGTATGGCAAGAATTAGATTTAAGCTTGGTGATAAAACAAAAAGACTATCAGTCGGTGCGCTCCTAATTTATCTTGGTATAGGAGTGCTTTTTGTTTGCATATTTTGGCAATTCAGTTATTTAATGATTGTCAAAACACTGGATGATGAAGACCTTGTCGCCCATGGTCATGACAAATATACGCGTTCTGCGGTGATTGAAGCAGAACGCGGCAAAATCACCGACAGGGATGGCAATGTTCTGGCCAGTGATATGGAATCCTACCGTCTGGCCATTATTACTGATTCGGACTACCCGAATCATGTAACAGACCCTGAAAAAGCTGCAGAGACTCTTGCAGGCGTGATCGAAATGGACCAGAAAGAAATAGAGAAACGTATAAAAGAAGGTATTGAAAAAAAACAGTTCCAGGTGGAGTTCGGCAAAGAAGGCAGAGACCTTTCCTTTAATCAGAAGAAGACTCTGGAGGAGTCCGGGGTATCTGGTCTTGTCTTTATTGCCGACACGAAACGTTTCTATCCTAACGGTGACTTTGCCTCCCATCTCATCGGGTATGCCGAAGATACGGAGAAAAGTGAAGGATTGACCGGCCAGATGGGGCTGGAACGCGCCTATAATGATGTGCTTAGCGGTCAGGACGGTAAAGTCAATTATACCCAGGATCTATGGGGGTATATTGTTCCGAATACCGATTCGGTGAAGCCGCCAGAGGACGGTGCGAACATGAAGCTGACCATCGATTCCAACATCCAGCTGTATCTGGAGGACTCCCTCGATACGATGGAAGAGCATTTTGAACCGGAAGAACTTTTTGCAGTGGTGGCCGATGCAGAAACCGGTGAGATACTGGCGAGTGGTCAGAGACCATCATTCAACCCACGGACACGTGAAGGATTCGGAAACAGCTGGTTGAATATGCTGTATCAATATTCGTTTGAACCGGGTTCCACATTCAAGGTGTTCGGCCTGGCTGCTGCCATTGCGGAAGGTGAATATGATCCGAATGCAACATATGAGTCAGGTTCATATGATGTGAATGGACATACAATCTATGATTGGAAGAAAGAAGGTTGGGGAGAAATCACCTACAACCAGGGCATGCAGTATTCTTCAAATGCTCTGATGATGCTTCTGCAGGATAAGGTCGGGGAGGACAAGATGCTGGAGTATTATAAAAAATTCGGTTTTGGTGAACCTACGGGTTCTGAATTCCAGAATGAACCTGCGGGAATCCTTGCATGGGATAATGAACTGCAGAGGAAAACCACTTCCTTCGGTCAGACATCCACGGTGACGCCGATCCAGATGATCCAGGGGATGACCGCAATCCTTAACGGCGGGAAGATGAAAAAACCGTATGTCGTAGATGAAATCACCGACCCTGAGACGGGTGAAGTGATTCATGACGGTAAAGAGACGGTAGTTCGCCAGGTCATACCGGAAGAAGCAGCCGATAAGACACAGGAACAGATCAATACTTTCGTCGGCGGATCAGAAAACCATAATGCTCAGTATCTGCTGGATGATTATGAAGTCGCCGGCAAATCCGGGACTGCACAGATCATCGATCCGGAAGGCGGCGGCTATATGGACGGCGATTATGAATTCATGACTTCATTCCTCGGATATGCGCCGGAAGATGATCCGGAAGTTATCATCTACTACGGCATCAAACTTGCGAGTAAAAATAAATCAGATACGTGGGATTACGGGGTCATGCACGGGTTCAATCCGCTGATGGAACGTACATTGAAATATCTGGAAGTGGAAGAAGCCGACGACGGTACCGGAGGAGAAGCGGTTGAAGTCGGGGACTATACCGGTCAGTCGATTTCAGAAGCAGAACCGGCAACCAAAGATACTATCCAGACAATAATTACAGGCGATGGCGAAGAGATTGTAGACCATTTTCCAAAAAATGATACACTATTGCCATATGATACATTCTTTATAAAAACGGATGGTGAACAGCTGATGCCTGAACTGAAAGGCCTCTCCAAAAGAGAAGCACTGATGTTTGGCGAATTTATGGGGATAGAGGTTTCTGTGGAAGGTGAAGGATTTGTTCAGAAACAATCTGTATCACCGGGTACACCGATTACTGAAGATACAGCTCTGGAACTGACACTGTCATCGAATGATCCGAACGATTAGGGGAGAAAACAATGTTTACACTACTACCATTATTAATTTTGGGACTGGCCGCCCTTATACTCACTGCAGTACTTGTGCCTGTCTGCATTCCGATTTTAAAGCGCATGAAATTTGGGCAATCGATCAGGAAAGAAGGACCGGAAAGCCATCAGGTAAAGACAGGTACGCCGACAATGGGCGGCCTGACCTACCTGATTCCGATACTGGTGCTTGCTCTCATATCACTGCTGTTTGTTGATGATCCATACAAGATGATCGTCCTGGTTATTGTCACGGTCGGTTTTGGGCTCATTGGATTCATCGACGATTACATCATTGTTGTTAAGAAGGACAATACAGGACTGACGTCTAAACAGAAGTTCCTGGCTCAGATTCTTGTCTCAGTCATCGTATATTTCATCATGACATTTGCGATTCCAGACATTTCCTCTGCGGTACATATTCCCGGTACTGGATTTGACATTCCACTCGGAATTTTATTCGTTGTGTGGATTGTATTTTGGCAGGTTGGCTTTTCCAATGCAGTGAATCTGACAGATGGACTCGACGGTCTTGCCACGGGGCTTTCAATCATTGCATTCGGAAGCTTCCTGGCGATTGCATTGATGCAGGGTGAGATGGCCATCTCACTTTTCCTGGTAATCATGATCGGGGCGTTGGCTGGATTCCTTATTTATAATAAATATCCTGCGAAATTGTTCATGGGAGATACGGGGTCGCTTGCACTCGGAGGAATTATCGCTACGGTTTCAATAATGCTGAATGACAGCCTGCTGCTGCTCATCATCGGTATCGTATTTGTCATAGAGACCGCATCCGTCATGCTGCAGGTTGCATCTTTCAAACTGACAGGCAGACGTATTTTCAAAATGACACCGATCCACCACCACTTCGAACTTATCGGCTGGAGCGAATGGAAAATAGTCATTGTATTTTGGCTGACAGGAGCAGTAGCTGGTGTCATCGGTGTATTGCTGGGGGCAGTTTAGATGAAAAAATATGAAGGTTTCAAAAATAAAAATGTCATCGTACTAGGCTATGGGAGAAGCGGCAGAAGTGCCGTTTCTGCATTGGTCTCTCTCGGTGCCCACGTTGTTTTGACCACAAATGAAGTGCTTGCGGATGAACGTGTGAGACAGACGCTGAAAGGATGGGGCGTTGAAATTGTGGACGGCCACCATCCATCCAGCCTGTTGAATGATGCAGAATTGATCGTTAAAAATCCGGGTATCCCTTATGAAATAGAATTTCTGCAGGAAGCACTCAGCAGGGATATTCCAATTATTACGGAAGTGGAGATTGCCGGTCATATTTCGGAAGCTCCGATTATCGGCATTACCGGTACCAACGGCAAGACGACAGTCACGCATCTGGTCGGGGAGATGCTGAACAGGTCCGGGATCGATTCAATTCTTTGTGGCAATCTCGGTTATCCGGCCAGCAGCGCGGCTCAGGAAGCATCCAAGGACAGCATCCTCGTAATGGAACTGTCTTCATTTCAGCTGATGGGAGTCAGAGCGTTCAAACCGGATACAGCGGTCATCACGAATATTTATGAAGCTCACATTGATTACCATGGTTCTGTATCGGCATATGAGGCCGCGAAACTGAACTTGCTCAGTAATATGGATGAACAGGATGGACTGGTCTTCAATGGTATGCAGAAAGAAAAACTTGAAAAGATAGACCATTCCATCGGCACCGAATATTTCTCGGTTGAAGGTGACGCAGATGCCTGTATCAAAGAAGGGATGATCACTTACAAAGATACTCCGCTCATACATGTGGATGATGTGAAACTGATGGGCGGACACAATCATGAAAACATACTGGCCGCCATACTGGCTGCCAAAGCACATGGGGCAACCGATGAATCGGTCATCGATACTTTGAAAGAGTTCGGTGGTATCCCGCATCGCATGGAGTACTTAGGCATGCACGATGAAGCCGCTTATTATAATGATTCCAAGGCCACTAACAATCTGGCAACATCTTTCGCTCTTAAAACGTTCAAGACACCGGTGATATGGATTGCAGGCGGACTGGACAGGGGGCAGTCTCTCGATGAGCTGATACCTGTGATGGACCGTGTGCGCACTATCATCACTTTCGGTGAAACGAAGGATAAATTCATCGAATTGGCGGAGAAGACCCATAAGGAGAGACTGATAACAGAAAACCCCCATGAAGCTGTGCGTCTTGCAGATGAAATCAGTGAGGCAGGGGATACAGTGCTGTTTTCCCCGGCATGTGCCAGCTGGGACCAATACAAGGATTACGAAGCAAGAGGCGATCATTTTAAAGAAGGTTTCAGTATTTTAGGAGTCTGAGGTGAGGAGGTGAGCCGATGGAAGAACGTCCGGATATAAACAACCTTAAAAAGAAGCTGAAAGATGGGAACCAGGCCGGGAATGATACCCGCAACAGTGATGATCTGCTCAGGGCGCGTCTTGAAGGCGAGCCTGAAAATGATGCTGACGGGAACGAACCTGTTCACGACCAAGCGCTGGATGATGAGGATAAGTCACCGGTTGAAGTGCCGGAAGAGGATGAATCAATTTCTGATTACAATGAAGATGAATCTGCTACGCCGGCCCCGGAGACAGGACAGGATGACGATGATAACGGAGAGATAGAAACGTTTACCAGAGATGGCAAACCAATATCGCTTGACACTTTCAACCGATCGGTTAATTCTTCCGGTAATGAGGGGCAGTCCCAGCATGAAGGGGCTGAATCACCATTCAAAAAGAAATCAGAGGAAAATACGCCTAAAGAAGAAAGAAAACCTCTAAAGGCATATTTCAGAAAACCTAAACGTGTACATGTGTATACGGGTCTTATCATACTGGCGCTGCTGATGCTTGGAACTCTTGTCTGGTATGTATTCTCCAGTGCCAGCGCTGTTAAGGACATAAATATTTCTGGAAACAGTCTGATCAATGATGAAGAAATCGCCGAAAGACTGCAGTTTTCAGAAGGGGATAAGATGTTCAGCATCGATACGGGCAGGGCAGAAGAGAATATTTCACTTTTACCAGCGATAGAAGAAGTGAAAGTGGAAAGGTCCTGGTGGAATGGTGTGGATGTAAGCATTTCCGAATACCGTCCGCTCGGCTACGTCACCAACAGTGGTAACTATTATCCAGTACTTGAAAATGCCAGGGTGCTGCGCGGCTATCCTGCCGCACCGAAAGAAGCTCCAATCCTCCATTACTTCGAAGGGGAAGAGTTTGATGCGCTGGTTTCCAGCCTGAGTGAAATCGAACCTTCGATTTTGGACGGGATATCTGAAATATACTACCGGCCATCAGAACAGTCATCGACGCGGATACACATGTTCATGAATGACGGACAGGAAATTGTAGCGGATTACAGGACAATCGACAGTAAAATGAATTATTACATCGGAATGCGCAATGAAATCGGAGACAGCACAGCAGGAGTTCTCGACCTGGAGATCGGCAGCAGCTTCCTGCCATATGAAAGTGACGAGGCAGAAGATATCAAGCAGGGGATTTATGAAACACCTGTCCAGGCCCAGTATATAGAAGATGTGGGTGGTGCACTTGGAAATGTAAAAGATGTATTATCAGGTTTCGGGGACGGGGAAGAGTGATTCCCCGTCCATTTTTTTACTGGACTATTCTTCCTAAATAGTTCACAATATGAAAGGTATAATGTAAACTATATATAGAGAAAACTGAAAAAGCTTGCTAGGAGGCAAACGAGTTGAAGGAACACTACTATGTTGCCCTTGATATCGGTTCCACCAGTGTCAAAGTGGTCGTCGGCGAAAAATTCCATGATGGTGTAAACGTCATCGGTACCGGTCAGACCTTCACTGATGGGATTTCAAAAGGGATGATCAAAGATTTTGAACTGGCAAGAAATGCTATAAAAGATACTATTAAAAAAGCCAAGATTTCATCAGGGATTGAAGTAGATGAAGTCTTTCTTAAAATGCCGATAACTGATACTGAATTCAGGACAGGGGAAGAGGAACTCCGTTTCGGCGGAAACTCTACAGAAATTAATGGAGAACACATTGAAGAACTTCTTGAAACATTAAGAGAGAAGGAAATGCATAGAGACAAAGAGGTCATCACTGTATTTCCGAATCATTTCAAAGTGGATGATCTGCATGAGGTCTCAGATCCTAAAGAAATGATGGCAACACAGTCACTTTCTGTGAATGCCGGCATCATCCTCATAAACCGTACATTGCTCATGAATGCTGTCAAATGTGTAGAGGATGCGGGGCTGACAGTACTGGATGTTTATTCTGATGCAGTAAACTATCAGCATGCACTCAGTGAATCAGAAGTCGAGCTTGGTGCGGCGGTCATCGATATCGGTGCAGACCTGACCCAATTCGGCTATTACGAACGGGGGGCATTGAAGCATGCAGGCAGTCTGCCTGTAGGCGGCAATCATATTACGAATGACTTGTCCGAAGCTTTCAATACACCGTTCGAAGTTGCAGAGAAAGTGAAGCATCAGTACGGTCATGCATTTTTCGATCTTGCTTCAGATGAAGATATTGTCAAACTGTCTCAGAGGGACGGGGAAGCTGATATTGAAGTGACACCGAAAGATTTAGCGGATATCATTGAACTGAGGCTTGAGGAAATGCTGCTCGATGTATTCACTGAACTTCAGGATGCAGGAATCACGAGAGTGAGCGGTGGTTTTGTCGTCACTGGCGGTACCGTCAATCTGCTTGGAGTGAAGGAATTGCTGCAGGATCTTGTGAGTGAGAAGATCAGGATTCACATTCCTAAACAGATGGGGGCAAGAAAGCCTGAATACTCCAGTGCCATTTCCACTATATCCAGTGGAATAATGTTTGATGAACTACTTGAATATGTTACAATTGATAATTATGAGACGGAGCCTGAAGAAGCTGTGGAGGAAACGCCTGCCGAGGATTCTGGTAGCTTCTTCACGGGACTTTTCAATAAGCGTAAAGAGAATAATGCCCGTCAGATGGAAGAGGAAAGCACACCGTACTCTTATGATGACGGCAGCAGCGAACCTTCTCCAAACGACGAGGAATACTCCGACTATGCTTATGATGAAGAGCGTTCGGACGAACCTGTCACAAAAAATGACGAGGAAACAAATAAACCGAACGAACCTAAGGACTACCGTGGATATATGAAAAAACTGTTTAAAAATTTGTTTGAGTAAGATGAATGACTGGGAGGAAAAATAAAATGTTAGAATTTGAACAAGGTTTCAACCATATGGCTTCACTGAAAGTCATCGGTGTCGGCGGCGGTGGTAATAATGCCGTCAACCGTATGATTGATGACGGAATACAAAATGTTGAATTCATCGCAATCAACACGGATGGACAGGCACTGAATCTTTCAAAAGCCGAATCCAAAATCCAGATTGGTGAAAAACTGACACGCGGACTGGGTGCAGGTGCCAATCCTGATATTGGAAAAAAGGCAGCCGAAGAGTCCCGTGAACAGATCGAGGATGCAATCCAGGGCGCTGACATGGTATTCGTAACTGCAGGTATGGGCGGCGGTACTGGTACCGGCGCAGCGCCAGTAGTAGCTAAAATTGCCAAAGAGATGGGTGCACTCACTGTAGGTGTCGTTACCAGACCATTCTCATTTGAGGGCAGAAAGCGTCAGACACAGGCAGCAGCCGGTGTAGATGCTATGAAAGCAGCAGTGGATACGCTGATCGTCATACCGAACGACAGACTACTTGATATCGTTGATAAATCCACACCGATGATGGAAGCCTTCAAGGAAGCGGATAACGTTCTCCGTCAAGGTGTCCAGGGTATTTCCGACCTCATCGCTGTCAGCGGTGAAGTGAACCTTGACTTCGCAGATATCAAGACAATCATGACAAACCAAGGGTCGGCACTGATGGGAATTGGTGTATCAAGCGGGGAAAACCGTGCGATCGAAGCAGCTAAAAAAGCAATTTCAAGTCCTTTGCTTGAAACTTCCATCGTAGGTGCACAAGGTGTCCTGATGAATATTACAGGCGGGGAATCCCTGTCACTGTTCGAAGCACAGGAAGCTGCGGATATTGTACAGGATGCAGCTGACGAAGACGTAAACATGATCTTCGGTACAGTAATCAACCCTGAGCTTGAAGATGAGATTGTGGTTACTGTAATCGCGACCGGATTCAATGAAAAATCTGTGAACAGAACACCTGAAAGAGAAGAGAAGAGGGATTCAGTTTCATACCCGACTTCACAAAGAGTTGATGATACGCCTCCGTCACGTCCGGTACGTGAACCGGAAAGAAACACTTCTGAAAGCACTGATGATGATTATGAAGTGCCGACATTCCTTAGAAACCGTTCAAGACGCAGACGATAGAATAGAACTTAAGTCAGAAAGGCGCGCCTTTCTGACTTATTTTTTGAGGTGTGCTTACTATGAATCTTGAAAACCATAATCATTATGTCGGGTTTGGAAATAATGATATACTGCTTGGATACACTAAAAGGACAGACGGCAGGAGCGGTTACCCTGATGGAAGTTTCAATATGGCTCTTTATATCGGGGATGATATTACGAATGTCCATCACCACCAGGAAGCTCTGGCTGAGGAGATCGGCATCGATCCAGAAAACTGGGTGCTGCCTATACAGAAACATGGTGGCAACATACGTGAAGTATCAAAACAGCATGCAGGTATAAATGTACGGAAATTGACGGATTCACTCCACGATGTGGACGGCATTTATACATATGATCGAGGATTGCTGCTTACTATGAACTTTGCCGACTGTGTTCCGGTCTATATGTGGAGCAGGAAGAACAGTTTCACTGCACTTGTGCATGCCGGATGGCGGGGGACATCACATAACATTACAGGCCGTATGGTGGAAGCTTATGATGGACATCCGGATGACCTGGAAGTTGCCATCGGTGTAGCCATCAATGGTTCCTGTTATACTGTGGATGAATCGGTAATCGAGGCGCTTCAGACAGCCGGTCTGCCTGAAGAAGCTGTAAAAAGCCACGATGACGGCTATGATCTTGACTTGAAAGCTGTCAATGCCCATCAGGCAGCCACGGCTGGTGTGAGCCCTGATTCGGTGCACGTCACTGACATCGGAACTGAAGATTTGGAAAAATTCTTTTCTTACCGTCTGGAATCCGGCCGTACAGGTCGTGCGCTTGCATTTATCGGGAGGAAATAAAGAGATGATCAAAGATAATTACACACGTATAAAGGAAGAAATCGGTGAGGATGCAACAATTATTACCGTCACAAAGTATCATACTGTTGAAGAAACTCTGGAAGCTTATGAAGCCGGTGTACGGGATTTTGGAGAAAACCGTCCGGAAGGCTTTCTTGAGAAAAGAGCGGCACTTCCGCAGGATGCGAATGTACATTTCATCGGTACATTGCAGTCACGTAAAGTGAAACAGGTCGCAGGGGATCTTCATTATCTGCATTCGCTGGATCGTGAATCGATTGCTAAAAAAATTGAACAATACAGTGACCATACTGTAAAATGTTTTATACAAGTCAATGTCTCCGGCGAAGAGTCCAAACACGGGCTCAGCCCGGCAGATGTTCCTGAATTTCTGGAAAGACTCGCGGAATATGAAAAAGTGGAAGTCATCGGTCTGATGACCATGGCCCCGAATACGGAAGACCAGTCACTGGTTTCCGATACTTTCAGGAAATTATCTGAGCTTAAACAAAAGCTGGCTGAAAACAATCATGGTAATATACAGATAAAGGAACTCAGCATGGGAATGAGCAATGATTATGATATTGCTCTCCAAAATGGGGCAACATATGTCCGGATCGGCAGTAAAATTATGGGAAGCAGGTGAATGCCATGGCCATCAAAAAATTTTTCAAAGATATATTCGTCGTAGAATATGAAGAGGACGTTCCCGCAGAAACAGCAGAACCTCAGCAAAAACAGCAGAAAACGAATTCGAAGGTTACAAGCTTCGAGCAATCTGCCAAAAAACGTCCAGAACCGGTAAAATCGGCTAGCAAGGAAAAAGATCAGCAGAAAAAGGACCAGAATGATCATGAGAAAAAGATGGCAGGCGGCATTCGTGGTCCTGAGAAAAGGAAGTCAGCATCAAAACGCCAGGAAAAAGATAAAGGTACAATCAGGAATGAGAAGGAGACGACGCTGATGACGGCAGAGAAGAACAATACGAAAGTTTGTCTTTTTGAACCGAGAGTATTTTCAGAAACACAGGATATCGCAGATGAATTAAAACACGAACGTGCAGCGTTGGTTAATTTGTCCAAAGTAGACCATGGTCCAAAAAAACGTATTGTTGATTTCCTTAGTGGAACTGTATATGCATTGGATGGAGATATACAGAAAGTCGGCAGTGACATCTTCCTCTGCACGCCGGACAGTGTAGGAGTAGAAGGGGAAATCAGCGGCCAGAAAGATGCCGCAGAAGAAATTTAAGGAGAGTTATTTTGGATAATCAATTAATCATTGAAATACTTTTATTTATACGGAGCTTCATTAACACTATTTTCCCCATCTTTACTTGGGGACTGATCATATACATTTTGAGTTCATGGCTGCCGGCGCTTCGTGAGTCATCATTTGGACAGCTGCTCGGTAAGATCTATGAACCGATACTGGAACCCGTGAGGAATTTGATCCCGCCACTAGGTGGAATGATCGACCTATCTCCAATCGTTCTACTGATTGGACTCAGACTGTTCCAGGGTGGTCTGGAATCCATTTTCCAGGCAATCATTACGGCATTGGTTTAAATTCAATATGCGCTGGTGCAGGACGTCTGGCAGAATCCACATTCGAAATGTGGGTGTGCACCGGCGTCCTTTCTTTTTATTATGGTAATATAAGTATATAGTAAGATGTCGGAGGAAGAATGATGAAAGACATTTATCAGCATTTCAGAAAAGAAGAACAAGAGAAGATTACGATGCTGAACGGCAAATTTGAAATTGCAGACAGGGATTATTATCCGGTGCTGCTGGATTTTCTTGATCCAAGGGAGCGCCGGATTGTACGCAGCATCGCCGGATCATATCCCGGTTTGAGAGTGGAATTCTATGGTGGCGGAGGCGCGGACAGGGAAAGACAACGTGCGATGGTCATCCCGGAACTGCTTGAAGTGGAAAAGGATGATTTTGAAGTGCTGGTCTATGAAATCGACTATCCGGAGAAATTTGTCAGCCTGAATCACCGCAATGTACTTGGAGCAGTCATGAATGTAGGAATCGACCGTTCCCTCATAGGGGATATCGTCGTAGGTGAAAAAATTCAGATGGCAATAGTCAGACCGTATGCGCCGATGTTCGGGCAGTCACTTACTAAAATCAAAAATGCTCCTGTCACTCTGTCGGAAATACCGCACGAGTCGTTCATGGATGCGAGAGATGACGGCAGACAGTCCGTCATTCTAACGTCTTCCTTCAGGCTGGATACTATTATATCCGAAGTCATAAATGAAGGCAGGGCAAAATCTAAGACCCGTGTGGAAAAAGGGAAGGTAAAGGTAAATCATTCGATTGTTACCGAACCATCCTTTATAATGGAAACCGGCGATATCGTATCGATAAGGCATTTTGGCCGTTTCCGCATCAAGTCTTTGATTGCAGAAACCAGAAAAGGAAAATACCGGCTCGAGGTTAGACTTTACAGAGACGGGTAAACACAAGTTGAGGTGAAAGGTATGGATAGAGAAGCAGCGGTGAATAAAAAATTTGCAACAGTATATAGGGGTCTGGACGAGAAAGAAGTCCGGGATCATCTGAGGAGACTTCAGGATGAAGTGGAGGCCCGTGACGAGAAAATCAGTCAGCTTGAGGGCATGCTTAATGACCGTGAAGAAAACCTGAACAGTTTCAGAAGTGTGGAAACAAGCATCAATGAAGCGATACTTACTGCACAGCGTGCCGGCGATGAAACGAAGCGGGTTGCCAAAGACAGAGCTGATGAAATAGTGACCGGCGCAACAGCCGAACGTGAACGAATTATTGAAGATGCACTTGCCCGTGCCCGTCATATCGCTTCACAGACAGAGGATATGAAGCGGCAGTCCAAGATTTTCAGGGCAAGGTTCAAGATGCTGGTTGAAGCACAGCTCGATCTGCTTAAGTCGGAAGATTGGGATTACCTCCTTGATTTTGAACAGAATCAGGAGCACACCGTGGACGACCTGGAGGACGCGGAATCAAAATCAGACGAATGACATATTGACGGATGGTCATATATTTAGCATAATAATAGTATTGTTAGACACGCAGGCGTCATTCAGTGATACTAGCGACCGGAGGATGGTGAAAGCTCCGGCTTGGAGTGACGGTGCTGATATCACTAATGATGTATTTGAAATATATTGTACAAGTGGACTCATGGCCTGAGTCAATAAGGGTGGTACCGCGGATTAAGATTCGCCCCTGTTGACCGAGGGTCAGAGTCTTTTTTTATTATCAATACATGTAAAAAAGGAGTTAAGGAAAATGGATTACAAAGAAACTTTGCTGATGCCCAAAACGAAATTTAAAATGCGCGGCGGCCTTGTGAATAAAGAGCCGCAGATGCAGGAAGAATGGCGCAAAAATAATCTGTACGAAAAAAAGCTGAAGATGAACGAAGGCAACACGCCATATGTTCTGCATGATGGACCGCCGTATGCCAATGGTTCGCTCCACATGGGACATGCCTTGAACAAGATCATCAAAGATATCAT
>CAYTIR010000029.1:0-27565 GCA_964437955.1 uncultured Staphylococcaceae bacterium
GTAGCGGTTAACATGCCTGCCTGTCACGCAGGAGATCGCGGGTTCGATTCCCGTCTGGACCGCCATTTTTAATGGCCCGTTGGTGAAGCGGTTTAACACACATGCCTTTCACGCATGCATACACGGGTTCGAATCCCGTACGGGTCACCATTAAGTGGAGGATTAGCTCAGCTGGGAGAGCATCTGCCTTACAAGCAGAGGGTCGGCGGTTCGATCCCGTCATTCTCCACCATGGAAGGGTAGCGAAGTGGCTAAACGCGGCGGACTGTAAATCCGCTCCTTCGGGTTCGGCAGTTCGAATCTGCCCCCTTCCATTACTTTAAGGGGTATAGTTCAATGGTAGAATAGAGGTCTCCAAAACCTTTGATGTGGGTTCGATTCCTACTACCCCTGCCATGGCGGTTGTGGCGAAGTGGTTAACGCACCGGATTGTGGCTCCGGCATTCGTGGGTTCGATCCCCATCATCCGCCCCATTATTGGGCTATAGCCAAGCGGTAAGGCAACGGGTTTTGGTCTCGTCATGCGAAGGTTCGAATCCTTCTAGCCCAGTAGAAGGCGCCATAGCCAAGGGGTAAGGCCGAGGACTGCAAATCCTCTATCACCGGTTCAAATCCGGTTGGCGCCTCCAATTTTCTAATATCGAGCGGAAGTAGTTTAGTGTTCAGAACATGCTTCTTCCTGAAGCAAGACATAGGTTCAAATCCTATCTTCCGCTCCATTTTTAATATTTATGATAGTGTCGTGCCACCGTGGCGTAATTGGCAGACGCGCTGGACTCAAAATCCAGTTCCCATTGCGGGAGTGCCGGTTCGATCCCGGCCGGTGGTATTTTAATTTAACTATAAAATTGATTTTTAATATAAAGTATTTAATATTTTCTAAAGACGATCAGATGTAGTTCAATTCTGGTCGTCTTTTATTTTGGTGTCCAAAATACCTAGTTATATTCTATGAAATAAATCAATTGTAATAAGGAGATGAAACAGTACGAATAATAAGCAAGAAACTAAAGATATAGTAAAAGCAGTTAAAGAAATTTTAAAAAGAAGATAATATATTTAGGAATTCCATACTAATTCGTTTTTACTGATTTCCAACGAATGTGGGCAAGATACTCTTTAATGTGGGATAATAGTTATAGTATCTGTACAGATATGATAAAAGAGGTGATAGGATGGACAGTTGGTATAGGATAGACAATACGGGAAAGATTTTTCACGCTGTATCTAATACTGATAACTCCTATGTGTTTCGTGTATCGATGATCATGAAGGAAAAAGTTGATCCCGGAGTATTACAGGAAGCTTTGGATGTAATTGCTCCACGCTTTCCTACTTTAACGGTACGTGTCAGAAAAGGATTATTCTGGGATTACATGGAGAAAAACGAAGAATTGCTCTTTGTTCAGAAAGAAACAGACTATCCTTGTTCACCAATTAAACCATCTGAAACGCGTGGATATCTGTTGAGAGTATTGTATTTTGATCGTAAAATATCATTGGAAGTTTTCCATTCTCTTACTGATGGAACAGGGGCAACGGAGTTTCTGAAGACTCTGGTATACCAATACCTCTTGTATAAAAAAAGAGATGTAGCTGCTGATGGTTTAATCCTTCTGCCGGAAGATAATCCGGATAAAAGAGAAACAGAAGATAGCTTTAGCACTTATGCAGATAATAATGACAGGAATGTCTTTCGTAAAGATGATAAACCTTCTTATCAATTATCTGGCACCTCTTTGAGCACTGAAGGCATTAACATGATACATGGTATTATGAATGCCCGCGTTATCAATGATTATGCGAAAAGTTTAGGTACAACATTGACAGGATTCCTTACAACACTTATGATTCAGGTTATAAGTAAAAAAGCATTGGAAAAATCCAAGCGCCCCAAAAAAGTAACAATCGCGATTCCGGTCAACTTGAGGAAGCAATTCTCTTCGGAGACTTTACGGAATTTTTTCTCAGTAGCAAATATCGGAGCAATCATTGATGAAAAAACGACTTTTAACGACATTTTAAAACAAGTGAATGAAGAATTGATAACACGCACCAACAAAGCGGCGCTTCAAAAGAGCATCAATCAGCATGTTTATCTTCAGAAGAGTTTTATGACGCGCACAATACCGGTATTTTTAAAGTATCCGGCAATGCGGCAAGGTTTCAATTACATTGGTGAAAGAACTAAAGCCATGACGATAACGAATATGGGTAATTTAAAATTGTCAGAATCCATGAGCAGGTATATTGAACGAATGGAACTGGCTTTTTACACAACATTGAAAAGTCCAATTGGCTGTGGAATTGCAACAATTAACAATAAAATGACTGTGACATTTTCACTGTCTATTGCGGAAACAGACCTTGTCAGAGATTTTTTCACTGAATTGATGAAGCATGTCGATGTAGACATAGAAGTCTACTCGAATGAGTGGGGGAAACATGATGAAAAAATGTGAAGAATGCCGCACTTGGACTAAACAGCAAGTCTGTCCTTTGTGCAATGAAGATATGTCAGATGTAGGAAATTCATCTGCTGAAAAAAGATACCCGTCTTATTTTGGGAAGAAGTTTGCAAGAAGACGAGCTCCTAAAATTGTGGTGTTTGCCGGTATTTTAGTTATGCTGACCTGTCTTTTCATAAACATCATGATCATGCCTCAATTTTTATGGATATTTTCCGTAGCAGGCGCAATCATATATATGATGGTATCTTTTAGTCATACCATCTTATCCAGATCCCATCTTGGCAGTAAGATTGTAATTCAGGTTGTAAGCCTGACTTCGTTGCTCCTGATTATAGATTCACAGTCGGGTGTGGAATTTCTATCTTGGTCTGTTAATTATGTCGTACCATTCTTAATTATTTCAGGCATGATAATGACTACATCAATTGTATTTTTCAGGCGTATTAAATGGAGCAGCTATTTCAGTTTTATGCTGATGATGCTGATTCTCGGTTTTCTTCCTGTTTCTTTATTTGCGGCGGGAATCACAACAATAATATGGCCGAGTGTAGCAGCGGCTGCCTACGCAATGACAGTTATAATAGTTATGATGATATTTGCCCAGCAGGCTTTATTGACACAGTTGGGCAGAAGGTTTCATATATGATAAAGACGCTCCATCCGATAATTCGGATGGAGCATTTTTTCGTAAGAAACTATAAATGATGAATAGACTGACAGACACTGGTAAAATTCATAGTATTTCTGTTTTTATACCTTTTGTACGTATAATTCCTTTTAAATCGACAGGGAAAGCAATATCATGATGATTAATAATAGGTATGCGAAAGTAAAATATATGGAAATCGATTATCGAAAAAAGAATTTTATTCTGCTTATGTAAGTGAATTGTTCTTCATTCATGATAATTGACAAATTTTTTGCATACGTGAATATTGATAGCACATTTATCAGGTTTATCATGGAGATAGATTGAACAAAGGGGGAAATTTTAGTTATGAAGAAGTTTTTAACGTTGCTCACAGTCGTTGCGGCATTTTTCACACTTTCACTTACAGCATTCGCGCAGGAATCAAAGGAGACATACTTAGTAAAATTTGAACAGACTTCAGATTTTACGACATACTCATCTTTTGACATTGCTTCTGAGGAAATTAGTCATGAATTTGAATCTGTGGATATGATAGAAGCAGAATTATCAGAGGAGCAGGTAGCGGAATTAGAAAATAATCCGAACGTAAGCTATGTAGAGAAAGATATTCCTGTACATGCCTATCAGCAGGAAGTACCATATGGCATTGAAAAAGTACAGGCACCTTTAGCGCATCAGAATGGTAATACTGGTGAAGGTGTTAAGCTGGCAGTGATTGATACAGGTATAGATAGCAGCCATGAGGACCTGAATGTTTTAGGTGGGTACTCTGTGTTCGACTCTGGTGTTGATGCAGATCCATTTTATGACGGTAGCGGACATGGTACACACGTAGCGGGTACAGCTGCAGCACTGGATAATAACGTCGGTGTTGTAGGAGTTGCGCCGGACGCAGACCTATATGCAGTTAAAGTATTGAACAGCAGTGGTTCCGGAACTTCTTCTGGCGTGGCGCAAGGGGTTGAATGGGCAATTCAGAATGGCATGGATGTCATCAACATGTCTCTTGGATCTTCAGCACATTCACAGGCTATCCAGGACGTAGTGGATGCAGCGTATTACGAGCATGACATTCTTGTAGTAGCAGCAGCGGGGAATGAAGGTAATGCATTAGGTACAGGTGATACTGTAGGTTATCCTGCACAGTATGATTCTGCATTTGCTGTAGCAGCAACGGACCAGTATGATCAAAGAGCATCATTCTCTTCCACAGGTCCGGCAGTGGATATCTCTGCACCGGGGGTAGATATTTATTCGACTGTACCTGGTAATGGATACAGCAGTCTGAATGGTACATCAATGGCTTCACCTCATGTTGCAGGTGCAGGTGCTGTAATCAGATCATCCTTCCCGGGTGCAGATGCAGCGGATGTCAGATCATTGATGCAGGCAGCATCTAAATACATCGGCAGTAACACATACTGGTATGGTACTGGCCTCCTACAAGTAAATACAGCGGTAAACTAATGGATCCAAAGTGGACCCTCTCCATTCATAAACAATGGGGAGGGTTTAATTTATAAGCATTGGGTATAGTTACCTATAAATGTTCTGAGACGAGAAGGAACATATGCGCATTCCATTTTTAATTTTAGCCATTGTATTTTTTACATTATACATCACGGAGGGTAATAATCCGGTATATCTTATATTGTCAATTGTTTTTGGTGTGCTGGTTATTAACTTGTTTTTCAAAGAGAAGAAAGATACTGGCCAGTAGTAACCTCGGTGAACTATAAAAAATTTAAATAACAAGTACTATGGACCAGAAAGGGTATATGTTAGAGTAAGTACTATACCAGTTATTTTTAGTTTATTAATTGCAAAAAGTAAGTTAGTGTTGTATTATAGGATTATCTCGAATTAGAGATAATTAAATTATTATCCAGGAGGCAATAAAACATGACAATTTACGTATCGGATGCGGTTCACTCAGAAGTTGATTTCCAAGTTAAACACATGATGGTTTCTAAAGTGAAAGGTAGTTTTGAAGAATTCACTTTCGAAGTTGAAACAGATAACCTCGAGACATTTGAAGGAGCAAAGGTAAGAGCGGAAATAGAGACTGCAAGCATCAATACTGGTAATGCAGACCGTGATGGACATTTGAAATCCGGAGATTTCTTTGACGCAGAAAAGAACCCGAAAATCACGTTTACATCCAATAAAGTTGAAAAAGCAGGAGACACAGTCAAAGTAACAGGTGATGTTACAATCGCTGGTGTTACTAAGGAAAAATCCTTTGATCTAGTATATAACGGCAAAGGTATTAGTCCGATGGGCGGACAGGAAGTGCATGGTTTTGAAGCGGAATTCACTATCGATCGTGAAGAATTCGGCCTGACGTGGAATGCTTCACTTGAAACTGGCGGTGTACTTGTAAGTAAGGATGTTAAAGCGCAGCTTGAACTTCAGTTTTCTGAAAAACAAGAAGGATAGTATATGATAAAAGCCGTATCCATACTTGGATATGGCTTTTTGTTTAGTGACAGCTATAAAAGGCTATTTAAAGATAAGAGGTGATATCATATGCGCAGTGTGTCCAAACTCAGCATAATGGGGTTAATGACAGCCGGAATGGCTTCTTTGTTGTTTTCCTTACATACCATCCACATACAAAAAAGAAGTGTTGGAAGCAGATTATCAGAGATGGCTGTCGGTCTTGCGCATATGTGGCCGGATAAGATTAATGATAACTATACTAAAAAAATGATTAAAAATAATAGTAAAGAGTATAGCATTCCAAGCGATATTATTATCGATTCCAAACTGAAAAGCAGTTTCAGGGATGGTATGAAAATTTATAAAATGTCATCCGGGGAAGGGAAAAAGGGAAAGTGTGTCCTATACCTGCATGGCGGAGGATATATCAATCAGCCTTCTTTGTTTCATTGGTGGTTTTTGGACAAACTGGCAGAAGAGACAGGTATAGAGTTCTATATCCCGATTTACCCAAAGACACCGGAGTTCACGTATGAAAAATCTTACGAACTCATAAGAAATTTCTATATGGAATTATCCGATTCCGGATATTCAGAGATAGTGATTATGGGAGATTCAGCAGGAGGAGGACTGGCTCTCGGCATTTCCCAGATGCTGCGGAATGAACATATGAATCAGCCGAAAGACATCATATTAATTTCACCGTGGCTGGATATTTCTTTAAATCATAAAGATATCAGAAAGTATGAAAAAGCAGATCCCATGCTGAACGTTGATAATTTAAAGAAAATAGGGAGGATGTGGGCAGGGGATGCAGCCCTTGACTCGTATAAACTGTCGCCGGTCTATGGAAACTTAGAAGGACTGGGCAGAATTTCAATTTTTATCGGTACGAGAGAGATTTGCTGGCCGGATTCTGCAGAGTTGTCAAAAATACTCAGTGCACACGGGATAGAGCATAATTATTTTGAGTACAATAGGATGAATCATAACTTTCCGTTATATCCAATCAAAGAAGGGACCACTTCCAGATTACAAATAGCAGAGATTATAAGATGAAAGGGTTGGCATTCGCCAATCCTTTATCAATATCTTTTTTAATCGCGGTTAATAGTGCAAACCTATGGAAGACCATACAGAATTATAAATGTGTTAATTTGATGTACTCTTAAATATGACTTCCCTTAATGATAAACCATGTTATAATGTCCTGTGATAGACAGATGGATGAGTCTGCTAAATGAATTTATTGAAAATGGAGTAAATAGTGATGATAGAAAGTGATATTTTAGAGCAGGCACATAAAATCATAAAGGATTTTCATAAAAAGGATATGACCGGACACGATTACTGGCATGTCATCCGGGTTTATAATAATGCGATACATATCCAGTCTGAAGAAGGAGGCAATTTGTTTGTCATTCAGATGGCTGCGTTGTTCCATGATTTTATCGATTACAAATTAACAGATGACGAGACTGCACAAACAGAAAAAATAAAGACCTTTCTGCGGGAATATGAAGTGAAGGAAGATATCGTCGATCGGATCATATATGCGATGCAGGCAGTTTCTTTCAAAGGGGGGAATAACCCGACACAGGCAAGAACCCTTGAAGATAGGATAGTGCAGGATGCTGACAGGCTGGATGCACTTGGAGCAGTGGGTATTGCAAGAACTTTTATATTCGGCGGTAATAAAGGTCATGACATGTATAATCCGGAAGTTCTCCCGCGGGACGATATGTCATTTGAAGCCTATAAAAATGATGATAATACGATGATCAATCATTTTTATGAAAAACTGCTAAAACTGAAAGATTTGATGAATACGGACACTGCTGTAAAGATTGCAGAGGCCAGACATGCATTCATGGAAAAATACTTGGAACAATTTTACGCAGAATGGGATGGAAAAAGGTAAAAAAACTTTAAAAAAGGGCTTTTAATTTGCGCAGTTATGGTGTAGATTATTATAGTGTTTCAAATAAACAATAAAAGAGTTAATATATAGTTGCTGAGATTACTATTATGAGGGGGAAGTCTTAAATGAAAGTGGAATTGACTAAGTTCAGAATAAAAGAAAATAAAAGTGAACGCGTGGACGAATGGATCGAGTACATGCAGGAGCATATGGATGATGTCCTTGTCACACTGGAAGGGGAGAAAATGTTCGTTGAGACTATCTTCCGTGAGAAAAAAGGAGATCATGAATACCTTTACTGGTACAGTGTACAGGATGAAGCCGGCAAAGAGCTGGATGAAGATGACCCTCCTATAGATGAAACGCATCTAAAATATTGGGAAGAGTGTATTGATAAGACGTTCAGACCGGAAGATATGAAAGCGGCTGTGTGCATGATTCCTAAACGAATTCAAAGAGCGATGAACGAATATGCATAACTGTTCTTCAATCGGACAGATATCAATGACAAGGCCGGAACTGGTTAATACAGTTCCGGCCTTGTATAATGATCACGAGTAAGTTTATTATAAAATATGTCAGGAGTGGCTTATATGCTGATTGGTGCAATTGAGGCAGGTGGAACCAAGTTTGTCTGTTCCGTTATGGATGAGTTTAATGAAACGAAGGACAGGTGTGTGATAAAAACACGGAAACCGGAAGAGACACTTGCCGAAACTGCCGCTTTCTTCCGTAATCATCATATTGAATCATTGGGGGTCGGAGCATTTGGTCCGATTGATCTGAACGTGAAGAGCACCACGTATGGAACAATAAAGAACACACCCAAAAAAGAGTGGAAGAATTACCCTTTACTTGATGAATTGAAGCGGCTGATCAAAGTCCCTGTTGCCCTGGATACAGATGTAAATGCAGCCGCCCTTGGTGAGTTCCGGTTTGGTGCTGCTGAAGATGTTGACTCTGCTATGTATATTACAATTGGGACCGGTGTAGGTGCCGGGTTTGTAAAGGATGGGCTTGTGTTCAAAGGACTGACTCATCCTGAAATGGGCCACATAAAAGTAAAAAGGCTGGAAGGCGACACATTCAGCGGCTTCTGCCCGTATCACGATGATTGTATCGAGGGCCTGGTATCCGGACCGGCAATTGAAGAGAGGACCGGTGTCAATGGAGCAGATATAAGTGAAGATGATCCAGTGTGGGCAACAGTTGCTCATTATATTGCAACAGCATTGGTGAACTATACTTTAGTGCTGTCACCAGAGCGTATCATCATCGGGGGCGGAGTCATGAAACAGTCCCACTTGTATCCGATGATCCGGGCGGAATTTACGAAGATTTTGAATGACTATATTAGTATTTCCGATTTGGATAATTATATCACTGCACCTTTACTGGGAGACAACCAGGGTGTAATTGGAGCAGCAGCATTGGCAAAAGATATCAATATATAAGAAAGGACCAATCATAACGATTGGTCCTTTCCCTTATTTAGACATCAGGTCATTTTTTTGTCTGAGCAGATCCTGGAATTCAAGGTCAAGTTCATTAGTTGCACCGTTGGACATTTTACTGAGTACCTCAGTGATTTTTGTCTCTATAAGCATCAAATTCTCTTCTGTGTCATCCTTTTCTCTGATATCTATTTCTTCTGACAGCAGTCTGTCTTTAATGGCAAAGGAGCGATTTGTGGTATTTTCCCTGAACATTCTATCGTGGCTGACCAGCAGTACCGTGCCAGGAAAATCAATGAGCATTTTTTCCAGCGCTTCGATTGTATGAATATCCAGGAAATTGGTCGGTTCATCAAGAAGGAGGACCTGGGCGTCCGACATCAACATTTTAACCAGCTGTATTTTGACGCGTTCCCCTCCGCTTGTAACGGATACAATTTTGTAAACGTCCTTCCCGGAAATAGCGAGTCGGGCAAGTGCGGTCCTGACCGTCGTTTCATCATATATACTGGATTGCATGATATTCTCAATGATTGTCCTTTCATTATCCAGTGATTCAAGCTGCTGGTGGAAATAACCGATTTTTAAATGCTCTCCCTCATATAGATTTTCAAAATGATTGAACAATGTAGTTTTTCCTGCTCCATTCGGCCCTGTAAATGCGATATGCTCTCCTGCACGTATATAAAATTTGGCATTTTTAATAAGCAGTTTATCATGAATATACACATCTTCATCTTCCAGTTTCAAAATAATCCGATCTCCCTGATCTTCAATATGATGTGTATGGAAATGGATGTTTTTTTCTTCAAAAGGCTTTTCTTTGATTTCGAGTTTATCCAGTCTGGTTTTCATGCTGCTTGCGACTTGTTCCATTTTCTTCTTCTTTTTATTGAAGTATGGTTTCGCACCTGTCTGTCTGAAATCTGAATCATGTTTATTCTTCGGCTTGTTAACGCCTGATGCTTTCGACGTTTTGTGGGCAATTGCATTTTCCAGCTGTTTTTTCTTAGCCGTATATTGAATATATTCATCCTTCTGTCTTTTTAGGTCATGCGCTTTAATTTCCCGGTATTTATCATAGTTGCCGGGATACACTTTAACTTTATGATCTTCAATCGACCAGATTTCATCTGCAATCTTATTGATGAAATGCCTGTCATGAGAGGCTATGATTTTTATGCCCGGCCATCTCTTAAGTTTGTCGGTCAGCCATCGCATGTTACTCTCATCCAGGTGTGTAGTGGGCTCATCCAGAAGCATGATCTGCGCGTTATTTTTCATCGCTTCCTGTAGATACGCCTTAGTATTTTCTCCTCCACTTTTGGTATTATCCTTCTCTTTGATTTGCGGGACTATCTTTATTTCATTATTTCCTGCAATTTTTTCTTTGTTTTCGTATATATAATTGAATAAGGTCGTTTTGCCGCTTCCGTTTCGTCCTATCAAAGCAACTGTTTTTACCGTTTGTATGGCCAAATGTTCGATATCCAGCAGGAGTTCACCCTGGATATCGATTCTGGTGCTTTTAATTTCTAACATAAAAAAATCTCCTCGATTCTGTTTGTCAGAAAAGGGAGTCGGACTGTATAATATAATGATGGATGACGGAGAAATCCCCCGTACAAAGTGAACATTAATCATATAGTAGTCAGACTCATCCAATTATCCCTTTTCCAACATGATTTTTGTGCATACCAAATAAAGGTCGTACACATGCGTCACGTCGATTGCCATGGAAAAAAGATAATTACTTCATCGGCCTACAGTTCACCCATTTCTTTAATAATTAATTATAATGATAAATGAATATATGAAAAAATTCAATCCATTAAAAGGCAGGTGTTTGTATGGAACGCAGTGAATTTAAACAGAAAGTAATAGATTACGCCCATTCTATCGGTATTGATGAGATTGGATTCACTCATGCAGAACCATTTTTGGAATTCAAGGAAAAGCTGATTGACTATCATAAACGCGGATTTGCTTCAGGCTTTGAGAAAGGTACTGTTGAGGAGCGTACGGAACCTGATAGGACACTGACCTCTGCCGCCAGCATCATTTCGATTGCTGTCGGATATCCGAATAAACTCCCCGGAGCACCGAAAAGCAAAAGAGGCGAACGACGCGGGATATTTGCCCGTGCCTCGTGGGGAGTAGACTATCATACACTGCTGAATGCCAGACTGGAAAAACTGGAGCAATACATTAAGATGCTCGACCCCAGTGTAGAAACAAAATCAATGGTGGATACCGGAGTATTAAGTGACAGGGAAGTCGCCAGGAGGAGTGGTCTTGGATACATCGGCAAAAATGGATTTATGATAAATCCGAATTTAGGGACATACTCATACCTTGGCGAAATGATTACCAGCTACCCGTTTCCACCTGACGAAGAACTGATTGATTCATGCGGCGATTGCAACCTTTGTGTCGATCGCTGTCCAACCGGGGCGCTGGTTGGTAATGGACAGCTGGACTCACAGAAATGCATTTCATTCCTGACACAGACTAAAGGTTTCCTCCCGGATGAATACCGGGGTAAAATTGGCAACCGTCTCTATGGATGTGATACATGTCAGCAAGTATGTCCAAGAAATAAGGGAATAAATACCAATCATCATGAAGATATTGTCCTTGAGCCGGAAATATTAAAACCGGAACTTACAAGTCTTCTGGAGATTTCCAATCGTGATTTCAAGGAGACATATGGGCATCTGGCGGGTGTATGGAGAGGCAAGAAGCCGATACAGAGAAATGCAATTATTGCGCTTGCCCACTTCAAGGAAACAGAATCTGTTGAAGTTTTGAAGCGGGTGGCAGAAAATGATGCACGGCCGGTAATTAAAGGCACTGCTTACTGGGCAATCGGCAGAATTTTAGAGAATGATGCGCTCGAATATATAAATGAAAGATATAAAATCGAGACAGATGAACAAGTGAAAGAAGAGATGCTCATAGGCATCCAGGAAGCAGTTTAGGAGAGAAGAAAAATGACAAATCATATTGTGCTCTATCAGCCGGAAATACCGGCGAATACTGGTAATATCGGCAGGACCTGTGCCGGAACGGGAACAACTCTGCATCTGATCCGGCCATTGGGGTTCTCAACAGATGATAAAATGTTAAAAAGGGCAGGCCTTGATTATTGGCACCACATGGATATCCGATACTATGATTCGGCGGAAGAATTTTTTGAAATGACTGAAGGTCAATATTACCTTCTTACAAAATTCGGTGAAAAATTTCATTGGGATGTAGATTTAAGCAATACTGATGAAGAGCATTATTTCATATTCGGCAGGGAAACATCGGGATTGCCTGATTGGATTATGGAACGCTATGCAGACGGTGCACTCAGAATCCCAATGAATGATAAGATAAGGTCGTTGAACCTTTCGAACACCGCGGCGATACTGATATATGAAGCACTGAGACAACAAGCACATACAGGATTACACTAGGAGGATAAATTGATGAACAAAACAATAGAAATACTGAGAAATCATCGTTCAATCAGAAAATTCAAAGCTGAACAATTGGACCAGAATACTATCAGGGAGCTGGTCTTATCAGCACAGAGTGCGAGTACGTCTAGTTATGTTCAAGCTTATACAATCATGGGAGTGACCGATCCTGAGAAAAAAAAGGCGCTCAGGGAAATCAGCACACAGAGCTACGTTGAACATAATGGTCACCTATTTGTCTTTTTGACAGACTACAATCGTCATTTTGAACTGTCAAAAGAAAAGGGGACCCCGATATCCTTTGATAAAACAGAGCAGCTGATTGTCGGCACTGTCGATGCGACCCTGGCTGCACAAAACCTTGCTGTAGCAGCTGAAAGCATGGGACTGGGAATGTGCTATATCGGATCACTCAGAAATGATATGGGAAAAGTGATTGAAATACTGGAATTGCCAAACGGTGTCATACCGCTTTTTGGCATGGTTGTAGGGAAACCTGATCACGAGGGAAGCCGCAAGGAAAGACTGCCATTTGAAGCGGTGTATCACGAGAACACATATAAGACCTTCGAAGAAACCAAAGCCGAACTGGATGAGTACGACAACAGAATCAGTGAGTATTATAAAGAGCGTACAGATGGTAAAAGGGAAGACACATGGAGCGATCAGGTCATCGGCATGTTATCGAAGAAACAAAGGCTGGACGTTGATGAAGTCATCAAAAACCAAGGGTACTTAGGTCAATGAAAAAGGACCGTGAAGCATGGGCTTCACGGTCCTTTATAGGTAAACTATTAATTTAACTTCTCTTCACCATTATCTTTATAACCCCATTCAGATTCACGGCTTGCCGTCATGATAGCAGTTAAAAAGGAGACACAAACCATAAGTATAAGAAATGCTTTCATAATAAAGGCCCTCCTGTATTAAATACATATATACATTATAAACTAAACCATTAAAAGATAAAAGAGGTATACGAACAAATTTTATTGTTAGAAACAGCAGTGATAAGGGTACAATAGGATTGACAGTGAGAAAATTAGGAGGAATCATCATGGCAATGAATTTCAAAATCTATAAGGACAAGGAATTGCTCAGCATTTACACTGCTGATATTTTAAGAAAGCAGGTCCATAACAATCCGACAAGCATCATGGCACTCGACCTTGATGAGGATCTAGGATGGACATATGAAAAATTTGTCGGGGAGGCAAAACAGCATCCTGCAGATTTCTCACAGATCTATATTGTGGGAGTCAACAATGAGATAGACACGGATGCATTCACAAAACTGGATATACCTGAGAATCAGCTGAGGACTGAAGGGACAGCTGGTTCTCTGAAGGATGTTCTGGGCAGCAAGAAACGTGTGAATCTTGCGCTTCTTACAATCGGTGCGGACAATAAAATTGGATATGGCGACTCTGGCAGCAATGATGCTTTATTCGATGCGAAGGAAATCATACTTGTTGCAACGGGTAAAGATAAGGCAAAAGCGGTGAGAGAATTGTATAATGCAAAAGAAAATGACGAGGCAGCATTCGGCAGAGTCAAAACTCACCGCATGGTTACTGTAGTACTGGATGATGAAGCTGCTTCCGAGCTAGATCAGGATATCGTAGATTACTACACTTCTGAATTTGCTTAAGAAGGTGGCCATTAATGAGTAAAGAAAAGGATTTTGATTATAAAAACGATATGGAGCCGGAATCCAATGAGATGATTGAAGATATGGATGATGTCAAAGCTCTCGGTAAAGAGATGGAGCAAATCTCTCAAAATGAAGATTATCCGATTGACTCTTCTGACGATGAATCACATGGATTAAGTACTAAAGAAAATGAAAAACATCAATAACAGATGAATCCTCTTGGAAATTAGTATAAAATATTCTATGAATACTAATTTTTCAGGAGGTTTTTTAATTGGCATACAGAATAGAAAAAGATACCATTGGTGAAATCAAGGTTCCGAGTGAAAAATATTGGGCTGCGCAGACAGAGCGGAGCAGACAGAATTTCCCGGTCGGCAAAGAAGAGATGCCTATGGAAGTCATCGTTGCGTTTGCACATCTGAAAAAAGCTGCAGCAGTGTCGAACAACGGACTTGGAAAACTTTCAGATGCTAAAAAGGATGCAATCACTCATGCGTGTGACAAAATTATCGCAAGAGAACTGGATGAGCATTTCCCACTTGTCGTCTGGCAGACGGGCAGCGGCACTCAGAGCAATATGAATGTTAATGAAGTGGTCAGCTTCGTTGCGAATGAATATCTGGCTGAAAAGGGAATAGACGAAAAAGTGCATCCAAACGATGATGTAAACAAATCACAAAGTTCAAATGACACATACCCTACAGCAATGCACGTGGCACTTTATCAGTCAGTCGAGGAACAGCTGGTGCCTGCACTTCGAGTGCTGAAGGATACGTTCCAGAAGAAAGAAGATGAATTCCAGAATATCATCAAAATAGGCAGGACACACTTGCAGGATGCGACACCGCTTACCCTTGGACAGGAAATCAGCGGTTGGAAATATATGCTCGAAAAATGTGAAACACTTATTGATGAATCAAAACAACAGCTCAAAAATCTGGCTATTGGCGGTACGGCAGTAGGTACCGGAATCAATGCCCATCCTGAATTCGGTGGCAGAGTGGCGAAGGAGATTTCCAATCAGACCGGTTATGATTTTGTATCATCACCAAACAAATTCCATGCTTTGACTGCACATGATGAAGTGGTTTATCTTCATGGAGCGCTAAAGGCACTGGCAGCTGACTTGATGAAGATTGCAAACGATGTAAGGTGGCTGGCATCAGGACCAAGAGCAGGCTTTGCTGAAATTGAAATACCGGCAAATGAGCCAGGCTCTTCAATCATGCCCGGTAAAGTCAACCCAACCCAGGCTGAAATGCTGACGATGGTTGTCACACAGGTGTTCGGTAACGATGCAGCGGTCGGTTTTGCCGCATCCCAGGGTAATTTTGAACTGAATGTATTCAAACCGGTAATATTCTATAACACACTCCAGTCCATCTACCTTCTTGCCGATGGAATGCAGACGTTCAATGACAAGTGTGCTGTCGGGATCGAACCGATCGAGGAGAATATTGAGCGCTTCCTGAATAACTCTCTCATGCTGGTTACAGCACTGAACCCGCACATCGGTTATGAAAACGCTGCTAAAATTGCGAAGACTGCACATGAAAAAGGACTTACTCTGAAAGAGTCTGCAGTTGAGTCCGGTCTATTGACTGAAGAACAATTCGACGAGTGGATCAGACCGGAAGATATGATTCAATCTAAGGAATAAGGAGCATTTTATGAAACGAATCGGTTTAGTAGATATTGGTTCAAATACAATCCGTCTGGTATTGTTCGAATATGACAAAAGCACAGGGCTGAAAGAGCTGCAGAATATCAAAACACCGGCCCGGCTTGCGCGTTTTTTAGATGAAGAAAATCAAATGGAGGATGAGGGGATTGATAACCTCATATCGATATTAAACAGCTTCAAGAAAATTGCCGGTAAGTATGAAGTCGATGATATTTATCCAATTGCGACTGCTGCCATCAGACAATCGGTCAATATTGAAGAGATACTGGAACGCGTGGAGTCTGCTGTAGGTATGAAACTCAAAGTCATCACTGGGGAAGAAGAGGCATATTACGGATACCATGCAGTGATTCACACAATCAGTAATACTGATGCTGTCACTATTGATATCGGTGGCGGGAGTACTGAACTCACTTACTTTGAAGACAAGAAGCTTATACACTCCACCAGTCTGCCGTTTGGTGTCGTGACATTGAAATCGATGTTCTTTGAGGACAGAAATCATAATGACAAAAAAGCAATTGCGGAAACAGAAAAGTATGTGAAAGAGCAATTGAAGAATGTCAAATGGTTGTCGAAGCGAAGAGTGCCAATTCTGGCAATCGGGGGCAGCGCCCGTAACATTGCCAGAATCCATCAGTCCCAAACGAACTATCCGATTGCGGGAGTTCATGGCTATTCAATGACCAACGGCGACCTTAAAAGCGTCTACAGTCTGTTGAAAAATACAAAGGGCAATGACCTGGATGAAATTGACGGTCTGAGTAAGGATCGCAGTGACATCATTCTGCCGAGTGTCATCGTGTTCAGGACGCTCTATGATGTCGTCAAAGCGGACGAGTTCAAATTCAGCCGGAAAGGGATACGTGAAGGGGTGGCATTTTCAATCATCACCAAAGATTATCCTGATGCATTTGATAAGCATGAAGTGTTTAAGGATTCGCTGATCGAACTGGCAAATGATTTTAATATAAAACCTTCCGCTTCAAAACGCAGGACCGAGCTCGCTGAGAGAGTTTTCCATGAGTTGGAAAAACATCAATTCATTGATTTTGAAAAACATGAGAAGAATCTGATGAAAAATGCTGCATCTCTCTTTTATCTCGGCGATTTCATCGATCGCGACGCGACGAGTCAGCATACTTATTATTTGATATCCAACAGTAACATCAACGGCATCGTTCATAAAGACAGAGTCAGGCTGGCGCTGATGGCGAGTTTTAAAAACAAAACGCTGCTCAACTTTTATGCGGATGAGACCGGCTGGTTCGATGAGGATGAACTTGACGATATTCTGGCGCTGGGCAGTATATTGAAATTCGCAAATGCTTTGAATGTCTCAGATACGGGAGTTGTGAAAGAGCTCTATCTCGAAGAAGAGGATGACGAAATGGTGCTGACGGTTCAGTACAGCGGGGATCCGATTGCGGAAGAATATCAGGCAAATCGTCAAAAAAAACATATAGAAAAAATAATTGATGAAGATCTGGTGATCAAATTTACAGAAACTTAATATTCAGGTTGTATAATATCGAAGGGGAGGATTGTGATGGCATACAGATTGAATGATCAAAAGTATTATAACAATAGAGAGCTGAGCTGGCTCAGATTTAATTACAGAGTGATTCAGGAAGCGATAGACCCGAATAATCCTCTTCTGGAACAACTCAAGTTTCTGGCGATTACCAGCTCAAATCTCGATGAATTTTTCATGGTGCGTGTTGCGGGTCTAAAAGACCAGGTTAAAATGAACTATCATGAACCGGATACAAAGACCCAGCTGACTCCGGAACGACAGCTAAAAGGTATAGGGGAGCTGAACAGGGAAAACAGCAGAGTACAGTATAAGTACTATCATAAACTGACAGATGAACTCGGACAATATAATATCTATTTTAAGCAGCCTCATGAACTGCCGGAACCATTACAGGAGGAGCTTGAAGGAATATTTGATACGGAAATTTATCCATCACTTACACCGCTTGGTATTGATGCATATCGTCCGTTTCCAAAATTGAAGAATAAAAAGATCAATATTTTTGTTAATCTCTCAGATGATCTTGGAGATCAGACAGCAATCGTCCAGCTCCCTACGGTAATAAAACGATTTTATGAGATGCAGGACGGAGAAAACACCTATTATGTCCTTACTGAGCATATAATCGAAACATTTATTGAGAAGTTGTTCAAAGGATATCGTATCGATCGGACGTTCCCATTCAGAATTACAAGAAATGCCGATTTGACGATACATGAAGAAGGAGCGGCAGATCTACTGATTGAGATAGAGCGGTTTCTTAAAGAACGTACTAAGGGTGCAGCAGTAAGGCTTGAAATCGATATCAGTAAGGATCATACTATTAACGGTTCATTTCTGAGGAATGAACTTGAGCTTCATGAAGATGATGTCTATAAATTTGATGGTCCACTCGATCTGACATTTCTTTTCGAACTGTCGTCAAAGTTAAAAGATAGACTGCCGCATCTTGTATATCCACCTTTTGTTCCACAAGAACCAAAATTTCTAGGTTCTGACAATATTTATGATAAAGCTTTGAAAGAAGATGTCTTTTTCCATCATCCTTTTGAAAGTTTCGAACCAATCGTGGATTTCATGCAGGAGGCTGCGGAAGACCCGGATGTGCTTGCCATCAAGCAGACACTGTACCGGGTCTCAAGCGATTCCCCCATCATAGAGGCATTGAAGCGCGCTGCCGAGAATGACAAGCAGGTCACCGTCCTGGTCGAGCTGAAGGCCCGTTTTGATGAGGAGAACAATGTGCAGTGGGCGAAAGAACTGGAGGATGCCGGGTGCCACGTCATCTACGGCATGCATTATCTCAAGACCCACAGCAAAATCACACTTGTCGTCAAAAGGGTGAAGGGCAGGATAGTGAGATACGTCCATCTGGGCACAGGCAACTACAACGACTCAACAGCAAAGCAGTACACTGACATGGGGATCATTACTACAGACCCGGACATCGGAATCGACGCAATCAATTTCTTCAACTATCTGAGCGGCTACTCGCTGAAGCCGGAATACCATTCCCTTCATGTTGCGCCGTTTGAAATACGGGATCTGTTCGGTGAATCCATCGACAGGGAGATAGAACTCCACAAGGAACACGGCAATGGTTACATTTTTGCCAAGATGAATTCACTCACCGATAAAAAAGTCATCAATAAACTGCTCCAGGCCTCCCAGGAAGGCGTGAAAGTGGACCTTGTCATCAGGGGCATATGCTGCCTGAAACCGGGGATTGAAGGCGTCAGTGATAACATACGTGTCATCAGTATTGTCGGCCGCTTCCTCGAACACTCGAGAATCTATTATTTCAATCATGACGGAGAGGAAAAGATGTATCTGTCCTCTGCCGACATGATGACGCGCAACATGATCAAACGGGTGGAAATACTGTTCCCGATCAACGATCCAAAAATACTTGATGAGCTGAAATCCATCAACAGACTCTATCTTATGGATAATATTAAAGCCAGGGCACAGAAATCAGATGGCACATATGAGTATGTGGAAAACTCATATGAGTCAATCAGTGCACAGGATGAACTTATGAGGCGTGCTGAAAGTTACGGACGGGAAGAGCGGGCCCAGAAGGAGAATCAGCTGATTCTGAAAGTTAAAAACCGTTTTAAAAAGCGAAAATAAAAGTCATATCGCATAAAAAACATTATTTTTGGGTATTTTAAACAGGCAATGTAAGCTGCGGCAAAGTTAGTTAACCGAAATAAAAAATTAGATGAATAAGAGACAGGAATTCTTGGATATTAAGAATTCCTGTCTCTTATTCATAACTTTAGACAAATGCGCACTTAAAGTCGGAAGTGCGGTGCTGACCATATACTGCATGCCGGCTTGAAGTACAAATACGGGAATACGCAGGTGGTGGTCAAAAGACTATCATACAAGTACCGCCGGACTCGAACGGAAAACAATCAAGAAGTACATCCGGCAACACGAGGCAGACGACAGGATCATGGACAAAGTGAGCAAACGGGAGTATATCACCATTAAAAATATAAAATGAAATTAACGATAAAGCGGATAACGGCTGGCCGTCTTTTGAACCCCCCTTCAGGCAGCAATGAGTAATGAGTTTTCTGGAACTAAAAAAGCCACCCGTTTTACGGGTGGATACTTGCTCCATCACTTCATGCCGGTCAGGTCTCTGTACATTTTAAATCATCGGTCTTATCGAATACACCATCATATTCATTCTCCCGTAAATATAATGGTTAAGTTCTTTTATGATGGGACACACTTTTTTTATGGTTGGTAAAGTAATCAGCAGTTATTTCTTTCACTTTTCCGCTCAGCAGTATAACAGCGATCATATTCGGAACGACAGTCAAGGTCAGGCTGATATCCAATAATCCCCAGATCAGTGTGAGGCTGCTGACAGAACCGAAGATTATCATACCAATAAATATATATCGGAAAATGACAGATACTTTATAGCCGAATAAGAACTCAGCCTGTTTTTCTCCGGCATAGGTTACCATGAGTATAGTTGTGAATGAGAAGAAAAAGATTGCAAGAGCGATGATGCTTCCGGCCAGATTATTTCCAAAAACCGTTGACATAGCTTCTGCAGTCATACCTGCGGCTTTGTCTGGACCCAGTATTTTCCATGCATCTGTGGACAGAATGACAAGTGCAGTGAGTGTACACACGACAATCGTATCCACAAATACCTCAAAAACCCCCCAGAATCCTTGTTGGGAAGGATGCTTTATCTTTGCACCGGCATGAAAAATTGCACCACTGCCTATTCCGGCTTCATTCGAATACAATCCTCTGGTCACTCCGTTTTGGATTGCTGCAGCAATTGCGGCACCTGCAAATCCACCAGCAGCAGAGATAGGGGTGAATGCGTATTGAAAAATCATTACAAATGCTTCCGGAACTGTTCTGAAATTAAAGGTGATAACAATGATTGCAGCTGCCAAATAAAGCACAACCATAGATGGGATCACTTTTTCGGCAAATCTGCCGATAGATTTTAGTCCGCCAAACATAATCAGCGCAACCAGCACACTGATAACAAGGCCAGTAACAATATGTGGAACCTGGAAGGAGCTGTTGAGGACTCCTGAAAGAGAATTCGCCTGGGCCGACAGACTGCTGATTGGAACGGCAAGTCCAACAAAAGCAAAAAGAAATGCCATCCACTTCCAACCAAGGCCATCCCTTATGTAATACATGGGACCACCAACGTAATCACCTTTTTTATTAAGTACACGGTATTTTACACCGAGTACAATCTCAGAATATTTCGTAGCCATTCCTAACAGAGCTACCATCCACATCCAGAAAATAGCGCCCGGTCCTCCTAAAGCAATCGCTACCGGTACTCCGACAATATTGGCTGCCCCGATTGTCGAAGCGAGTGCACCTGTTACAGCCTGAAAAGATGATATCGTGCCTTCTCCGGAAGATTTTTCAAAAATCTTTCCAAAAGTCATCCGCATTATATGTGAGAAATACCTAAATTGAATAAACCCCAGTCTAAATGTCAGGAAAACACCGCCGCCTGCCAGCAGTATCATCAAAGGCACCGCAGTTATATCTGCGATTCTACTTACAATGTTCATAAACGTCTCCAACTTGTCCCACTCCTCTGTGTTTATAAAATAAGTCTTTCCACAATTACTCCGGGAAATATTTTACGACCGATGTATACGCTTTCAAAAAACTGTGATTTTTTCACTCAGGGAAAAGTAAACAGAACTTCCTATCTTCGTTTAAACACTCTTCACTTTTTCTCTTTTACAATCTTTCTGTTACACGATCAGTCATTTTATAAGGACTCCAACGAAGGTCATGTAAGAAGTATATTATTATTCTTTTTTGAAAAAATCAAATAGTTTAATAAAAAACCATTTTATTTTTATTATAACTTGTGATAAGTTATATAATAGTTAGAAAATTTGTTCAGTTATATCAGGCAGGATAAAATATTCGCTGTTTCTGTTGTGTTCTTGAAAACTATGGGGATTACAGGACGTGTCATCAAGCGTGTCATCCGGCTCATAGAGAAGATTGTGCGTTTAAATATATTGAGAAGCACGCTCTTCCCATCAATGATGAAAAGTTATATTGAAACTTGAAAGCGTTATCGGTAAGTTTTATGGAGGTGAAAGTATAGAGTATGGATTTCCATTGAGAAGGAGAGAAAATAATTGTAGTTTGAAAATATTTTTTAATATTGTTATGACTTTTTGACAGTCGAATTTTTAATCAGTGATGAGAGGGGAATTTCATGAATTTGATTTTGGAAAAATATATCGAAGCGGTAGAAGAAGATGTCATCAATTGGCGTAGGCATCTTCACAAGCATCCGGAATTATCATTCCAAGAAAAAGAAACTGCAGATTATATTTATAGGGAGCTTGAAAAGTTCGAGGGTCTTGAATTATCCCGTCCGACGGAGACAAGTGTAATGGCAGTTCTGAAAGGGAATGGCCCCGGCAAAGTGATGGCTCTGAGGGCGGATATAGATGCACTGCCGATAAATGAACAAAATGATGCAGAATACAAATCATATAATGAGGGCGTGATGCACGCATGCGGACATGATGGTCACACGGCCATGCTTCTTGGCACAGTGAAAGTGTTGACAGAGGCTGAGGTGGACTTTAAAGGAGAAGTCAGGTTCCTGTTTCAGCATGCAGAAGAATATTTTCCCGGGGGCGCCGTTCAGATGGTTGAGGCCGGTGTAATGGATGGAGTCGATTTTGTTATCGGTCAACATCTGATGTCAAATGTTGAAAAAGGGAAATTCGGCATTCGGGAAGGCAAAATGCTTGCAGCTGCAGATGCTTTTTGGCTTGATGTAAACGGTAAGGGCGGCCATGGGGGAAACCCGCATGAGACAGTGGACAGCATCGTCATTGCAGCTCAGGTCGTCAGCAATCTACAGCAAATCGTTTCACGGGAGATGAGTCCTTTCGATAATGTTGTGCTGACAATCGGCAGCTTTGTTGCTGAAGGAGCGGGTAATGTCATATCCAATCAGGTCAAGATTTCCGGGACGGTCAGGCGTTACAAGGACAATGAGATTCTGAAAATACCGGAAATTATGGAGCGTATCATCAATGGTGTTACTTCGGCGCATGGTGCAGATTATAACTTTAAATATACGGAAGGATATGACCCTGTCATAAACGACAAGGAAACCACATCCAAGGTTGAAAGCGTTATAAGGGAGCTATACGGCGACGAAAGCATAGAATATGTGGAACCGATGACAGGGGCTGAGGATTTCTCGGGGTATCTGACAAAAGCGCCGGGAACATTCTATACAGTCGGAATGCGTGACGAATCTAAAGGGATTGTCCATCCGCATCATCACCCGAAATTCGATATTCAGGAAGAAGTGCTGATTGATGGAGTGAATATTTATGCCAATCTGGTTCCTGGACTTCTAAATGGAGAAAAAGGTTAAGATTTAATGAAACAGAAGAAATTTGAGATGCCTCATGTTTTTGTAGTCCTGATGAGCGTATTTTTAGTGATTTACTTTTTGACATTTCTCATTCCCAAAGGCGAATATGACCGGGTGGAAACAGAAGCTGGACATATGTCGATCGTATCCGGCTCTTTCAATTATATAGAACATGAAAATGTCAGTTTCTTTGATTTGGTGCAAGCCATTCCGCTCGGGATGGCGCAGGCCGGCGAACTCATTTTCGGAGGCTTGATGATTGGCGCCCTTTACAAAGTGCTTGAAAATACTGGTCTTATAATGGTTGCCATCACTTTTATAAAACGTGTATTCAAAAAAAATACATTGCTGATCATTCCGACTTTAATGATTCCTATTGCCATATTTACGACGATCACCGGTGTCATGGAATTGAATCTTCTTTATATACCGGTGGTCCTTCCGTTGATCCTGAGAATGGGCTATGACAGGATGACAGCATTTGCGACTGTGATTTTAGGGAGTGCGTCCGGCTTCATCATTGCCATGACCGCACCGGCAACGGTAGGGCTTGCACAGACTATAGCCGGGATACCTCTTTATTCAGGGTTATGGTTCAGAATCATTTTATTCATTCTATTTCTGACAGGAGCCATTCTTTACGTGATGCATTATGCGAGGAAGATTAACAGACAGCCGGAATTATCACCGAATTATGAGGATGGGAAAAATGAACTTTTTCTGAAGCAGGAGCAGGAAGTCACGCCGACAGCCAGACATTATGGTGCCTTTATATTCCTGGGGGGTGCAACCGTCTTCATGATATACGGGCTATTGCAACTTGGCTGGTATTTCATAGAGCTTGGTGCCTGGTATCTCTTCATGGCTATTGTTGTTGCTTTGATTTTCAGCATCCGGCCGAGTCGGATGGCGGAAATGTTCCAAGAAGGCTTTCAGCTGATTCTTCTGGCCGGTATAGTCATTGGTTTTTCCCGCTCGATTTCCATAATTTTAGAAGAGGGAATGATTACGGATACCATTGTCTTTGCTTTGGAAAATCTGCTGCAGGGTATGCCGTCGACAGTCGCCGCGATATTTATGCTGGTCGTCCAGACTGGATTCAACTTCTTTGTCGGTTCCGGCAGTGGTCAGGCGCTGATTACTATGCCGGTCATGAGCAGTTTGAGTGAACTGATCGGTGTTACTCAGCAAACATCCGTCATCGCTTTCCAATTGGGTGACGGCATGAGCAACCTTTATTATCCTGTGGGGCTGATCCTGGCTTTCCTCGCACTGGCCAAAGTATCTTATCTGGATTGGTTGAAATTCCTTTGGCCGGTTCTGGTCTATTGGTATGTAATAGGTGCTTCAGGTTTGATTATCGCTGATCTAATCCAGCTGCAATAAATTATAAGGAGGATTTTATGAAAACAGAAAACTTTGAACTGGCAAAAAAATTACGTCATGAACTCCATATGCATCCGGAACTTTCCAATGAAGAAGAATGGACAAAAGCCCATCTGATTGCTTTTTTAAAGGCTCATACATCGCTCGAAATTGTGGATCATGGAAACTGGTTCTATGCTGCCTACCGGAGTAGTACAGACGGGCCGAATATCGCTTTCCGGGCAGACTTTGACGCCCTGCCGATGGATGAAGCCCTGGATATTCCATGGGGATCGAAAATTCCAGGCAAAGCACATAAATGCGGACATGACGGCCATTCTGCAACTCTTGCCGCATTTGCACTGGAAATTGATCAGATTGGAAGTGATAGTAACATCTTCTTCCTTTTCCAGCCAGCTGAAGAAACCGGTGACGGCGCGAAGCAATGTTTGCCCTTGTTGGAGGATGAAAAGATAGATAAAATGTACGGATATCATAATATGAGTGGTATGCCCTACCAATCGGTCAATGTAAGGGATGGCCACCTTCAATGTGCATCTACAGGCATGGTGATAAAAATGAAGGGAAGGCCTGCGCATGCCAGCTCGCCTGAAGATGGCATCAATCCTTCTTATTCCATTGCTCATCTTATTAACAAAATTCCTGCTCTGACGGAAAATAGTGATGGATTACTCCTATGTACCATTGTCGGTGTGCATATTGGTGAGAAAAATTTCGGCATGTCTGCCTACGATGGTGAACTTGCACTGACCATACGTGCATTGTACGAATCAGAACTGGAACAGTTAAAGGAGAACATCATTGATATTGCCGAAGAGGAAGCTCAGCAGAATGGGCTTGAGGTATCTTTCGAATATACCGATACTTTCCCTGAAACTGTAAATGATAAAGTCGTTACTGACGACGTTCGGAGAGTTGCCCGAGAGAAAGGTTTCCAGATCAATGAACTGGGGGAGGTCATCCGGGGATCTGAAGATTATGGACACTTTGGCAAGATAGTCCCTGCCACTTATTTCTATATTGGAAATGGTACGGATTACCCGCCGGTACATACACCGGCATATGACTTCATAGATGATCATATTAAAATCGGATGCGAAATATTCAAGGGGGTGGTTGATATAGGCTGATCAGGAATGAAGCGAAGAATAGAATTTTTATCATTTATAAGTTAGACCACCCCTCTGGCGTGAGGGACGGTCTGAAATACTTGAAATGTCGTTAAGTTTGAAGAAGTGCACTAATGAAGCTATTATTATTTATCGAATTTAATATTCTAGGAGGTTATCTGTAATGATACCGTACAAACACGAACCGTTTACGGACTTTTCCATTGAGGAAAACCGGACAAAGCTTCAAGAGGGATTAAAGACAGTGAAATCTTATCTGGGCAAGGACTATCCCCTGATCATCGGCGGCGAACGCATCATGACCGATGAAAAGAAAGAGTCATATAACCCGGCTGAAAAGACGGAGACGATCGGCCACATGTCCCAGGCCGGCCAAGAACATGCCCAGCAGGCGATGGATGTTGCCCTTGAGACATTCGAATCCTGGAGGAAATCCACATTCGAGTTCCGGTCCGACGTGCTGTTCAAAGCGGCGGCAATCATCCGTCAGCGCAAGTTTGAATTTACAGCCCTCCTTGTCAAGGAAGCCGGCAAACCGTGGAAAGAGGCGGATGCGGATACGGCGGAAGCCATCGACTTCCTTGAGTATTACGGGCGGAATAACCTCAAGATCAAAGACGGCGACCACGTCGAATCCCGCCCGGGCGAATACAACCAGTTCCACTACATACCGCTCGGTGTCGGACTTGTCATCTCTCCGTGGAACTTCGCTTTCGCCATCATGGCGGGCACGACGGCGGCTGCCCTCGTCACAGGGAATACTGTGCTGCTCAAACCGTCTTCCCGCACACCGGTCGTGGCATACAAGTTCATGGAAGTGCTGGAAGAGGCGGGCATGCCCAAAGGAGCAGTGAACTTCATTCCGGGCTCGAGCCGTGACATCGGCGACTATCTGGTGGAACATAAAGATACGCGATTCGTTTCCTTCACGGGTTCACGCGATGTGGGCACACGCATCTATGAAAAAGCTGCCATCGTCCAGGACGGCCAGACGCATCTCAAACGTGTCATCGCAGAAATGGGCGGCAAGGACACCATCGTCGTCGATTCCGATGCCGATCTGGAACTGGCGGCGGAAGCAATCACCTATTCCGCTTTCGGCTTCAGCGGCCAGAAATGCTCGGCATGCTCCCGTGTCATCGCACTCGAGGACATCCACGATGAACTGCTTGCCAAAGTGGTCGAGAAGACGAAGCAGCTCAAAGTGGGCAACCCGGAAGCAGATGTCAATGTCGGACCGGTCATCGATGATGCGTCCCTTGAGAAAATCCAGAAGTACATCGAAATCGGCCAGTCGGAAGGTAAGCTTGAAACCGGCGGGACGACGGAGAATGACACTGGGCATTTCGTCCATCCGACGATCTTCTCAGGTCTCAGACATGATGACCGCATCATGCAGGAAGAAGTTTTCGGACCATTCGTCGGTTTTGCGACGGCGAAGGACTTCGATCAGGCAATCGAATATGCCAACGCGACGGACTACGGTCTGACGGGGGCTGTCATTACACAGAACCGCGAACACATCGAACAGGCCCGCCGCGATTTCATGGTCGGCAACCTGTACTTCAACCGCGGCTGTACAGCAGCGATTGTCGGCTACCAGCCGTTCGGCGGCTTCAAGATGTCCGGTACGGACTCAAAAGCCGGCGGTCCGGATTACCTGACGCTGCATATGCAGGGTAAAACATCTTCAGAACAGATGTAGGAACAGGAATCATAAAATATTATCAGGACAGCGGGAGGTCTCGGCCTGCTGTCTTTTTGGAAAGGGTGTCATTATGACAAAATCACAGGAAATCATTGAACAGACAAACCAATACGGCGCACCGAAC
>CAYTIR010000030.1:0-26231 GCA_964437955.1 uncultured Staphylococcaceae bacterium
CCGTTCGAATGTGGTAAGATGTTGATAGCTCATGACAGTCCCTCCGTGTCGGTGTTAGGTGTGGTTATCTATATTCTACACGAAACTGTCATGGGTGTTTTTTATACCATTTTTTTCAGGTGTTGCACTTAATATTACAATTCGTCATTTTAATAAAGTTTTCCTGTAATGTTTTCTGATATATCGAGTTTGATGCGTTCTGCCTGTTCGTAATTTTTGATCGTCAGCCCTGTGCACAGGAGATCGATGACGAACAGCTGCGCGACTTTTGACACGAGCGATCCGCTGTCGAGCGGACTCTCCTTGGCTGAAGAAAGCAGCACGCAGTCCGAAAACTTAGTCAGCGGCGACTTCGTGTAGTTGGTGATCGATATGATCTGTGCGCCTTTATCCTTCGCAGCCTTTACGCTGTCGACGGTATCCCGTGTGCTGCCGGTGATGCTGATGGCAATGACGACTGTGTCGCTGTCCATTGAAGTGGTCCGCATGACCTGCGAATGCGGATCGCCGAACACTTCGATGTTCCTGCCGATCCGGAGCAGCCGGTTCTGCATGTCGAGTCCGGCAATGGATGATGAACCGACACCGAAGACGACGACATGCTTCGCTCCGTCGATCATATCCACCGCTTTTTCAAGCTGGGTGCCGTCGATTACATCATAAGAGTTATCGAGTGCCGTCATCATGCTCTGCTTCACCTTGTATATGAAGGAATTGTTGTCGTCCTCCTTGAAGTCGTCGACTTCCTTGGCCAGGGAAAACTTGAAACCCTGGAATCCCTTATAGCCGATCTTCCGGAACAGCCTGAGGACCGTCGCCTCCCCCACATTGCAGGCTTCTGCCAGCTCAGTGAGTGAATGGTACAGCACCTGCTCCGGGTTTTTATTGATATAGTCATAGATCTTCATTTCCGACTTTGTAAAGTTCTGTTTCGCCTGTTCCAGCCTGATCGAGGCTTTCACATCATTGCTGTTTAAATCCAAACGAATCCCCCCTGCAGTTATTGATCGATTGCGTCTTTGAACTTGCGCGTAATCAGCTGCGGACGTGTGATTGCACTGCCCACTACGACTGCGTGTGCACCGAGTTCCAGCGCACGGGCCGCCTTCTGTGGCGTATCCATGTTGCCTTCGGCAATGACCGGCACCGATACCGCCGATATCATCTTCTCCAGAGTTTCCAGTGGCACGTCGCCTTTCGAGTGCTCCGTGTAGCCGACGAGTGTCGTCCCGACGATGTCCACGCCAGCCTTTTCCGCTTCAACGCCCTCTTCCACAGTGGAAACATCCGCCATGAAGCACTGATCCGGGTACTTTTCCTTCACTTTTCCGAAGAATTCCGCGAATGGACTGCCGTCCGGACGTGTCAGTTTCGTCGCATCCAGCGCAATCACTTCAACGCCCTCTTCCGCCAGTGCATCCACCTCGTCCATCGTCGCCGTGATGTACACGCCGCTTTTCTCATAATCCTGCTTGATGATGCCGATGATCGGAAGATCCACGCGTTTTTTGATCTCCTGGATATCCGCAACAGAATTCGCACGGATCCCCTCCGCACCGCCTTCAGCCACAGCATACGCCATCTTGCCCATGATGTAGGAATCGTGAAGCGGCTCATCCTCGAGCGCCTGACATGAAACGATCAATTTCCCTTTAATACTCTCTAAAATATCCATTGATAGTGCCCCTCTCCGGTAAACGTTTTCATATAATATACCAGTATGATAGTTAATTGTCAACTTAATAATAATAGTGATTATTTTATATCATTTGGAATAAAAACCGGTGGTTGGAAAGAACTTTCCGGCATCAAGCGGCTCATAAACACAAAAAAAGATGGAAACCGAAGTTCCCATCTTTATACGTCATCTATTCAAATATGAGATGTTCCAGATCTCTCGGATATTCTGTAATGACGTCAGTGCCATCTTCCGTCAGCACTACCGTATCAGAATGCCTGAAGCCGCCGACGCCCGGAACGTAGATGCCGGGTTCGACACAGAATACCATCCCGGCCTTGAGTTCCAGATCGTTATCGAACCGGAGTGACGGCTCCTCATGCTGGCCGATTCCGATGCCGTGACCGGTGCGGTGCGAGACGTATTCTTCCAGTCCCGCTTCCCGGATCACTTCAAGCGCCGCCGCGTTCACTTCCGCAGCGGTCACACCAACTTTGATGAAGTCAAGCGCCGCGATATGCGCCCGCAGCATGACTTCGAATATTTCCCGCTGCCTGCTCGTCGGTTCGCCGATGAAGAACGTCCGCTCGCATTCGGCACGGTAGCCGTTCAGTCCGACCTGGCGGCTGTGGATGATGATGTCGCCGCCTTCCAGTTTCCGTGTATTGGAAAATACATGCGGCATGTTCGTCCGTTCCAGTCCGGACGGTGACATGACGAAGTAATCCAAAGTCGAATCCGTATATTTCTTTGAAATCTCTTCGAAAAGGAACTGGTTGCCGTAGTAGTCGATCTCAAGTTCCGACCGGCCTGCTTTCGAATTTTCCAGCGTGTGCTTCAGTGCACCGCTGACCAGCTCTCCGGATTTCCTGATCATGCCGATCTCTTCCTCAGATTTCACCGCACGCAGATCCACGATGTCCGGACCGATATTTTCAATCCCGAATCCCTGTGCCTGGATCATGAATGTGAAATCCGTCGGGATCGAACCATATTCAATCCCCACTGCAGCATCCGCATCCAGCTTGGACAGCACCGTATTGAACAGTTCACGGTAATCCGTGCCCGCTTCACGCCTGCTTTCCACTTCATGGTACACATACAGCGTGTCCACATCCGTCTTTTCATTCGCGTGATTCTCCTCCAGAGAAGGGATGATCAGGCTCTGACGCGTGCGTTCCACGACCAGCACGATCGGCCGCGAATACGTAATTGCGCGCAGCCCTGAAAAATAGAACTGATTCTCGAAATTGAAGATCACGGCTGCATCCAATCCACGCAGCGTCATGATTTCCCTCAGTTTCTCGATCCTTTGGCGTGTATCCATCATTCAGCCACCTCTTTCATATCCCGGTTTTTATTCTGCGTGAAAAGCGTCACTATGAACAGTACGATGATCGCCGCCGGTACGGAGACGATGACGGAGTTGATGCCCGTCGACTGCACATAGAAGAATTCCCAGAACAGTGTCGCGACAAGGCCCGTACCCATCGAAGCGAGTCCGGCCTGCTTTGTCACCTGCGGGAACAGGAAGACCGCGAGCAGCGCCGGCGTGATGCCTGCGCCGTACACCGTATAAGCGTACATCTGCACGGACAGCACCGTCGGGAAATACGTCGTCAGCATGAAAGCGATGACCCCGAGTACCGGAATGAGTATTCTCGTGTACAGCAGTTTCTGGTGATCGGTGATGTCCTTTTTCATGTATTTGCCGAAGAAGTCATAGATGACACTCGTTGCCGCAGACAACAGATACGAGTTCCCCGTCGTGACGATGAATGCCGTCAGCGCCGCAATCAGTATGCCTCCGACTGCGATCGGCAGCACGCTTGTGAGTGCGATCAGTGCCATGCCCGGTTCGATATCCGGGAACAGGGAACGGGAAATGAATGCGAGGATGGAAATGATCGGTGTGACGATGATCAGTCCGAGTATCCAGCCCACTGAACCCAGCTTAGTCGATTTGTCGTTGTTTGAAGCGGTCATCCTCTGATAGATGTTCTGGTCCCCGAGCAGCAGGAACAGTGTCGGCAGATAATAGCCCATCAGCTGGATGAAAGTCAGTCCGCCGGTCGCCGACATGTGGCTCTCCGGCACATTCGCAGTGATTTCACTCCAGCCACCGCCGATTGACAGAGCGATCGGCAGTGCGATGATCAGCCCGATGATCACCAGGAATGCACTCGCTGCATCCGTCGGTGCAACGGACATCAGACCGCCGACACACGCCAGGAAGATGATGATCGCTGCACCGATGATCGTCCCCATTTCTGGTGACACACCGGTCGAGATGTTCAGGATGAAGCCGAGTCCCTGGAACTGGTAGGAAACGATTCCAACAAACGCCAGAATGATGATCAGCGCCGCAAGGACACTTGCCCATCTGCCGTACTTCACTTCAAGTATTTCAGCTACCGTATATTTTCCGTAGTGCTTGATCTTGGACGAAATCAGGAAAATCGTCCCGATCCCGATCAATGACGGAATCGTCGACATCAGCGCCGGCCACAGACCGAACGAATAGGCCAGTGAGTTCTGACCGCCTGTGACTGAGCCACTGCCGACCCACGTTGCAAGCAGCGTCCCCATCAGAACGATCGGGCCGAGCGACTTGCCTGCAAGGATGAAGTCTTCACTCGAACTGATTTTCTTCGAGTAGACCATCCCGAGTATCAACATAAAAACACCATAACCAATAACAAACCAAATCAGTACCGGCTGGCTTGAAAATTCCATATAATTCTCCCCTTTGTTTGATAGATTTAATCATATACCAACTTAACACAGGGAAATAATAATTTCATTTTATCCTAAATTTCTGAAAATAATGTTTAGCGGTCAAAAATACTAGTAACCAATCTCCCGCCCCAGCTTCTCTTCCATTAATGCCCATGCCGCTTCATAATTCCCGTCCAGCCGCACCGGTTGGAAGCCGAAGTTCAAGTACATGTTCACCGCCTGCCAGCTTGTCGTCTGCGATGTCAGATAGGCTGATTCATGGGATTCAGCCAGTATATCCATCGCCCTGCTGAGCAAAGGTTTCGACAATCCCCTGCCCTGATATTCCGGAACGATGCCCACCCAGTGGATCCGCCCGCGGATGGTCCCGTCTCCCTCCAGGTCACCGTACCAGGCCGTCGTCGTACCGATTGCCTCCCCTTCAGCATTCTCTATGAATAAACACCGGTCGCCCATTTCATCTATGTGGTCGCCGAATTCGCGACCGAACCGCTCAAGCGCAGCTGCTTCCGTTTTAAATTCATCCACCCGCGTTTCAATGTTCGCCCACGTCTTCTCATCCCCCGCTTCAAACATCCTGAACCGGTACCCTTCCGGCAGTTCATATTCGGGGATATCCTTTAAATCTTCCCTTATCATCTGCAGTTTTATATATTTCATGGCTTCCTCCAAGTAATTCAGATTGATTATTGTCCTCTGCCGGATCATCCTTCAACTTAATGCCATCGAGCGTTATATCCTCCGGAATCCTGCTTATATCCTTCATATGACTTCTATCCATCTCTGTCTCCTGTTTTTAAATTTCTTTCAAGCGTACATATTGCACTCAGTCTACTATACTTCATTTGAATCTATCCACCCATTAAAAAAACATCCACACCTAGAGGTGTGGATGCCTTTTACTGATCTACCCATTTGTACAATCCCATTCTGTAACCCCACATCTTCGTCGTTTCACTGAACCAGATGGCTTTGGTGTTATCCCTTTCTATCCAATTCTCGCCTTCAAGGTTCGGGGCGGCGATATAAGTGAAATCGTGACCGGCATCATTCACTTTATCAAAGATGAACTCTGCCCTTTTGGTATGGTAGTCGCTCGTCACCACCATCGCGGAATCCATACTTTCCTCCTCCATGATGTCCATCGTGTTCTTTGCATTCGTATACGTGCTGGTGGCATCATTTTCCACAGTCAGCGCCGATTCAGGGATGCCGTAATGTTTAGCGACAGTCTTGAGCTCTGATATACTGCCGTCTTTTTCTGCCGCAGTGATCAGCACCTCATCCGCATAGCCTTCTTTATATAACTCGGCCGCTTTCTCGACCCTGCCCTGGTCACCGCCGCCAAGCAGGACGATCGCGTCACTCTCAGCCGGTTCCTCCGCTTCCACCGGCAGTACACTGTCCGCCAGCGCTGTCCCCGCAAAAACAAACAGCAGGCTGCCCAGGGTCATTATAAATTTCAAGTTCATATTTTCCTCCAATTAAAAATCCCGGTCCCACGACCAGGAAATTTACGCGTCAGACAATATACTATCTGACTTTCCCTCTATCAGTAATGCGCTATTTTTATTATAAGATGTCATGATAACAATTTTCCCGGTACACTGAAAGTAAAACACATGGCGTTCCGCCTCCCCCTTCCGTTTATCCTGCCTGCCGCGGGGGAATAACCTACCGATGAGATTTATATTGAATAATCATGTATATAAAAGGAGGCAGACACGATGGGAAAGATCGAATCATTTTCTAAAACGGAACAGCTGCTCAAAAGAATCGAGCATTACAAGCAGTATGGACTGGACGAGGAACGCATGACCGTCATTTCCGCAACCCGCCCCGGTAACATACTGAAGGATTATCCCGGTATTGAGCAAAAGAGTGCCAAAGACGGTGCCTGGGATCAGATAGCCGCCTGGATGGCCGGAGAGGACCCCGAGGAAAAAGTCATGGAGGAACTTCATCTGGATGATACCAAACGGGAAGTGTACAGAAAATCACTGGAAAATGGAAAAATGCTGCTTTTCATCGATTACAATAATAAAGACCTGTACACCGGCAGAAAGATCAACACACAGGGTGCGGGCACAAATGGAGAATCCATCCATCCCACGAACAAAGTCACGGGCAGGGATGAAGACAGCATCCCGCTTCGGGAAGAGCAGCTTGTCGTCGATAAGGAAGAAGTGAACATGGGTGAAGTCGTCGTCAATAAGTACACCGATTCAAAGGTCGAGGATTTCGATGTCCCTGTGGAACGGGACGACGTGACGGTGAAACGGCGCCCGTTGGCCGGTGAACCGTTGTTCGACACATACAACCATGAGGACTCGGACGACGAACCCGGAGTCATCCGCATTCCGATTACGAAGGACCGGATCAAGATCATCAAGGAGAAAGTCGTCGCTGAAGAAATCATCATCAGAAAGAATAAGGTCAAAGATACGAAACGCATTTCCGAAGTCGTCAGCCATGAAGACATTGAAGTGTCTGAAGTAAGAAATGAAGATGCGGACACCAATCAGAAAGAAGACCGGTAATAATTGAAAAATCCCCAGCCCTTTAAAAAAAGGGCTGGGGATTTCACTGCGTAAGCCGACAGCGAGAATCGAACTCGCATTGCAGCCTTACCATGGCTGTGTTCTGCCATTAAACTATGTCGGCGAAAATATAATTAAGACTGTATAATGGAATATCCTCATTGATTATAACATATTTCCAACAAAACGGAATCCTATATTTCAGGAAAGAATGTCACTATTTGCACTTACTTATACTTATTCAACAATGATACCGGAATATGGCAGTAGTCACCCGGACATCTGTCCAGCCTGTCCTGATGTTCCCCCGCACTCCTCACATAATTGGTCAGCGGCAGCACTTCAACAGCAATCCGTCCATGGTCCTCCCGGGCAGCAATAAACGTACTGGCCACTTCCAGATCTTCCTCCTGTTCGCTGTAAATACCGGTCCGGTATTTCTCCCCGACATCCTCACCCTGCCTGTTCACACTGTACGGATCGATGATTTCGAAAAAATATCCAATCAGTCCACTGAGTGTCACGACTGTCGGGTCGAACTCTGTTTTCACACATTCTGCATATCCGTCATAATCGCCTGAAAGTGTATGACTCGTTCCGTTCGCACGCCCCGCTTCAGTGGAAATCACTCCGGGCAATGTCTTTATATAAGCCTGCACGCCCCACAGGCATCCGCCTGCAAAATAGATTACTGTCATCCCTACTCCCCCTCTCCACAACTTCACTTCATAATGTTCAAGTCTACCCCTCCATCCTCGTGACATCAAGCGATACACAATCCGTTCTAACGACGTTCAACTTCAAACTTTCAAGAATGATATATGACAAAAGAAAATTAAATTTATAAATCCGCGCTTTTCCATTGCGAACATATGTTCGGTATTTTATAATGGGAATCAACACTTTATAAAGAGGGGATAACCAATGTCTGTTTCATTCACTAAAAATCAGATAAGAAGACTGGAACAAGAAATCAGTGCCCTGCATGACAGGATGCAAAAATCATCCCACAACAAATCAAAGGTGCTGTTCAGTATAGCCGAAATCACGAAACAACCTGAAATGACCAATACCGGCATTAAAAGAGCCGCAGGGAAACGCCGCCTCAACGAGATCGCATTCTTCTATAATAGGAAAGTGGTGACACCATGTTCGCAACAATGTTAGAGTTCCTTATCGCCCCGCTGTCAGTCGGAGTGATCATCGCATTATTCTCGTATTGGTTGAATAATCGTGAAGACTGACCAGAGAACTATACTGAAACACTTGTTAATTTTAAGGTCGCTTTTGCATGAATGGGAATATGATATGTCTTATCAGGAAAATGATGAATATTTCAAGCGAAGAACAAGGCGTATGCAGATTTCCAAGGATGGATGCATTGGCGCCCGACGCTCCACACAGGGAACATGAAATGGTGAATTTACTCATTGATAACGGTTATGAATATTTGGCTGGAGATTACATGGAGATATTCTTTAAATAAAAAAGGCCGCAACAGGGTATTGATACAGCTCCCTGCTGCGGCCGATCTTTCTGATCTTATTGTCTTTCTCTGACCCAGTTGATGATGCCGCCGGCCATGAGGATGTCGATGTGCCGCGGCGTCAAATCCAGTTTCACCGGGATGTTCCCGCCTGACTTTTTCAATCGGATATCAAACGTCTTTTCATTCCGGATCGCCTGGTGGATATTCCTGAATTCAATCGTATCCTCCTGTTCGATCCGGTCATGATCTTCCGGATTGGCGAACGTGATCGGCAGAATGCCGAAGTTGATCAGGTTCTGAAGGTGGATCCGGGCGAAGTCTTTGACCAGCACGACTTTCAAGCCGAGATAACGGGGTGCCAGTGCAGCGTGTTCACGGCTCGACCCCTGTCCGTAGTTGTTTCCGGCAACGATTGTATGTCCGCCCTCTTCCAGCTTAATCAGTGCCTGGTTATGATAGTTCTTATCGATGCCTTCAAAGGCGAATGTACTGATCTTCTCGATGTTACTGCGGTACGGCAGCACTCTCGAGCCACCGGCCAGTATTTCATCTGTGGAGATATTATCTCCCATCTTGAGCAGTACCGGCAGGTCGAAGTTGTCCGGGATCGGTTCGAAGTCAGGGATCGAGGAGATGTTCGGTCCTTTCTCCAATTCGATATCACTGTTGTCTGCCGGCGGTGCTTCCAGCATTTCCTGTTTGTTTATGGATTCCGGTTCCTGGATTTCAGGATACGGCATATCCAGCGTCCTCGGATCTGTAATGACCCCGGTCAATGCCGAAGCCGCAGCGATTTCCGGGCTGCACAGGAATACCCTGTCTTCCTTCGTACCGGAACGGCCCGGGAAGTTCCTCGGCGTCGTCCTGAGGCTGTTCTGTCCTGTAGCCGGCGCCTGTCCCATCCCGATACAGCCGTTACACCCTGCCTGGTGCATCCGGCCGCTGGCTGACAGCAGATTCGCAATATGCCCATTCTCGACCAGCTGCTGAAGCAGTTGCCGGGATGTCGGGTTGATATCGAATGAGATCCCGTTGGCGACCTGTTTGTCTTTGACGATTTCACTGGCAATCGCAAAATCGCGGTAGCCCGGGTTGGCAGATGAACCGATATAGGATTGATAGATCGGTTCCCCCTCGATTTCAGTGACTGGTACAACATTATCCGGACTGGTCGGCTTCGCAATCAGCGGTACCAGTTCCGACAGGTTGATCTCTTCATGCTCATCGTATTCTGCATCCGCGTCAGCTGAGAGTTCGATCCATTCATCTCCGCGTCCCTGCTTTTCCATGAAGCGTTTCACTTCATCATCCGACGGGAACACAGAAGCGGTTGCGCCGAGTTCAGCGCCCATGTTGGCAATCACGTGACGGTCCATTGCAGAAAGGTCATCCAGCCCCGGTCCGTAATATTCCAGGATCCTGCCCACACCGCCTTTTACACTGTGGCGGCGCAGCAGCTCCAGAATTACATCTTTGGCACTGACCCAGTCCGGGAGTTTCCCCGTCACTTTGATCCCCATGACCCGGGGCATTTCCACATGATATGCTTCCCCTGCCATGGCCATCGTCACGTCTACACCGCCGGCACCCATTGCCAGCATGCCCATGCAGCCGTTCGCACATGTATGGCTGTCGGAACCGAGCAGCGTCTTGCCGGGAATCGCCAGTTCCTGCATATGCACCGGATGGCTGACGCCGTTTCCGGGTCTGCTGTAATGTACGCCGAATTTCTGTGCGGCACTTCTTAGGAATATGTGGTCATCAGGATTCCGGTAGTCATCCTGTATCAGGTTGTGGTCCACATACTGTGCGGATACTTCCGTCTTCACTTCGTCTATGCCCATCGCTTCCAGTTCCAGCATCACCATCGTCCCCGTCGCATCCTGCGTGAGTGTCTGATCGATCTTGAGCCCGATTTCTTCACCGGGTGTCATCTCACCGGAGACCAGATGGTCCTGTATCAATTTCTGAGCAACATTCATCTGCATTTGATTTACCCCTTTCTAAAGTCTACATATTATTACTATTTCACTAAAACTATGCCTTCAAACTGAATTTGAAGATTCTTCCACTAATCCTTGAAAAACTTTAGAGTGTAGGCACGCATTTCAAAATGCGATACACTAAAGGGTGGAATAAAAATCATTATGTCCTGTGGAAATAAAACTATTGGAGTGTATATAAATGGTGCAGCTGACTGAACAACGGATCCGGAGCCTTTATTCGGATACATTTTTTAAACGGGGGAAACACTATTTTCAAACGGGCAGAGTGCAGGATGTCACGTATGTGCCGGAGAAGCAGATCTGGCGTGCAAAAGTCACTGGCAGCCGCACTTACAACACCCGTGTGATCATACAGGAAGACGGGATTTCCGATTTCTGCGACTGCCCCGCCTATCCGACCCACGGCCAGTGCAAGCATATTTGTGCCACGCTTCTGGCCATCCGCCACCAGCAGGAGATGGACAAGCCCCGGAAGCCGGACCGCAGCTTTTTCGAAAAACGGTCCTCAAACAATCCCCGTTATGCCAAGGCGGACAGTCTGATCGGCTTTTTCGGCAGTGCCGGTACCTTTTCATATAATAAATACCCGCTGCAGGTCGACTACACACTGAGCGCTCTCAAGTCGACCGCCGGCAAAGAGACTTTCGACATCCAGCTGAGAGTGGGGGAAAACCGGCTTTATGTCGTCAAAGACATCCGTGAATTCCTGAATGCCATCGCTGTGAAAAAGGAGATGGAAGTGAGCAGCGCGTTCACATACCAGCCGGAGGCGCACACATTCGCTGATGTGGATATGCGGGTGCTCGGAATGCTGATTGAAATCACGAAGACCGAAGCGTTCTACACTAAGAATGCCCGCGGCTGGATGCCTGCGAAGAAGACGAAGGAACTGACCATTCCGGAGTATGCGCTGGAAGAACTGCTGGCACATTTGAAATACCGCAGCTGCAAATACAAGGAAGGCCGCGCCGCATACAGCCAACTGGAAGTGTCCGACCAGCCGGTGCCGGTATCGTTCTCACTGGAACAGCCGGACCAGGATGAGTACCGCTTCCGCGCACACGGTGTGCTGGACGGGGAATTTTACCACCAATACGGCTGGTACTCGGAAGACGGCATACTGTACAGGCTCACAGACCAGCAGCAGGAAATGATGCCCATGCTGCAGAACAGCAAAGGACAGCTCGACCGCTTCGGCATCACAATCTCTGAAGATCAGATCGGTGACTTCATCACACGGGCACTGCCCAGTATCAGACAGATGGGCGAAGTTTCCCTCGACGGGGATGTATCGAACCAGGTGATCGAAACGCCGCTCATCATCAAGATGTCCGCCGACCAGTCGGAGGCATCCGTCGACATCAGCGTCCGGTACCATTACGGCGATGCTGTCATCAACCCACTGGATGAAGACGGCTCCGCCGATCAGGAGGAAATACTGATACGGGACTATCCGAAGGAACAGGTATTCATGGAGATCCTGAACCGCATCTCCCTCCAGCAATCAGGCGGGGCTTACCAGATCATGACCGAAGATGCGCTGTTCTATTTCCTGCATGATGCCCTGCCGGAACTGGAAGATTATGCCGAGGTCTATATGTCCCCCGCTCTCAGGGACATGATCCTGCCGGAACCGCCGAAAGCTGCGGTGGCCGTGGATGCCCATGAATCCGGCGGGTTCCTTGAAGTGACCTTCAAGATGGATGGCATCGACCCGGAAGAGATTCCCAATGTGCTCAAAGCCGTCCGGGAAAAAAGGCGTTTCGTCCGGCTGCCGGATGGGACATTCATGCCGCTTGACGACACGGGTCTCGGTGAGGTTGCCACCCTGCATGGCTCGCTGGATCCGACCGCCCTCACCCATTCAGACAACACCATGACACTGCCGATGTACCGCGGCGTCCAGATTTCAGATACGCTGACGGACCTCGATCCCGGTCAGAGTGACTTCAGCAGCAGTTTCAGTGATTTTGTCGATTCCGTCAAAGAACCGGAAACAGGTGGGATCCAGATACCTGAGCAGTTGAATGCAGACTTGAGGCATTATCAGGAGACCGGTTTCAAGTGGCTGAAATCTTTATCCCGGCACGGTATCGGCGGTATTCTGGCGGATGACATGGGACTCGGAAAAACACTCCAGTGCATCACTTATGTGATGAGTGAAATGCAAGACGGCGCAGATCAGCCGTTTCTGATCGTCACCCCGGCATCGCTCATCTACAACTGGAAAAATGAATTCGATAAATTTGCACCGGACACCGATGTCACTGTGATTTCAGGCACTGCCGAGGAACGGGAGGCACTGCTTGATCGCACACGTCATACGGATGTCTACATCACCTCGTACCACACATTGCGCCAGGACCTGGAATATTACGGGGATATGTTGTTCCATGCGATGATTCTGGATGAGGCCCAGGCCATCAAGAACCACCGTACGAAAATCGCCCAGGCCGTCCGCTCGATAATCGCACCGAGACGCTTTGCATTATCCGGTACACCGGTGGAAAATTCCGTGGATGAGCTTTGGAGCATCTTCCAGGCCATCATGCCCGGATTCCTGCCCGACCTCAAGACATTCCGTACGACGCCGCCTGAAACCATTGCGCGTCAGGTCAAACCCTTTATTATGCGCAGGGTCAAAGAAGACGTGCTGACGGAACTGCCCGACAAGATCGAGACCGTGCATTATACAGAACTTAAAGAGGAGCAGAAGAAACTGTATCTCGCCTATCTCGATAAGATCCAGAAGGAGACTGCGGATGCACTGGCCGGTGAAGGGCTGAACAAAGGCCGCATGAAAATACTCGCTGGTCTTACCCGGCTGCGGCAGCTGTGCTGTCATCCGTCACTGTTCCTCGATGACTACAAAGGGGCGTCCGGCAAGATGGAGGCGCTGTTCGAAATCATCGAAACCGCACTTGAGAATAAACAGCGCATGCTCATATTCTCCCAGTTCCCAAGCATGCTGAAGATCATCCAGGAGCAGCTGCAGGCAAACGGCAAAGACGCCTATTTCCTGGACGGCAGCACACCATCGCAGGAACGCGTGCGTCTCGTCGAATCCTTCAACGCAGGTGCCCAGGACATCTTCCTCATCTCACTGAAAGCCGGCGGTACGGGACTGAACCTGACCGGAGCCGACACCGTCATACTGTATGACCTGTGGTGGAACCCGGCAGTCGAAGAACAGGCCATCGGCCGTGCCCACCGGATGGGGCAGAAGAAATCCGTCCAGGTCCTCCGGCTGATCGCACAGGGGACGATCGAAGAGAAGATCAATGCACTCCAGCAGCAAAAAAAAGAAATGATCGAACAGATTATCCAGCCCGGTGCCTCCACAGGCGCCGCCCTGTCGGAAGAGGATATACGGGAGATACTGTCGATCAATTAAATATTTCTTTCATTATAAAATGCGTGTTTACTGGTATACCAGTAAGCACGCATTATTATTTATATCTCCGATATTTTCTTCGTCACTTTAAGGAAACTGTCTACATCATCTTTTGAATGGCAATGTATCGGAGATACCCTGACTATGGAATCCAATTCCAACGCTTCAAGTATTCTTTTCGAATAATGACTGGATGACTCACGTGCATACACAAGAATATTTTCTTCTCCGTAATGATCCACTGCCTCAGCATTTGAAATATTATCAAATGTCAGAGCCAGAATGAGGTCCTGATTCACACCGTTCTCCTTTTCAAAATGGACTTTGACATTTTTCATTTCATTTATTCCTGAAATATTCTCCGATCCATTAAGCAATCTTTCCAATATCGCCTGCTCCTGAGCATGGATTCTCGACATTCCTTCAACGATCAATTCCCGGCGGTCACCACTATCACAGTAGAAGCTGCCGACCATGCATATATAATCGACCACTTTTGAAAACCCGGCATAATGTGCCGGTGTCTTACTTCCAAGGTCCCAATTGGTAGGTTCCGTTGCAAGCAGTCTATGGTGCGGCAGTGAAGCCAGCCGATCCGACATCCATGCAAAGCCCACTCCCCTGTTCCCAAACATTTTGTAAGGGGCAATATTCATACCGTCCACTGCCCATTCCTGTAAGTCGATGACAGCATGCGGTGCCCCTTGGACTGCATCTACAATGATGTAAGCATCCTTGTTCTTTTCCCTGATTTGTTTTGAGTACGCCGCCATATCATGCATTGCACCGGTGATATTGGATGTCAGTATCACAGACACGATACGCGTCTCTTCATCTATCAATTCCAGTATGTTCTCCAGCGGAATACTACCTGTTTTTGTATCCGCTTTAGCCACCCGGACCTCATGACTGTCCCTCTCGGCTGCGAACTGGCAGGCATCATAGGATGAAGGATGCTCTATTTCAGTCGTGACAATATTTCCTGGTGTGGATTCAGATGCAGCAGTCACAATCATTTCAAACATAAGCTCTGACGCTGTAAGCGACGTGCCAACTGCACCATTTTTAGCATTGATCAGAAGATTGATATCATTTTTTCCATCATCAATGATTTTCTGTATGTCTTTGGCGATACTGTGCGAACGTTCCGGCGAATCAGGGAGCGCAGAAATCCTTGCATGCTCCTCCACAACCGAATTTAATCGCAATGCGCCGCCTGCATTCTCAAAAAACAGCCTCTTATCACCGTTAAAATCTTCGTCCAAATATGCAAATTCCTTTTTTATTTTACTTTGAAGTTCCTGTGGGAAAAAATCTACATTTCTCTTATTCATTTCATTCGCCTTCCTTGTCTAGAATACTTCCTCTGTGTCAGTATTTATCTTTTTATTTTTCGCGTTGAATATCTCTTCATCCAGATCGCCTGTTTTCTTAGCTACAATCGTCGTTCCATTCAAGTCACCGGTGATATTCAGTGCGGTATGTCCCATGTCGATAATCGGCCAAATGGCAGCAAGTACAGGGATCAATGTTAAAGGCATGCCAACAGACTCAAGCAATACGATAGAAAACACAATCCCTGCACCCCGTACCCCGGCAGCACCGACTGAAAGCACCAGGCCGAGAAGGACGAATTGTACAATCAATCCAAATGTGATTGGTATCCCATACAAGTTCGCTGCAAATACCGAAATGACACCGATTGCCACAGCAAAACCATCCATGTTAACTGTTGCGCCAAACGGTATGGTAAACCCGGAAGTACGTTCAGTCGTTCCGAGATTCTTTTTCGAAATGGCCAATGAAATCGGAATGGTTGCAGAACTAGTTGAAGTCGAGAAGGCAAACAGCGTCGATGGATAAACATTTTTGAAAAACTGGAACGGATTAAGTCCTGTCGTCACTTTAAGGATTATAGGATAGACAACCAGGAACATAACAAGCAATGCTACGTAATCTGCAACGATGAATGAAATCGCAGCTGTCAGCATTTCTGAACCGAACGTCCCCACCATATTTGCCAGTAGTGCAAATATGCCGTACGGTGCCAGTTTGATAACATATTCTGTGAGTTTAAGCATGACGTTTGCACCTTCATTGATAAATTTAACAAGTGTCGGTACTTTATCATGTCCCATCGATAGAAGAATCAGGCCAATGATGATCGTGAATATGATAATCGGCAGCATTTCCATAGTGGCCAGGGATTCGAATATATTCGTAGGAATCCAACTAAGAAAATGATCGATGAAATTGAACTCTTCGGATTCAACCGCTTCACCATGTTCCAAAATCTCATCCTGCCCTTTACCTGGCTGGATGATCATCGCTGTAATAACTCCGATTGTTGTCGCAATCAGACTTGTTACAACAAGGTATATGATGAAGCCTCCACCTACCTTCCCCACAGACTTGGAGTCTTGAAGTTTAAGCATTCCTGCAAGAATCGATGTAATTACCAGCGGGATGATGAGCATTTTAAGCAGCTGTATGAACAATGTGCCAAATGGTTCAAGAAAACTTGCATCGTCTCCCAGAACCAGACCGACGATTACCCCTAAAACTCCGCCGATGGCAATTTGCGTATAAAGTGCGAGATTCCCCCATAATTTCAATATCTTTTTCATATTGTAACCCCTTTCATTTATCTGAATTTTAGCAAACTAATTAAATATGGTAAAATTAAATTTATAACTATTAAATATAAGTAAAATAGATATTTAGAATGGAGGTAGGAAATGAACAACAGCCAGATCGAAGCATTCCTCACTGTCATCCGTCTTGGCAGCCTATCCAAAGCTGCCAGTACTTTATTCGTGTCCCAGTCGACAATCAGCCAGAGAATAAAAGCGATAGAAACAGAATATGATGTCAATCTGCTGAAACGCGAGAGAGGCGTAAAAGGAATTTCTCTGACTCCGGAAGGTGAAAGGCTCTACAAAATTGCTCTGAAATATGAAGAACTGCAGGCAGAAGCCCGGGGGATAAAAGCAACAAGACGAGGTACTACTATCACAATTGCGGCAGTAGATAGTGTCCATAACTATGTCATGGTCGATAAATATAAAAGATTAGGTGAAAAACTTCCAGATCTCCGTCTGGCAATCCATACACATCAATCGCACGAGATTTATATGCTGCTCGAGCAGCGGGACATAGACATCGGACTCACCCTGCAGGACCGGGATATGGATAACATAGAAGTTGATGAATTGTTCTCTGAAAAAATGGTCCTGATCAAAGACAGAAATTCAGATGGCCGCAAATATATCATCAAAAACAAAGATTTGGATATTTCAAGGCAGATTCTGATCAACTGGGGACCGCACTACCGGATATGGCATGAAAAGCATTGGGGGCCGCTGTCCAATTCTTTTATCCAGATAGACACCCCGAAAATGATGATTGAATATATGAAAGACAGCGGCCATTGGGCAATCGTCCCGATCTCCCTGGGCTTATATATGCAGGAACATGGTATTGCTGACATATTCCAACTCCAGGACCCCGCCCCGCCAAGGACATGTTATATCGTCACCAGAGAAAATTCAGAAGATGAGACCATAAAAATGAAAGATGAAATTTTCAAGATGAAGCCGGATTTTGAAACAAAATAGCTATCAGAGCACAAAAATGCTTCCCCGTCACTGGGGAAGCATTTCTGCTTTCACTATTGATTTCGATAATATTCCAGGCTGTCAGCAACATTCAGTTCCTTCTCTTTCAGTACATAACTCAACAGATCCAGCATGATCCTGGCAGCGGTCTGTCCCGTCATTCCCGTTGGATCGTATTGTGGTGCCACTTCCACAAGGTCGAAACCGATGACTTCACCGTGACCGGCTATCGCCTTAAGCAGTTCATTCACTTCATCATACAATAAACCGCCTGGAGACGGTGTACCCGTTCCGGGTGCAATGGAGGGATCGATGCCGTCAATGTCGATGGTTATATAGTACTTCTCCCCCTCCGGGATAAGGTCGAGCAGACCCTGGACACCTTTTTCCCTCATCTTCTTCGGAGAAAGGATGGTGCTGCCGAAATCCCGTGCAGCATCGACGTCTTCCTTCTTACTGCTGCTGATACCTCGGATGCCAAACTGGAATATTTCCTGGACGTGATCCATCTCGGACAGACGGCGGATGCAGTTTCCATGACCGTATCTCATACCTGATCTGTGATCCGCCCAATCCAGATGGGCATCTATTTGTATAACATGGAAAGGTCCGAGTGCTTCCAGACCTTTTCCGACCGGTGCAGTAATGGAATGGTCACCGCCGATGACTACCGGCATCACTCCCTTGGAAACAATCTTCCTGATCTTTTCCTCGGTGTTATCATGGCTCTGCATGATATCCCCATGAACGATATCCACATCTCCACAGTCAAAAACCTTCCAATCCGGTCCAAGATACGTAATATCATTTTCAATATCATATGCACCTTCAAGACCGAAGCTGTAAAGAGTCGAGCCTTCACGCACGGCTCTCGGACCCATGCGGGCACCCGATTTCCACTGGGTTCCCATATCATTCGGAACACCGATCACCGCAACATCTGCATCAATTTCATCCAATTTCTCGACATCATCACAGATAGGATATTTTCCGAATGTACTGATTCCTGTGAATGGCAGGTTCAAAAACTGTTTCTCATCAGGTTTTACCATAATAAATTCCTCCCGGTCATTTAAAGTGATCGTCAGTTATCTGACTATTCTTAATTATGTTTGCAGATATAACTTACCATGGAAAATTCCAAATAACAATAACAAAACGCAAAATAATTTCAAATATTTTATATTAAATTTAAAACATAAATATATAAACGCAATAATGCATTCTGATGCAATTATGCATTTATTACAATTAAAACCCTTTAAATCAATATTTTATTTATAAAATCGAAAAATAAAATGCAATAATGCATTTTCAAAGTTTCAAATTTGTTTTTATTATTTGTAGTTTAAGGGTTGTAAATTAACCCTCCACTATGCATAATTACGTTAGGGGTATAAAATTCTGAAAATATAGAATTATTCAATTTTAAAACAGGGGGACTGAAAAACATGAATGAACAAGTGACCAAAAGTAGTACGTTAGTCAGCAAAAGACGTTATCTCATAGGCATCAGCCGTTTCATCTTCTTTACAAGCATCGCCGTGTTGATCTTTTTCATACCTATCAATATTAATGGCAGTACGGAAATTCTCTTTGGCTACATTTATAATCTTCTGATTGAACTATTCGGCATCGTTGGAATTTGGATCATTAACCTGCTCATCCTCGTCAATGCGTTGCTGAGTTTTGCTGGGAAATTCATTTCTAAAGAAGGCAGCAGACTTCACAGCTTCTATCGCAAAGATTCAAAACTGTATGTTCCGATATATTTCCTCGGGGCATTGTACTCCACTCTTTACACACTTCAAGTTTCCATTCCTGCATTCAACGGACCGGCAGCCATCGTTGGACCCAATACCGGTGAATTGATGTCCGGGATCGCACTTGCTGTGATGTGGGTCATCCCACTGGGAGCCATCTTCATCCCATTCTTCGTAAACTATGGCTCGATCGACTTTATAGGTACGCTGCTGCAGCCAATCATGCGCCCGGTTTTCAAAGTGCCAGGCAAGAGTGCTGTGGACGCCATCACATCATTCCTGACTTCCTCTTCAGTCGCCGTCCTGTTCACGACCAAACTCTACAATATGAAGTTCTATACTAAGAGGGAAGCAGCAGTCATCACGACCAGTTTCAGTGCTGTCAGTATTGGTTTCGCCGCTGTGGTCATCGATACAGCCGGTCTGATGGAACATTTCTCAAAAGTATATTTCTCATCTTTCCTGATTGCATTCATCATCGCCTTCATCATGATCCGCATTCCGCCGCTGTCGTTAAAACCGAATGTCTATATCGATAATTCCAAACAGGCGCCGGAAAAAAGAGAGACCGAGACATATAATAAGAATACACTGGGCATCGCATTCAATTCTGCAATCAACCAGGCCGCTGATTCAAATGACTTTTTCAAGGAGATCAAGAAAAGCCTGATGGAAGGGCTTGTCGTACTTCCGAAAGTCCTTTCGATGCTATTCGCGATTGGTGTATCCTTCCTGATCCTTGCAGAGTATACACCAACGTTCGAAATTATCGGTGCAGTCATCGCTCCGATAATGCAGCTGTTGAACGTGCCGGATGCCTCTGTCATCGCACCGTCATTATCTCTGGGCATTGCTGAAATGTTCCTGCCGGTATTGTATATCGCTGAAATGGTCGGCTCACTTGATATCAGTGCAAGATATTTCGTCACGGTCGTTTCAATGGTTCAAATCATCTTCTTTGCAGAAACCGGTGCTGTCATGCTATCAACAGGATTGCCGCTCAAACTATGGGAGCTGATTGTAATCTTCATCATGAGGACATTGATTGCCATGCCGCTTGCAGCAATCTTTATGCACCTTCTGTTCTGATATAAAAAGTGGTGAATGCGTAATGTCATCCGACATGCATTCACCACTTTTTTAGTTTGTCCATCTTTATTTCAATTTTATACCATGCTTATGGAGTTTACGCCTCACTGTGCTCGGGTCTATCTTAAGTGTTTTCGACATCCGGCTGACATCCTTGTCCTCACCCATGGCATTCAAAAGAATCTGCTTCTCAAAATTCGCCATGATATCATTCAGTGAATGAGCATCATCTGCGTTCATGAATGCCAGGCTTTCCATCCGTGCATTCTTGATTTCAAATGGGATATTTTCAAAATCTATCACATCGTCCGGTGCTGTAACAGCGAGCCGCTCGATCATATTTTCAAGCTCCCTTACATTCCCCGGCCAATGGTAATTGACAAGAATATCGACAGCCTCCGGATCAATTTGTATGCTCATGCCGTATTTATCATTCACCTGCTCGAGGTTACTCATGATCAGCGGATAAATGTCATCCTTCCGCTCCCTGAGCGGCGGGATTTTTATAGGCACCACATTCAAGCGGTAATAAAGATCTTCCCGGAATGTTTTCTCTTTCACCATTTCCTCAAGGTTCTTGTTCGTTGCAGCGATGATCCGGACATCAATTGGTATCATTTCAGTGCCGCCCACTCTGGTTATGCTCCGGTCATGAATGACACTGAGCAGCTTACTCTGCATCGATACAGAGATTTCACCGATTTCATCCAGGAATAAAGTCCCGCCGTCCGCCAGTTCCAGCAGACCTTTCTTTCCCGCTTCATCCGCGCCCATGAACGCGCCTTTTTCATAGCCGAACAGTTCCGGCTCAAGCAGAGATTCCGTAATGGCACTGCAGTCTATCTTCATAAAAGGCATATCCGATTCCCGGCCATGCTTATGGATGAGATGCGCAATGACGCCCTTTCCTGCGCCGGACTCTCCCTGGATCAACACCGAGGACTTGACTGCCGCCACACGCAGGGCCAGCTTTATCACCTTTTCCATGGCCGGATCGCGTGCAATCAGATCACTGTCCATTTCTCTGTACTTGAGCTGTTCAAGTTCCAGATGATAGTTTTTATTAATATGTTTTGCATGCTCCAACTCATCCTGGAGATTGTTCAAAGAAGTGACATCCCTTGAATTTACGATGACACCCTTCATCTTTTCTCCATCAAGAAAAGGTGTGGCACTCGCCATGACCAATTTCCCATTGATATTCTGGAACATGTTTACGCGCTCTTTCTTTTCAATCGCTGCTAAAGTGATTGATTCCGGATATACGCCGGCATCCACAAAATACTGGACATTCTTCCCGATAATATCTTCTTTGGCGATGCCTTCGATCTCTTCACATGCTTTATTGTAGAAATGCGTTACACCAGTATCATCGGTGATGTGTATACCGTCATATGAAGAATCAATCAGCGAGGCAAATTCATCATATGTAAATAATTTTTCAGCCATCACACTCACCCCCTGAATGAAATATTGATATTCATTATAATATACCATCTTTCCCATTTTCTTGTACCATCAAAAAACACGCCTTCACTCAGAAAGCGTGCTCGGATCATCATATATACTTTTTCTCCATGCTGCTGACATGGAAATCTTTGAAACACTGGAAATGCTTCGGATTGAGGTTCCGGAGCACATGCGTCCGCTCCGCCTCTTTATCATTGATGAATTTGATGTAGAGCGTACCCGATTCATAATCCGATTCATTGGTGTATTCAACCAGTTCCATATCCAGCTCACTGATCTCCTTGAATGGATAGTGTGTGATTTCCCATTCCGAATCTTCGTCGATCGGCCTCAAGTTTGATGTGCTCACGATGATAAGCTCCGTTTCCAGCAGGAAATACATCCCGACCCGAGTCAGGTTGGTCAGACACGTTCCGACACAGTGGGCTTTCTGTTCCCGGTAACTGCCGTAATCAGCATACTCCTTCAAAAAGCGGTTGGCACTGTCAACAAACTCAAAATCACTGCCTTCTAGTCTATATTCATAATCCAATATCACTTCGATGCTCAATGGCAGCTCTATATCTTCCAAATATGCATTCAATGTACGATATCTGATCATAGTTTCTCCACCCTGTATTGTATTTTCAGCCAAATCGGTCAGGCAGATAGACTGTGTCCGGCTAGCCAGTACTCCGTGTTCGCAGTGATGTCATCAAATTTGATTGAATGAATTTAACACAACTAATTATATTACATTATCATATATAATCCAAGCAGAATAAAAAGCGGCATGGCACCCTGTTCCGGTCCCATGCCCCTTCACTTACCTTAGACATTTATACCTATTGCTCCATCTGCTTCTTAAACTCGTTCATGACGGAGTTCGCCTGCGGCCCGACGATGATCTGGACATGATGATCATCAACCTTCACCACACCATGTGCGCCGGTCTGCTTAATGTTGTCTTCATTGACGAGATCCATGTCATCGACATCAAGGCGCAGCCGCGTCATGCAGTTTTCATAGTTTGTGACGTTTTCTCTGCCACCGACGTTCTCCAATACTTTCTTCGCCATATACTCATATTTTGAGTGGCTGAGTTCGAGCTCCTGTTCCGAGGCATCGGATTCTGTGCCGAATTCCTCATCCTTCTCCCGTCCGATGACCGGAATGTTCAGCTTCGTAATCAGTATATAGAATGTGAAGTAATAGAGCACACCGAATGCCAGACCGAGCGGCAGGATGAATATGCCGTTATCGGCAATGCCCAGGTTCAGGGCGTAGTCGATCACGCTGCCGCCCCAGGAGAATCCATGCCGGATATGCAGCAGATACAATGTGGCACCGGCGAGTCCCGTATACACCGCATGGATGAAGTAAAGCAGCGGTGATGTGAATATGAATGTGAACTCGATCGGCTCAGTGAGTCCCGCGATGACGGAAGTCAGCCCGCCGGAGCTCATCAATGCCTTTGTCTTCTCTTTTTTCTTCTTGTATGCGGCTCTGGTGATTGCCAGTGCAATCGCCGGTATACCGAAAATCATGACGATGAAGAATCCGCCGAGGAAGTAGCCGGCGGTCGGGTCGCCGTTCAGGAATCTTGTGATTTCCCCGGTGACGACTTCCCCGCCTTCCGTCTCATAGCTGCCCAGTCCGAAGTAGATATACGTGTTCAGTACGTGGTGCAGTCCGAATGGCAGCAGGAAGCGGTTCAGGAAACCGAACAGGAATATGCCGAATGCGCCCATCCCGACCAAGGCCTGTGCGAACGAATCAATGCCTGCCTGCGCATAGGGCCAGACAAGTGAGGACAGTCCTGCGACAGGTATCATGACCAGGATGATCAGTGTAATCGGCCATTTTTCTCCACCGAAGAATGAGAACATCGCAGGCAGCTCTGTATCTTTATATTTATTGTAGATTCCTGCTGCAATCAGTCCGGATAACACCCCGCCGAACACGCTCATATCGAGGTCCGGATTCATGAGCATCAAACCCTTGTTCAGTACGGTGATGGCAAGGTACCCGGTCAACGCCGGAATTCCCCGGTCTTTCGTCCTGGCAAGTCCCATCGCAATACCGATCGCAATGAGTACATCCATATTTTCGAATATGACACCTGCTGCCTGGAACAAACTGATGTTCAGCAGGTCTTCAGCACTCAGGCGGAATAAAATCCCCGCAATCGGCATGGCAACAATCGGTATCAGCATTGACTTCCCTAAATTCTGCATGAATTTCTTCATTCTAGTGCCCCCTTGTGAAGATCACTGTAAGTGATCAGTTCGAATCGCGCGTCATCCAGAATCTTCGATTTTATACGTGCCTCGGTCAGTGCATCCAGTTCCTCAAGCCTCGGCATGACATATGTCGATCCGCCCAAGAGCGATTTATCGATATAGGCCGGATGGCACATGATCTCCACCGTTTCTGAATTCCCGAATGCTTCATAAAGTTTATCGTTATCAGCCAACAGAATATCCGGTTCATACTGGAAAAAATCCGTAGTAATGAACTCTGCCTTCGCTTCTTCAAAGTTGTTCCTGACCGGCAGCTGATATTCCTCTGCCAGTTGTTTGAATATCGGCAGCATGGGTTCCAGATTGTTCACGTGGTGATGGCTGTCCAGATGTGTCGGTACAAGCCCGGAATCCAAGAACTTCTCGATCTGCGCCTTCCACTCCCGGTACAGCTCGTCCGGATCGATATGGAATTTCCCCTGGTAATTCGAATTCTTCTTGAAGTCTCCATTCGCATCGACCAGTGTATGATGTGTATCGAGCAGCGGTCTGCCGCATGTCAGTGTCAGATGCACACCGATTCCGAGATCTTTATTCTCATGCCCCAGCCTGAAGGCATGATCTGCAGCCGGCATGTTCGTCATCAGTGTCGTTGAAGTGAGCAGCCCCTCGGTATGGGCATCGACGATGCCGTAGTTGACGGCACGCGAGTAGCCGAAGTCATCTGCGTTGATGATTATCCTCTTCATTTCCAATCCCATCCCCTTTTGTTATTTCAATTCCGGCCAGTAGCCGGTATTCGCTTCAATCAAATCATCCAGTATCGCTTTGGCCGTGTTCACATCCGTCACCGTGCGGTTCAGCGTCAGTGCCTGGAGCATCTTCATATAACTCGATTCATAGTAGGCATCGACGACCAGTTTCTCGTATGCATACTGGTTCTCGATCAGCCCTTTGTAGAATGCCGGTATCTCCCCGACCGCAAATGGCTTCGGCCCGGAAGCAGTCAGCATCGCCGGCACTTCCACCATCGCATCATCCGGAATGTTCGAAATGATGCCGTCATTCTTCACCATGACGATGTAGACGTGGTTCAGATGATGGATGAGGGAAGCGGCGGCACGGATCATATATGCGCCGTGGATGTCATCGGTCAGCTCGACCCCGTCCAGCGACTGCGATCGGATGATCGTGTCACATGTTTCGTGCACACGTTTCTGACGGCCGTTGATGACCTGGCGCGCACGCGTATTTTCCGGGTCCTCTTTTTCAGCCATATCATCCGGATAGAAGTAATACTGGAGATACGTATTCGGCAAATATTCCGGGAAATCCATCAGCATCTTCCGTGCCGTGGCGAATGTCGCCTGCCATGAAGCATCATTCGCAATTTCACTGTCCGTAGGAATGAACCCCTCGTTGACGATTTTGTCTTTAATCACTTCAGTGTAGTCCTGCCCGTGCTTGTCCCGGATAGCGGTGAACCAGCCGAAATGGTTGAGGCCGAAGTATTCCGGCACGAGGTCCCATACGCTCTTGTCCAGCATATCGGCATAGCTCTTCATGATGGCAATCGGCATATCACATATGTTGAGCAGCCGGGTGTCATCCGGGAACTCGCGCTTCAGTGCTTCTGCCACGATGGCTGCAGGATTGGTGTAGTTCATGATCCATGCATCTTTGGCGTAAGTGCGGATGTCTTTGACCAGTTCGATCATGTCGGGGATAGACCGCATTCCGTAGGCCATGCCGCCCGGCCCGCACGTCTCCTGTCCGAGTACACCATGCCTGAGCGGAATCTGTTCATCCCGCTCTCGCATCTCGAGGCCGCCCGTACGGATCTGCAAGAAGGCGACATCGATGCCGGTGAATGCTGTTTCCTTATCCGTTGTGTACTCGAAAGCATCCAGTTCCGGGTATTTCTCCTTCAAAATCACTTCCGTCGCTTTGGCAATCTTCTCCTGGCGTTCGCTGTCCGTATCGTAAAAAGTCAGTTTCTTAAGCGGCAGTGTTTCCTTCTCGGCAATCAGACTCATGATGATGCCGAGTGTATAGGTACTGCCCCCGCCGACGATGACAAGATTCTTCTTCCCCATTTATGAAACCCCTTCCAAAATGATTTAATATGACTTTAACACAACATAAAAACTAATACAATACAACTTTAATACAAATTTATAAAGATGTATTAATCACTTAAAACAAATGATATAATGAGAGTAAT
>CAYTIR010000031.1:0-16947 GCA_964437955.1 uncultured Staphylococcaceae bacterium
ATCTATTTAATATTAATGAAGTATTTTTATAGATAATAATATAAGGAAAAATATGACCAAAGGACTTGGTGGAAATGAATACACAACCATTTAAAACAGCCATTGCATTATTTGGTGCAACCGGCGATCTATCGAGCAGAAAACTATTGCCTTCCATGTTCCATTTATTTCAGGAAGGATCATTAAAAGATAATTTTGTAATCATTGCCGTCGGCCGTCGGGATCTCTCTGATGAGGATTTCAGACGCACTGCTAATGAGTCCATCAGCGCCAACAAAAAACTGGAAAACCTGGATGGGCTTGAAACATTCCTTCGGCATGTGTTCTATGTAAAACTGGATATTGCAGACAGCAGTACTTATAAAATATTGAAAGACAGGTTTGAATCACTTGAAGCTCAGTTCGATACCGGCAAAAACAGGTTGTTCTATCTGGCCATGCCGCCCCAGTACTTTACAACGATAACGGATAACCTGAAAGAGTCCGGGATTACAGATACTCCGGGCTTTAAACGTCTGATCATAGAAAAACCATTCGGTAAGGATTATGACAGTGCGCTCGCGCTCAATAAAAGAATTGCGCAGACGTTTGAAGAGCACGAAATCTATCGTATCGATCATTATCTGGGGAAGGAAATGGTGCAGAATATAGAGGTGATACGGTTCAGCAACAGTATGTTTGAACCATTATGGAACAATCATTATATTTCCAACATACAGATCACATCCTCTGAATCTCTTGGTGTCCTGGAACGCGGAGAGTATTATGAACAAAGTGGAGCTGTACGGGACATGTTCCAAAACCATCTGCTCCAGATCATATCTTTGCTCGGCATGGAACCACCTATCAGCCTGAACAGTGATGATATACGTGATGAAAAAGTCAAAGTGCTGAAAAGCCTTCGAAGAGTCGAAGAAAAAGACGTTAAGAAGCATTTTGTCCGTGGGCAATATGATGAAGGACTCGTTGACGGTGAAGCTGTGCCCAAATACAGGGATGAAGAAGATGTTGCTCCGGATTCCAATACACCGACGTTCATCGCTTCCAGACTTTTCATTGATAATTTCAGGTGGGCAGGCGTACCTTTCTATGTACGTACTGGTAAACGCATGAAGGAAAAAGAAACTAAGATTGTGGTGGAATTTAAAGAAGTTCCCAAAAACCTCTACTATCAGGCGGAAGAAGATGATGTACTCGCCAAGAATCTGCTGGTCATCCGCATTCAGCCGGATGAAAGCATCACTCTGCATCTGAATGTTAAAGACTATGCCGGAGAAAAGGATACAAAAGAGATTAAACTTTCATATACAGTAGCTAATCAGGACCTTGCCCGTACGGTTGATGCATATGAAAATCTGATCTATGACTGCCTGAACGGTGATTCTACGAATTTCACCCACCAGGAGGAATTGATGAATGCCTGGGCCTTCGTCGATCCCGTAAATAAAGTCTGGGAAAATGATCGTGCCTCCTTCCCGAACTATCAATCAGGTTCCAGTGGACCGGTAAAAAGCACCCTTCTGCTTTCACGTGACGGATTTAATTGGTGGGATGTATGATGAATGAAATGAGGATACCATGGAAACTGTAAATTTTGTTGAAAAATTCATCGTCTATATAGAAGACCATCTCAGAGAAAAAATCGACTATGATAAAGTGCTGAATGATCTTGGAGTGGAACAGAAATCATTCATGACGATATTTACCTCCCTGGTGGGCATGACCCCTTATGAGTATCAACAGAAACGCAAGATGACAGAGATGGCTTATGAATTGTATACCGGCCACAGACGTATTATTGATATTGCCAAATATTACGGCTACCCCACCATTGAAACGTTTAAAGCATCATACTTTAATGCTTTTGGCATCTCACCATATGAAACTGAGAAACATTTTAAATCCCTGGACCTTCTTGAACGGATTTCTTTTGAAGTGGTCCCGGTTGATAAACCGAGGTACCCAGCGAGAAGACAATATTTGGAGAGTACCAGAATCATAGGTGTCTCAAACCGTTTTTCAATTTCAGAATACAACGCTGAAAGTAAATACGGTCTTTTGGATGATCTCAATAGAAATGGCATCATCGATGAACTTCTGAAATATAATAATGGACGAATAAAGGGAATCATCCTTCATGAGAGATATGTAGGCCATGAAATGGAAATTTTGATTGGTGTTGCCTCTACCCTCACTTCGCCATTTGAAGAGACATATACTGAATCCAGTGATTTCGTCATATTTGAATCACACGGCCCTGCCCCTGTGACTGTTGAGAACATTTATAGTTATATTTTCAGAAGATGGCGCTTCAAGGTGGACAGTGAACTGAACTGTAACTTCTCCATGGAAGTTTTGAAAAGTACTTTTGATGTCGGGTCACCTGATACTAAAATCCAGGTATGGCAGGCACTATATATCGATTAGAAAAAAGGAAAGCCGGAATCATATGATTCCGGCTTTCCTTTTTTAATTAAAACCAGTTTGTATGGAATGTCCCTTCCCTATCGACTCTTTCATAAGTGTGGGCACCGAAATAATCACGCTGTGCCTGAATCATGTTGCTGGAAACACGTTTTTGTTTCATGCTGTCGAAATATGAAACAGCGCTTAGGAAAGCCGGCATCGGAATTTCATTTTTTATTGCTGAAGCGGCTATGCTACGCAGACTTTGCTGGTTATCAGTCACTATTACTTTAAAATAATCATCCAATATCAAGTTCGACAGATCTGGATTATTCGTATATGCACGGTTTATCTTTTCCAGGAAATGAGCTCGGATAATGCATCCTTTACGCCAGATCATGGATATTTCGCCGGGCTGAAGATTCCATTCATAGATATCGCTTGCTTCTTTCAGCAACCTGAATCCCTGCGAATAACACATAAGTTTACTGATATAAAGTGCGTTTTTAAGGTCTTCGAGTACAGCTTCTTTGTCTGTTTCAATAGTGCCCATCTCACTTGGATAAGATTCGCTGATAAGTGCACGCTCATCAATCAGACTGGAAAGGCACCTGACAAATACACTGTCTGTTATGAGTGATAGCGGGATACCAAGCTTTAATCCTTCGATTCCTGTCCACTTGCCTGTACCTTTCTGTCCTGCTTTATCCAGTATGAGATCCAGGACATAATTTCCTTCGTCATCTTGATATTTCAGAATCTCAGCAGTTATTTCTATCAGGTAGCTGTTCAGATCTCCTTTATTCCATTCGGAAAAGACATCACTCATCTCGTCGTTTGACATTTTAAGTGCATGTTTCATAAAGAAATAAGCCTCAGCTATAAGTTCCATATCCGCGTATTCAATTCCATTATGGACCATTTTGACATAGTGTCCGCTTCCATCATTACCAATATACGACACACATGGCTTGCCGTCATCTGCCTTTGCAGCGATCTTTTCGAAAATATCTTTGACATTGTCATAGGCCTGTTTCTGACCACCTGGCATAAGGGAAGGACCGTTTAAAGCACCTTCTTCTCCGCCACTGACTCCCATACCGATGTAGTTGATACCTTTTTCTGTTAATTCGATGTTTCTTCGGCGTGTGTTTTCATACTTCTCATTACCACCATCGATAAGCGTATCACCACTTCCAAGAAGGGGAGCAATCTTTTCGATTGTCTGATCGGTCACTTCACCTGCTTTAACAAGCATCATTATATTTTTAGGCTTCTTCAGATCATTGATGAAGGATTCAAGGGATTCTGCAACATCCACGTTCTCCTCCTTCAGTTCATTCATCCGGTTTTTACGGACATCGTCGAAGAAATCGTATGTGATGACCTTGAACCCATTGCGTGACATATTTTTAGCTATATTTGTTCCCATAACTCCGAGCCCGATGACACCAATATCATAAATCATTCTGTTTACCTCTTTTCTTTCTGAATTTTAATGATTTCTATAATGAGTTCTGTTATCTTTCCAAGCTCTTCAATCGGCATTCTTTCACTCGTTGTATGGATATTTTCATATCCTAGTCCGAGTATTGCAGTGTCGATTCCTTTTCCGGCAAAGATATTGCCGTCACTACCACCACCAAGACTAATGAGGTTTACCTCCCTGCCGATATTCTCGACTGCTTTGGATACAGTTTTGACCACTTCTGAATCATCTTCGGCTTGAAGCGCAGCATACATCACTTCAGTCACAATTTCAGCACTGCCACCGAGCTCTTTTGCTGTTGCCTCGAATGTCTCTTTCATATGTTTTGTCTGAGCAAGCATTTTATCGTCATCCAGACTTCGGGCTTCGGCAAGGATATTCACGTAGTCGGTAACGACATTAGTAGGTCCGCCTCCTTGGAAACGACCGATATTAGCGGTTGTTTCATCATCAATGCGACCGAGTTTCATCTGACTGATTGCTTTAGATGCGATATTGATTGCACTGACTCCTTCCTCCGGAGCCACGCCGGCATGGGCAGTCCGTCCGTGAATGTGTGCTTCTATTTTACTCTGGGTCGGGGCAGATGTTACTACTGTCCCGACCTTTCCTGTGGAATCCACTGCATAGCCGAATTTGCTTTTTAATACAGAAGTATCAAACGCTTTTGCCCCGACAAGTCCGGATTCCTCACCAACGGTAATCACGAATTCAACATCTCCGTGGGAACTGCCCGCTTCGGATAAAGATCTGATTGTTTCAATGATTGCAGCAATCCCTGCCTTATCATCTGAGCCCAAAATAGTGGAACCGTCGCTTACAATATAGTCTCCTTCAATCGATGGTTTGATGCCTTTTCCAGGTACAACTGTATCCATATGTACTGTAAAGTAGACCGGTTCAGCTTCATTATCGTCACCTTTAAGACGGACGAATATGTTTCCGGCACCGTACCCTGTAACTTTTTGTGTGTCGTCTTCAAATACTTCGACATTCATGTCTTTAAAAATATCCAGCAGATAGTCTGCAATTTCTCTTTCATTTCCTGTCTCTGAATCGATTTGAACCATTTCCATAAATTGATTGATCAGTCTTTCTTTATTCATCGATGTATTCCTCCATTACTTTGTTGATTGTCACAGCAGTGTATATTATAATAAAAAGAGCAAATTTTTAAGGATGATAGTATGGGTAACAGAAAAATGCAAAAAATAGTAATCTGGTTTATGATCTTCCTGATTGTTGTATCCGGCCTGCTGTTTGGCGTGAGCATGCTTACTACAATGTAACCAAATTAAAGAGGTCCCTCCGGGGACCTCTTTTTATATTTATACCTCTTCGCCGTGTTCTTCGAACCACGCCTGCAGGTTCGTGATGACACTCATTGTCTCATGACCTTCAATTTCATGTCTTTCGATCATGTCAACGATTTTACCGTCTTTGAATAGTGCAAATGATGGTGAAGAAGGCAGGAATTCAGTTGCTTTGTCTCTTACTTGCTCTGTCGCTTCTTTATCCTGACCTGCAAACACAGTTAAAAGTTGCGTTGGCAGTTTATCGTAGTTGAGTGCATGCTTGGCTGCAGGACGGGCAATGCCACCTGCACAACCACAGACGGAATTGACCATGACCAGTGAAGTGCCTTCTTTGTTCAAATATTCATCCACCATTTCAGGTGTAGTTAATTCTGTATATCCGGATTCACGCATCTCATTTCGCGCCTGACTAACAATATCATTCATGTACAGGTTGAAATCCATATTCATCACAAAAACTCCTTTAGGTTGAATCTTAGGCATTAAGATTCACTTAGTATACTTTGATTCAATTTTATATTGAATCATTGTTTTTGTAAAGGTTAGTAAACTGATGTATGTTCAGCAGTATAATTTTCAATACGTGTTTTGACAGCTTTTAGGAACTCCCCGGCAACCAGTCCGTCCATTACACGATGATCGATGGAAAGGCAAAGATTGACCATATGTCTTACAGCAATCATGTCGTCTACAATAACCGGACGTTTAACGATTGACTCAACCTGAAGGATTGCGGACTGGGGATGGTTGATGATTCCCATGGACTGTACAGAACCAAAAGCACCGGTATTATTGACAGTGAATGTGCCGCCCTCCATATGCTTTTGCGTCAGTTGGTGGTTACGGCCGAGTTTAGCGAGCTCACTAACCTGTTTTGCAATACCTTTGATGGAAAGGTCATCCGCATTTCTGATGACAGGTACATAAAGTTTATCGTCTCCCGCAACCGCAATCGAAATGTTGATGTCTTTATTGACAACAATTTTATCCCCCTGCCAAGAACTGTTAAGCATCGGGAATTCTTTCAATGTCTCAGCCACCGCTTTAACGAAGAAACTGAAGAAGGTAAGATTATACCCCTCATTTTCTTTGAAGGTTTTCTTGTGTTTGTTTCTCACATTCACAAGGTTCGTTGCATCTACTTCCATCATCAGCCATGCATGAGGGATTTCCTGGCTGGACTGGACCATCTTATTGGCGATTGCTTTACGTACCCCAGTGACAGGGATTTCCTCACCTGCCACTGGCTGTCCCGTGACAGGCTCTTGTGATTGTCCCGCGGCCGGCATGCTCTTTTCTTCCGCCTTTAGCTCAGTGGCAGATGGACCTTCTTCAATTACTTTAAGAATATCTTTTTTAGTGATTCTGCCTTCAAAGCCTGTACCGGTCACATTTTCAAGATTGATGCCATGTTCACCGGCGAGCCTCATGACGACCGGAGAAATACGTGCACCTTTTGGTGCCTCCACTTTCTCAGGAACGGCTGAAACATTATTTTCTGTCACAGCTTCTCCAGGAATATCCGCGTCAGAAACCGAATGCTCATCTGTTTCAGCACTGCTGTCCGTTTCCATCAAACAGATTGGTGAGCCGACTGGAACTGTATCTCCTTCTGCTACAAGAAGTTCTTTGATGGTCCCATCAAAGACAGAAGGAACTTCAGCTGTAACTTTATCTGTAATGACTTCACATAATGCATCATACTCTTCTACCGTATCTCCCGCTTGGACCAGCCATTTTTCTATGGTACCTTCAGTAACACTCTCTCCAAGCTTGGGCATTAATATTTCTTCCATTGACCTATCCCCCTTTTAATGCTCTGCAAGTTCTTTCATTTTCGCTTCGATTTTCTCCGGATTAACCATGAATAAATCTTCCATCGGCGGTGAATAAGGCATCGATGGAACATCAGGTCCGGCAAGGCGCATCACTGGTGCATCTAAATCATAAAGACAATTTTCTGCGATGATGGCGGATACCTCACTCATGACACTGCCTTCAAGGTTATCCTCGGTAACAAGAAGCACCTTCCCGGTTTTAGATGCGGCGGTAATGATGCTTTCTTTATCCAGTGGATATACAGTTCTCAAATCGAGAACTTCCGCTTCATATCCATCTTTTGAGAGACGTTCGGCTGCCTGTAGTGCATAATTAACACACAGTCCGTAAGTGATGACAGTGATGTCATCGCCTTCGCGTTTCACGTCGGCTTTGCCTATTGGCACTGTGTAATCCCCTTCCGGTACTTCTTCTTTTAGAAGGCGGTATGCTTTTTTGTGTTCGAAGAAAAGGACCGGATCATTATCCCTGATTGCAGAGATGAGCAGTCCTTTCGCATCTGCAGGTGTAGAAGGAACAACCACTTTTAGCCCAGGAGTTGATGTGAACACAGTTTCAATAGACTGTGAGTGATACAATGCTCCATGGATTCCGCCGCCAAAGGGTGACCTGATAACCATCGGACAATTCCAGTCGCCATTCGAACGGTATCTTATTTTTGCTGCCTCGTTAAGTATCTGGTTCGTTGCTGGAAGTATATATTCAGCGAATTGAATTTCTGCGACCGGCCGTTTTCCCATCATAGCAGCACCGATACTCGTTCCAACAATGTTGGATTCTGCTAAAGGTGTATCCAGGCATCTCAGCTCTCCATATTTTTCCTGCAGGCCTTCTGTCACTTTGAAGACGCCGCCTTTCTTACCGACATCTTCACCGAGGACGAAAACATTCTCATCCTGGCCCATCTCGTAATCAAGCGCTTCTTTAATCGCCTGAAGATAGGATATTTTAGCCATTGTTAACCTCCTCATAAACATTTGTCAGTGCTTCTGAAGCTGCCGGATAAGGGGCTTTTTCAGCTGCTTTAGTTGCATCGGTCACAATTTTTTTAAGTTCCGCATCCAGTTCTTTGAACCAGTCATCATCAGCTGCATCATGCTCAACCATGTAGTCCCTGAACTTAATGATGCAATCCTCTTCCTTGATGTCTTCGCGTTCTGTCTTTTCACGGTATGAGTCATCATCATCAGAGGAATGTGCGGTAAGTCTAGTGGACATTGCTTCAATCAATGTGGCGCCCTCTCCATTTACAGCTCGTTCTCTGGCATCCTTAACAGCCTTATATACGGCGATTGGATCATTTCCATCGATATGTTCACCATGCATTCCGTAACCTATTGCACGATCTGAAAGTTTGTCTGCGCCATATTGGAGGTTGGCAGGCACACTGATTGCATATTTATTATTTTCGATGATACATATGAAAGGAAGATCATGGACACCTGCAAAGTTGAGTCCTTCATGGAAGTCGCCCTGGTTGGATGAACCTTCGCCAAGAGTTGCTACTGCCACACGCTTTTCATTGTCCATCTTGAACTTGAAGCTTGCGCCTACGGCATGCAGTACCTGTGTCGCAACACATGACCCTTGAGTCAGAATATTGCTTTCCTTTTTGCTGAAGTGGGAAGGCATCTGTTTGCCACCGCTCGAGATATCCCCTTGTTTTGCAAAAGCGGAAAGCATCGTTTCTTCTGGTGTCATTCCAAAATGAGTCACCAGTGCCAAGTCTCTGTAATAAGGGCTTATTATGTCCACTTCTTTATTCAGTGCGTAGCCGGCACCAACTTGTGTTGCTTCCTGGCCCTGGCAGGAAATGACGAATGGAAGTTTTCCTGCCCTGTTTAAGAGCCACATTCTTTCATCCAGTTTTCTGGCAAGAAGCATGGTACGGTATATTGATTTGAGGTCCTCTTTTTCGAGTCCTGCATCTTTATAATCCATCAAACGATTGTCCTCCTTAAACATGAATTGCTGTCCCTTCTGCATCAAGTCCGAGCTCCATCAATACTTCACTAATGGAAGGATGGGCATGGATCGACATGCCCAGTTCAAGGGAGGAAGCATCCAGGAACTTTGCAAGTGCTGCTTCATTGATAAGTTCGGTTGCACCGGGACCAATAATCGAGACACCAAGTATATCTTGTGTAACAGGGTCTACAATCAGTTTGCCAAATCCTTTTTCTCCACCTGCAATCACTGCTTTACCAATAGCTGCGAGCGGGACTTTATGGGCACTGTATTCTTTGCCTTCTTCTTTGAGTTCTTTTTCTGTATATCCCACAGAGGCTGTTTCCGGTGAAGTATAGATACACCTAGGCACTGTTTTATAGTCAAGCAGATGTGGTTTCCTATCCGCCATGTGTTCCACAGCAATCATCGCTTCTTTTGTTGCGACATGGGCAAGTTGCAGATTGCCGATGGCATCACCGACTGCATAGATATTATTATCTTTTGTCTGATAATATTCATCTGTTACTATGAACCCATTTTCTAATTGAATTTTTGTATTTGCCAGGCCGATATCTTCGACATTCGGTGTCCGACCGATTGAGACCAGCACCTTATCAAAGGTTCTATTTTCGCCTTCCACATCCAAAGTGATGCTGTTGTCAGACAGTTGAACAGATTCTTCACTGAGTGAGACACCTGTTTTAATCTCAATTCCTTTTTCTACAAGGGATTTCTTAAGTTGGCCGGCGATATCCTTATCTTCTGCCGGGATGATTTGATTACCAGCTTCCATCACCGTCACATCGGAGCCCAGATCAGCAAGCAGGCTTGCAAATTCAAGTCCGATGACTCCCCCGCCGATGACAGCCATTTTCTCAGGTACAGTATCGAGTGACATCATATCATCACTGGAAAGTACAATTTCCCCATCAAACGGCAGAAAGGGAAGTGCACGCGGATATGATCCGGTGGCAATGAGTACATTATTGTTTACAAGAATTTCACTTTCAGCTTCATCATCCTCAGGGTCTTCAACTGCGATTGTGCCCGCCATAGGGGAGAAAATCGAAGGCCCCAAAATGCGTCCATAACCATCAAATACATCTACTTTGTTCTTTTTCATCAGTTGTTTGATGCCACCGTGCATGCGTTCAACAACGTCGTTTTTACGATTGATGATTTTTTCCATTGAAATGGCGGGAACAAAGGATTCTATGCCATAGTGCTCTGCATTTTTAATCGTGCTTGCCACTTCGGCGGATTTAAGCATACTCTTGGTTGGTATGCAGCCTTTGTGCAGGCAAGTACCACCAAGTTTGCTCTTTTCTACAATTGCTGTTTTTAAGCCAACCTGGCTGGCTTTGATAGCAGCTACATAACCTGCTGTTCCTCCACCGAGAACTACTAAATCATATTCATGAGCCATTCAGTTTCACTCCTATTCATAGGTCTTCATGCTTTCTTCACTATTCATAACCCGGTATGCGCCTTCGGCCAAAGCTTTCATTTCTTCCTCACCCGCATAGACGGTAATCGGAGCTATAAATGATATATATGGGCGCGTTAGATCGATAAGGTACTTGCTGTGGGCAAGGCCGCCAGTGAAAATGATCTGGTCGACCTCACCCTTCAATATGGCAGCCCGTGACCCGATTTCCTTTCCAATCTGTACAGCCAGCGATTTATAAATCGAGGCTGCCCGAGTGTCTCCTGCCTGTGCAAGATTTTCCAGTTCAAGCGCATCCTGTGTGCCGGCAAGCGACATGAATCCACCTTCTTTAGTGATGATTTCAAAAGCTGAATCGTAATCCAACTGATGGTCAGTGAGATATTTTGCGAAAGCACCGTTAGGGAGGGAGCCGGTCCTGTTCGGACTCATTGGACCTTCTCCCGATAGACCATCGTTCACATCAATGACTCTTCCTTTTCTATGTGCTCCGGCTGTAATCCCTCCGCCCATATGGCATATTATAACATTTATGTCCTCGTATTCTTTATTCACAGATTCTGCATATTTCCTGGCCACCGCCTTTTGATTCAGCGCGTGGAAAACCGATTTTCTTTCAATCCCTTTTAATCCAGTCATCCGTACTTCATCCAAAAGTTCATCTACAACTACTGGATCAGTGATTACAGCCCTGCAGCCGTACTTATCTCTGAACCTGTCCGCTATGAGTCCGCTCATATTTGAAGCATGCTTTCCATACCTGCTTTCCATAAGGTCCGACACCATTTTTTGATTGATATTATAAGTGCCTCCTTCTATAGGTTTCAACGTCCCTCCGCGTGCACTGACAATGTCGATTGTGGATGGATTAAAATCTTGGTTTTTCAGAAACTTAAGGATGGCTTCCAGTCTATATTCAATCTGTTCAGGCATGGCTTTTACAGTTTCACTTGCCGGATGTTTAAGTGTCTCTTCCGCAAGACTGTTCAAATTATTATAAATTGCAACTTTAGTGGACGTACTTCCAAGGTTGAGAACAAGAATTTTATATTGCATCAGCAGCGACTACCTCCTGCTAAGGGTAGTGATTTCATTTTGTGAAAAAGTGCTCTTGACATGCATCATGCTATTAATTCTCTCTTCTGCAAGCCTGTCTGCCGCGACTGCTGGTGTCACGGCGTCACGTTTGGCTATCTTGAAGATTTTATCCATCTGGTCATATATACCTTCTACCTTGGATTTGGCACGGTCTTTATTGTAACCCTGCAGTTCATCTGCAACATTAATCACCCCACCACAATTGACTACGTAGTCCGGTGCATATACTATGCCGCGCTCTTCGAGCATCTTGCCGTGTTTATCATCTTCAAGTAGCTGATTATTTGCACTGCCGCACACAGCTTTAGCTTTAAGTGCAGGAATAGTTTCATCATTAAGAATGCCGCCGAGTGCACATGGAGCGAATATATCTGCATCGACATCGTAGATTTCTTCAATACCAACTGATTTTGCACCGAAGTCATTTACGGCACGGTCTACTGCTTCCTGGTTTATGTCTGTAACCACCAGTTTTGCTCCTTCTTCATGCAAATGTCTGCAAAGGCTGTAAGAAACGTTACCCACTCCTTGCACAGCGACTGTTTTGCCATTGAGTGAATCATCACCGAATGCTTCTTTAGCTGTTCTTTTCATTGCCATATATACACCAAATGCAGTCATAGGGCTCGGATTTCCGCCGGAACCGTAGGATTCACTCATACCACATACATAAGGAGTCTCTTGATATATAAGGTCCATATCAGCCACTGTAGTGCCCACGTCCTCTGCAGTGATATATCGACCGTTCAGAGTGTTTACATATCTGCCGAGTGCTCTGAAGAAAGCTTCTGACTTGTCTTTTTTAGCATCTCCGATAACAACAGTCTTACCACCGCCAAGGTTGAGACCTGCAGCGGCATTCTTATATGTCATTCCACGTGCGAGACGGAGCACATCTTCAATCGCTTCTTCTTCAGTATCATAGTTCCACATTCTGCATCCGCCGAGAGCAGGCCCCAGTGTTGTATCATGTATGCATATGATTGCTTTTAATCCGCTAGTTTCATCGTGACAGAATACCAATTGTTCATATTCAAATTCTACCATTTTATCAAATATCATTATAAGCACTCCCGTTGTCTATTTTTGTGAAATCTTCATTGCAAGTCTTATTGAGTTATATTTATCTTCTGCACTGTCTGCTCTTGATGTTAATACTATCGGAACACTTGCGCCAGTAATGACAGATGCAACCCTGGCACCTGCTGAATACACCAGTGACTTATACAGGATATTACCTGCATCAATGTTATGGGCAATAAGTATATCTGCATCGCCTGCGACTTCAGATTTTAGATTTTTATGTTCAGCTGCCTTTTTTGATATTGCGAGGTCATACTGCAGTGGACCATCGATCAAAATATTTGAGTCGATATGGTCATCCATATTTGTTAATGTTTCAGCATCTGTTGTAGATGGTATTTTTCTGTTCACCTTTTCTACTGCTGATAATAAAGCGACCTTTGGTTTTTCTATTCCAAGTTTGCGGCCGCATTCTGACGCATTTTTAATGATTGCGGCTTTCTGATCCACATCAGGTGCAATGTTCATTGCTGCATCACTGAGGAGTACAGCTTTGTGATAATTTGGAAGTTCGAATAATGCAACATGACTCAGAGTATTTTCTCCGATGAGTCCATGTGATTTATTTAAGACTTCCTTCAAGATTATCGAGGTTGAAATCAGCCCCTTCATGAGAATATCTGCTCTACCTTCTGCTATGAGTCCGACAGCAATTGCTGCAGCATCTTCATCATTGGCAGAATGATGGATGACCACCCGGTCGCCATCAATAAGATCTTCATCAAACGATTTGAGCATGTCTTCCAGGGTGGACTTATCATCCACTAGATGAAATCTCATGTTCGTTTCTTTGAATAGACGAAGAACAGGTTTGAGTACATCCAAATCAGCCGCTCTGCAAATTGAAAGCGTTGTCATTTCATGTTTGTACTCTTCGAATATTTCATCAAATTTCATTTACGTTACCTCCCCCATACATTTTATTATACATATACCTTATTCAAAATACATGATTTTAGCCAAACATGGAATATTCTGAAGTTTTGAAAGAATCCTTTATTTTAAACTGATGTTTTGTTCATGTATAATGTTGATTATCTATAAGAATTTCGGGTGATTTAATGAAAAAAATGATAGCATTGATAATTCTGGTCGTCCCTGTTTTCCTGGCAGGACTCGGAATCAAATACATGAGGGACAGCATGTTTGGTGTAGTCAATGATCCATTTACCCTGACAGTTATTCAATTTGTCGTCGGTCTGGGACTGACAATTTTCGGTGTCTGGTTTGTTGGCGGCTACGTACTGCATCGTGAGAGGAAAAATAAAAGAGTTCAGGAACGGTTTACAGAACATGCACCAAAAAGCCGTAAAGATCGAAAAAATAACAAAGAGGTGGACTGATGTCCACCTCTTTGTTATTTTTGTTCACTTATGAGTGTTTTTGCATTTTCCAGTGCTGCATCGGTGACATCTGAACCACTCATCATCCTGGCAATTTCATATATATGTTCGTTTTCTTCCAAGTATTCTGCAGTAGAAACAGTGCGGGCGTCCATAGTTTTTTTGGAAACATAAAGATGATTGTCAGCAACAGCTGCAGCCTGGGGCAGGTGTGAAATGACAAGGACTTGCCTGGCTTTAGATAGAAGTTTCATTTTTCCTGACATCTTTGTTGCTACAGAGCCGCTTACTCCTGTATCGATCTCATCCAGTATAAGGAGCGAATGCCTGTCGAATTCTGTAAATATTGTTCTTATAGCGAGCATCACTCTGGATATTTCTCCACCAGAAGCAATGCTGTTCATGGATTTCAATGGTTCACCTTTGTTGGGAGAGAAGAGAAATTTGACTTCTGAGTAACCATTTTTGTTGAATGTCCCCTCTTTCACTTCTATTTCGAAGTCCGCATCAGGCATATCCAGGTCTTGAAGTTCTTTTTTGATACGGTTCTCAAGGAAATGTTTGCGTTCTACCCTGTAATTTTGCAGATAGCTTGCCAGTTTTTCCATTTCATTCAGGGCTGCTGATTTTTCCTGCTCCAGATTTTCAAAGGACTGTGCGATATTTTCGAGTTGGATGATATCTTCATTCAATGACTCCCTGAGTTCAATCAGTTCATCTGTGTTTCTATTGTACTTCCTTTTAAGATTATTGATGGAAGCGAGTCTCATCTGTTTGTTATTATAGACTTCCTCATCATAATCTACGTTTGATAAGTCATTGGAAACTTTACTGTCCAGTTCATTCAACAGATGATAGGATTCCATTAAAATATCTGTAAACTCGGTATATGTTTCATCGAACTTACTGATTGATTCAATGGATTTATGAATTTCATACAGCATGACCTGTGGAGAATATTCCGACCCCAATTGGGACTGCATCCGGGAAAGTGATTCATGAATTTTTTCATAGTTATTGAAATAGCTGATTTCTTCTTCGAGCCGTTCTTCTTCCCCGAGCTCCAACTCCATGGATGATAGTTCATCATACTGATGCTTGTAAAGCTCCAATTGTTGTATACGATTCCTGTCTTTATATTCCAGATCCTGAATTTTTTCTTCAAGCGCCCTGTATTTCTTATAGCTCACTTTATAACCTTTATATTTTTCCTCTTCATGGATACCTATGAACCGGTCGAGATATGCGATATGCATCCCATATTCCAATGCTTCATTTTGAGAAGACTGCGAGTGGATGCTTACTACTTCATTCATGATGTTTCTAAGTGCTCCAAGGGTAATCATATTCGAATTGATTTTGATGATGCTTTTTCTGTTCTGCATGATTTCGCGCCTGACAATATAAAGCTCCTCTTCGGGTATATCATAATCGGAAAGCAGCTTTTTCATTTCTTTGGACTCAGGAAAATCAAATATCCCTTCTATAACAGCTCCTTCAGTTTCAAACCTTATGTCCTCAACAGAAGCTCTTTTACCATAAAGATAACGGATGGCCTCGATGATCATGGATTTTCCAGCCCCGGACTCTCCGGAAATAACTGTAAGGCCGTTGTTAAATTCAAGCTCAATATTTTTAAGTACTGCAAAGTTTTTTATATTCAGACGTATGAGCAATGCTACCACTCCATTTAAATCAGATTAAAGATTCTATCCTTAATTTCCAGTTGTGCTTCTTCATCCCTGCAGATCAACAGGCATGTATCGTCACCACAGATGGTACCAATGACTTCTTCCCACTCCAACTGGTCGATGATTGCGCCGATAGACTGAGCGTTTCCGGGAAGCGTTTTAAGAACGAGGAGATTCCCTGTATAATCCAATTTAACAAAACTGTCCATCAGATATCTCCCGAGCTTTTCTAACGGATGGAATTTCCTGTCTTTAGGCATACTGTAAATATAAGAACCGCTAGGAGTGGGCACTTTTATTAATTGCAATTCCTTAATGTCCCGGGATACTGTTGCCTGAGTGACGTTGAAATTATAATCATTTAATTTCTCCACCAATTCCTCTTGTGTTTCTACTTTACCATTGGTTATGATTTCTCTAATTTTGATCTGTCTGATTGACTTGTTCGACATGGGCTTTCCTCCTCAATTCCCCTTGTATATTTATTCATATAATATCATAAAGCTTATGAATATAACATAAAAAAAGCATTCAACCGAAAACAATCGGCTGAATACCTTCGTCGACAATGGAACTTACTTCGTTTTGCCCATGTCTCAAATGCAATAAATATTCAATATTGCCTTTACCACCTTTGATTGGTGAACGATCGAGGGACAAAGAAGAGAGTCCAAGTCCGCTGCATTCATTCACCACTCTGGTGATAACAGCTTCATGTGTTTTTAGAGAATGAATTATACCATCTTCTTCTCGTTCCTCCAAGTAGGATTCAAACTGAGGTTTGATCAGTGCAATAATGTCATATTCATGACTGAATAAATCCACGATGTGCCTCAAAATAGGCACAATGGATGTGAATGAAACATCTATGGTAAATATCAGAGGAATTTCAGGAAAGTCATCCAACGATGTGTTTTTAAAGTTGGTCTGCTCCATTACAGTGACCCTGTCGTCTGTTCTTAACCTGTAATCCAGTTGATTCGTACCAACATCAATGGCATATACACGCTTCGCACCATTCTTTAAAGAACAATCTGTGAAACCGCCGGTTGAACTGCCAATATCAGCAACAACCGCACCATTAATGTTAAAATCAAATTCTTCCAATGCATGTTTTAATTTTAAACCACCTCTGGAAACAAAAGGCCGTATATTTTTAAATCGGACATTTGCCTTGGCTGTTTCGATCATTTCTGAAGGTTTATATATTGGAGAATCATTATTCAAAACTTTCCCTGCCATAATTATCCTGCGAACGTCCTCCAATGAACCAAAATTAAATTCC
>CAYTIR010000031.1:16957-25997 GCA_964437955.1 uncultured Staphylococcaceae bacterium
ATGAACGTATTCATCAATTCTTAATTTCTTTTTCATTCATTTGCTCCAATAAGGTATTTGTCTGCAGAATGATATTCCTTGTAGATATGCCAAGATCATCAAGAAGCTTGTTTACATCACCATGTTCCACATACTCTTTATCGATGCCGATACGTTTTACAGGGTTTGTAAATCGGTGGTCTGCCATAAACGATGCTATCATGCTTCCGAGTCCACCTGCGAGCATTGATTCTTCAACTGAGACTATCGGCATATTTTGAACACCGAGAGAAAGCAGCATTTTTTCATCAAGCGGTTTAATGAACCTTGCATTAACCACTTTTGCATCAACACCTGTCTCTTTCAGTGCGGCAGCAGCATCAATTGCCAGGTCCAGTGTAGGGCCAAAGGTAATGATCGCGATATCTTCTCCGGTTATTACTTCTTCCCATTCTCCAAACTTCAATGGTACCCTCTCTTCATTCATGTCCAGACCTTTGACATTCCCTCTCGGATAACGTATTGCGGCCGGTCCTTCATGATTAAGTGACAGCTCAATCATCTGCCGGGCTTCAACTTCATCTTTTGGCATCATAAGTACCATATTCGGCAGGGGCGAGATGAAACTTATGTCAAAAATACCCTGGTGTGTTTCTCCATCAGCACCAACCAGGCCACTCCGGTCAATACCAATCATTACATTCAGATTTTGTCTGTCAATATCATGCAGTAATTGATCATAGCCACGCTGCAGGAAGGTGGAATAAATTGCAAGATAAGGTCTCATGCCACTTGCTGCCAAGCCTCCGGCCATTGTCACAGCATGCTGTTCTGCAATACCTACATCAAAGAACCGTTCAGGCAGTTCATTTTGGAATTTCGTAAGTTTGCTACCGACAGGCATCGCCGGAGTCAGTGCAACAATTCTGCTGTCTTCTTTTGCATGTTCAAGAACTGAATTTGACATGAATTCGCTCCATGATGGCGTCGTTTTGCTGCCGAGAACCTCACCTGTATCGATTTTATAGGGACCGAGACCATGCCATTTACCAAGCTTATCCGCTTCTGCAGGGTGATATCCTTTTCCTTTTTTCGTAATAACATGTACTACGACAGGCCCATTATAATCTTTTGATGATTTGAGTGCCTGGGCAAGATCTTCGAAGTCATGTCCGTCAACAGGACCGATATATTTTATACCAAGTTCTTCAAAGAATATACCGTTCACTATAAGATACTTCATGCTGTCCTTAATACGGTCAGCCATATCTCTGAGTTTCGGGCCAACCTGAGGAAGACGGTTTATAAAATCTTCTATATCATGTTTCACACGGTTGTACTGTGTATTTGTGCGCATTCTCCCCAGCATGTTGTGCATAGCACCCACATTTGGAGCGATGCTCATCTCATTATCATTGAGGATAATCGTCATATCCGTCCGGTCAGAACCAATATGATTCAGTGCCTCAAGTGCCATACCACCGGTTAATGCACCGTCCCCAATTACTGGGACTATATGGTAGTTTCCTCCATTTATATCTCGCGCCTTTGCCATACCCATGGCAGCAGAAAGAGATGTGGATGAATGTCCGGCTTCCCATACATCATGTTCAGATTCACGCATTTTAGGAAATCCGCACAATCCTTTATACTGTCTTAATGTGTTAAAAGCACTGATGCGCCCTGTTAAAATTTTATGAATATATGCCTGATGCCCAACATCAAATATAAATTTATCCGTTGGGGAATCAAAATATTTATGCAATGCTATTGAAAGTTCCACTACTCCGAGATTGGCTCCGATATGGCCACCGGTCTCAGAACATGACTGAATCAGGAATTCTCTGATATCCTGTGCCAGTCCTTTAAGTTCTTCATCACTTTTACCTTTCAAAAATGATGGATTTTCTATACTATACAGGTTCATATAGCAACCACCTTTGAATTTACTAATGCTAATTATACCACTATTGGATAATACTAAAAAACAAAAAATGATAATTCAATATGATGAATTATCATTGTTCTCTTACTGCAAACATTTGCAGAACGCTGTAGAGCTCATCGGTATCAAGTTTTGAAGACAGATTTTCCAAAATTGTTTCTGCATCATCCTTTAATAATTCCAATTGTTCTTTTGCGCCTTCGAGACCATATGTACTTACATATGTAACTTTTTTCTTACGGGCATCGCTGCCTGTTTCCTTGCCTGTGACAGACATGTCACCTTCAACGTCCAGAATATCATCCCTTATCTGGAAGAGTATTCCTAGATATTCTGCGAATCTGAGAAGGAGCGCTTTCGTTTCATCATCGGCCTCGGCAATAATTGCAGCAGATTCTATCGGCGCACTGATCAGTTTCCCTGTTTTATGACGATGGATCATTACGAGGTCATTCATTGTAATGTCCTTACCTTCAGCGTTCATATCCAGCATCTGTCCGCCAATCATACCGGACTGACCCGCGGAACTGGAAATGACTTGAATAAGTCGGATACGGATTTCTGCAGGCAGTGTTTCATCTTTGGCCAGAACATTGAAGCTTTCTGTTAGCAGATTATCACCTGCAAGAATTGCCGTTGCTTCACCATATACTTTATGATTTGTCAGCTTCCCGCGTCTGTATTCATCATCATCCATGGCAGGAAGATCGTCATGAATCAGTGAATACGTATGGATCATCTCTATTGCACTCGCTGCAGACAGGCCTGCTGCAGGGTCCATCCCAAACGACTTTAAAGTTGCAAAAACTAAATAAGGACGGAATCTTTTCCCGCCGGCCTCTACTGAATAGATACTGGCCTTTTTTATAGTTTCAGAGACTTTACCTTCTTTAAGATGGCTCAGTATAAGGTTTTCAGCGCTTTCGTTGTAATGCTTCAAATCCTTACTCATCCTCATCGTCCTTTCGGTTCAAAGTCTCTACTTTAAGCTCGGCATCCTTCAGGATCTTATCACATTCTGAAGACAGTTCTACACCTCTCTGGTAGAGCTTAAGAGATTCCTCGAGTGACACTTCATCCTCGTCCAGCTGTCTTACAATCTTTTCAAGTGTCTCCATTTTCTGTTCAAAAGTTTCTGTCTTATTTTCTGTCAATATATTTCACCTCTGTCACTTTAGATGTGATTTTCCCATCACCTAACGTGGTTTCTATTTCATCACCGGCATCAACCGTTTCCGAACTGCGGACAATATTTCCATTTTTGGTTGTAAATGAATATCCCCGGAGCAATATATTTGTAGGACTGAGGGAATTGAGCAGTTCGATTGTCGAAGATAACTGTTTTCTCCTGTCGATGACTTTATCCCCCATTTCTTCATGAAGCCGGACTTTTGCTTCATCAAGTATTTCACTAAGTCTGGCAACCATCGGTGCAGGACTTTTATAATCTATTTTATCTTCTATGCTGTTTTGTCTATATCTTTTTTCTCTGAGTACGACATTCATTCTTGTATCGAGTTTTGTTTTGAGGGTTGCTAATTTCTCCGTCTGCTGATCATAAAGAAGGCCGGGATTCTTCAATTTATAGTAATTCGACAGTGATTCCAGCTGATTTTTATGTGAATCAATTCTCCGGACAATGCTGCGCATCATAAATGTATCAAACTTGTTCATATTGACCAGAATCTCCCTGGTATCTGGTACAGCGACTTCCGCTGCTGCCGTGGGAGTTGCCGCTCTTACATCAGCAACAAAATCTACAAGTGTCGTGTCAGTTTCATGACCGATACCGGTAATTACAGGTGTGCTCATTTCGAATACTTTCAGTGCAACCGACTTTTCATTGAACGTCCATAAATCTTCAATCGAACCTCCGCCGCGTGCCAGAATGATAACGTCATTATTCAGGTCATCTGCGTAGTCAAGGCTGTCGATGACAGCCTTCTTCGCTCCTTTTCCCTGCATTAAAGTGTTGATCATCGATACTTTGGCAAGCGGATAACGGCGGTGCAGCGTGGTAATCATGTCCCGATATGCTGCGCTTGTTTCTGAACTTATGATCGTGATTGAACCTGGGTACTTCGGCAGAGGTTGTTTATGTTCTGTATCAAAGTATCCTTTATTGGACAATTCTTTCTTATCTTTTTCCAGTTGTTCGAATAAAAGACCAATACCGTCGATTTCCATCGCATCCACATAAATCTGATACTGTCCACTGGATTCAAAAATGCTCACTCTGCCCTTCAGAAGAACGCTTTGGCCTTCCTCCGGGTCAAATTTTAAGCCATTAGCACTCCGCGAGAACATAATGGCCCGAATGACAGCGTCGCCATCTTTTAAAGCAAAGAAAATGTGTCCGCTGGTATGTCTTTTTACATTGGATAATTCGCCTTTGATAAAGACCCGTGTCAAATACGGGTCCTGGTCGAATTTATATTTGAGATACTTGGTCAGTGCACCTACGGATAGATACTTACTGTTCTCCATATGGATTTTCATCCGTTTCTCTAATGAAGTTTTTAAGGACACCATTGATAAAACGATAACTGTCCTTCTCGCCATAAGACTTTGCAAGCAGCACTGCCTCATTGATTACTACTCTTTCAGGAGAGTCACCTTCATGAAGTTCACTGATTGCTGTGCGTAAAATATTACGTTCCACTTTGGGAATACGCTCCAAAGTGTATTTGTTCAAGTGCGCACTGATATCTTCATCCACACGGTCTGTGTTTGCAAGATAAAAGTCAATGATCCGCTTAATATACGCATATGAATCATATAACTCGTAAAATGCGGATTTTTCAAGTTCTACAATATCATGGTCTATTTGGAATAATATCTGGAATATTTTTTTTCGCTGCTCGTGTCTGTTCATTAATAACACCTATCTAAATTCTTATTTGATATTTACGATGTGCACATTGACTTCCTTAACCATATGATCAGTCATATTTCTGATCGCCTGGCTGACATTCTTCTGTATGCTTTCAGCAGTTTCATGGACTCTGCCATTTGAATCGAGAGTCACATAAATTGAAATCAGTACTTCATTATTCTGTGTTTCAACTTTAACTCCGCGGCCTCTGTACTTTTTACCTATTTTTTCAAAATTGCCGCTGGCAAAGTTATTCTGCAATGAATGAACGCCTTTGGTTTCTGTAACTGCAATGCTTGCAATCACTTCCAAAACTTCAGAAGAAATCTCTATCAATCCCAAGTTCGATTTAACGTCCTGGATTCTCATGTTCATCACCTCGTCAGTTTATTATAGCATGATTATGCTTCAAATTAGAAACAACTTGTTAGTTGGACTTTCTATTTCTTTTCAGATGAAATATTTTCATCAAGCTGGAAGTTTCAACAAATCAAAAACCCGCTTTTTCACTGAAGCTTGGAAAAAGTGGGTTTTTGACCGGACTATTTCATTATATCTTGTTCCTGAAGGAAATTTGTATTGTAATCATTTGTCCTGAATGCTTCAGTATCAAGAAGATTTGAATGGAACGGGATAGTTGTATCAATACCGCCGATGATATATTCACCGAGGGCTCTCTTCGCTGTCATGATTGCTTCCTCTCGTGTATCACCGTAGCTGATCAGTTTGGCGATCATTGAATCATAATATGGAGGAATACGGTATCCGGCATAGCAGGCTGTGTCCATTCTCACACCGTAACCACCTGGGACGATGAAATCTGTAATGATTCCTGCTGATGGCATGAAGTTTTTGTACGGATTTTCCGCATTGATGCGGAATTCCATTGCATGTCCTTCAAATTTGATATCTTCTTGCTTATAAGGTATGGCTTCCCTTCTTGCAACTTTAATCTGCATTTTTACAAGATCGATACCGGTAATCATTTCTGTCACTGGATGCTCAACCTGAATTCTGGTATTCATTTCCATGAAATAAAACTTATCGTCATTCAAATCATATATGAATTCAATGGTGCCGGCACCGATATAATCAATACTTTTAGCAGCACGTACCGCCGTTTCTCCCATCTCAAGACGTTTCTCTTGTGTCAATATAGGACTTGGCGCTTCCTCGACAAGCTTTTGCATACGTCTCTGGACTGTGCAATCACGTTCACCAAGGTGAATGACATTGCCATGGTAATCACCCAGAACCTGAATTTCGATATGTCTGAAGTTCTCAATATACTTTTCTATATAGAGACTTTTATTACCAAAAGCACTTTCGGCTTCCTGCTCTGTCATTTTATAATTTTGAACCAATTCTTCCTCATTGCGTGCTACCCGTATACCTTTGCCGCCACCGCCGTAGCTAGCCTTTATGATCACCGGATATCCGATATCGGCTGCTATATTTTTAGCATCTTCAATGGATGGTACCACTCCGTCACTTCCTGGCACTGTTGGTACACCGGCTTTTATCATAGTGTCTTTTGCAACATCTTTTACACCCATCAGCGAAATCGTCTCATGCATCGGCCCGATGAAAATGAGGTTTGACGCTTCACACATTTCAGCAAAATCACTATTTTCTGCAAGGAAGCCATAACCTGGATGGATGGCGTCACACCCTGATTTCTTGGCAATGGTTATGATACTGATCATATCTAGATAACTATCTTTGGACAGCTTTGGACCTACACAGTAGGATTCAGTAGCTATTTTCCGGTGAAGGCTGTCGGCATCAGCTTCTGAATATATACTCACAGAATCTATGCCCAGCTCTGTACATGCTCTGATAATCCTTACCGCAATTTCACCACGGTTTGCTATTAATATCTTATTGATCATCGTACTCTGAACAACGGTTGGTCGTACTCAACCATGTCTCCATCTTCGACAAGGATCTCTGTAATTTCACCGGAAATTTCTGCCTGTATCTCATTAAAGAGTTTCATTGCTTCAAGTATGCAGACTACTGAAGTGTTATCCACTTTGTCACCAACCTGGACATAGGCATCCGCTTCGGGTGAGGATGCTTTATAGAAAGTACCGACCATTGGTGCTTTGATCAATTGGCCTTCCTGTTCAGGTGCAGCTGCTTTTGTTTGTTCTGCAGCAGGCTGCTGAATAGGAACCTGTGCAGGCTGTACTGGTTGAGATTGGCCGCCCGTGTCTCTTTTTAATTTGATATCAACGTCTCCATCTTTATAGGAGAGTTCACTCAGTGATGCTTTTTCCATCTTTTCAATTAGGTTATCAATATATTCCAGATTCATGTTTACTTCTCCTTAACAATTAAAAATTACTGTCTTTTATTTTACTCAAGTGGTCATACCAATTCAAGCAAAAATAAAAGCAGATTTCAATCTGCTTTATTTTTTAGGCACGGGAAACATATGAACCCTCTTCAGTGTTAATTACCAACGTGTCCCCCTGGTTTACAAAAAGTGGAACCTGGAGTACTAGACCTGTTTCCAATGTTGCTGATTTTGAAGCGCCGCTGGCAGTATCACCTTTTATACCGGGCTCGGTTTCAGTGACTTCAAGTTCTACGGTTTTTGGAAGCTCGACGCCAATGACTTCACTTTCATACATCATGATCGAAACATTCATGTTCTCTTTGAGGTATTTGAGTTCATATTCTATTGCTGAGGCCTGGAGTTCTACTTGTTCGTAAGTATTATTATCCATGAATACATGGCTATCACCGTCAGCATATAAATATTGCATTTTATTGTTATCTATCTGAGCCCTGCCCACTTTTTCACCTGCACGGAAAGTTTTTTCCTGGATTGCTCCTGTACGCAGATTTCTGAGTTTACTTCTAACAAATGCTGCACCTTTGCCGGGTTTTACATGCTGGAAATCGATGACTCTCCATATACCGCCTTCCACTTCGACAGTAAGGCCTGTTTTAAAATCATTAACTGAAATCATAAATTTTTCCTCCTCGTAATTCGAAACTATTCCATATTATATAATGAATAGCTCTTTGCTGCTATGTGATAATTTTTCTAAACCATTTTCTGTGACAAGACAATCATCTTCAATCCGCACACCGCCGACATCGTCAACGTATATACCTGGCTCGACCGTAACAATCATGTCATTCGCCAATTTTATTTGACTTGATTTGGAAAGTCCAGGAATTTCATGAACTTCAAGACCCAGACCATGCCCAAGCGAGTGGCCAAAATTTTCACCATATCCATTTTCCGCTATGATATCGCGTGCAATTTTATCAGCTTCTCTTCCAGTCATACCGGGCTTGACTGCATCCAATGAAGCAAGCTGTGACTTCAACACGATTTCATGTATCCTTTCCATTTCAGGAGAAACGGATCCAACACCGAATGAACGGGTGATATCTGAAGCGTACCCCTTGTAATAGGCACCAAAATCAAGTGTAACCATTTCACCAGACTCTATATTTTTTTCGGACGCAGTACCATGAGGGAGCGCGCCTCTCCAGCCGCTGGCGACGATAATATCAAAGCTGGAACCTTCCGCACCAAGTTTCCTCATGTAGTTTTCAATTTCATTTTTCACTTCCAGTTCACTCATGCCTGGTTTGATGTATTTGAGTATATACTCATATGTCTCATCCGCAATGCTGCAGGCTCTTTTTACCAGGTCAACTTCTTCGGGGGTTTTAAACATCCGGATTTTTTCAATTTCACCGGTCAGGGGTATAAGATCGAAAGTACTGTCCAACCTGTCAAAAGTATTGAAGTTTACATGTTCCCCTTCGAAACCAACGCTTTCAATTGCTTTGGATTCCAAGAATTCCATGATGAAATCGAGCAGACCTTTATCTTGCAGAACAAACTCGAAATCCTTTGCCTGCTCCCTGCCCTGTGCGTTATACCTGAAATCGGAAATCAGATACTTTTCATCTTTTGTGATGATGACCGCTCCGCTGGAACCAGTGAACCCTGTCAGGTAACGTCTGTTATAATCACTCATGATAAGAAGTGCATCTAGATTCTTATCTTCAAGCAGTGCTTTGACTTTTTCATACTTGATCATTATTCATCCACCTTTCAAATATATTCTACATTAAATCGTTGGATATTTCAGTAGTATTCAATTTAATATTATTTCATAACGTGATAGAATAATAAAATGATGTACAGGAGAAATTATACATGAAAAGATCAATTTATATACTATTACCCATACTTTTATTATCGGCAT
>CAYTIR010000032.1:0-25930 GCA_964437955.1 uncultured Staphylococcaceae bacterium
GAAATCTTCGCCTACTTTACTTCTGCGACTTTTCATCAGAGCAAATGTAAAGAGAACGACAACAACTACAATTACCAATATCATGATGACGATTGATAGAAGCATCAGGTTAAATTGTTCCTGTCCAACCTCACCAGCAGGCCTTAATGTACTAAGATGATTCTTACCACAGCCCGACAGAAATACCATAAGGACAGATATGAGACCTATCCATTTGGCATTCATCCAACGATTTTTCATGTAAATAGCCCCTCTTTCATACTTAAGCTTTAGAAATTAAATAATAGACCGGCAATAATTATCATTACAAAGAAAATAATAATGTAATTCAATGAGAAGACAAATACCCGTCCGGCATAGCGGTTATAGTCCTCGACATGGCGGAACTTGTTAAGCGAGATTGCCAGCCAGGCAACGTTTAGTGCAGTTGCCAGACCTACAAACCAGAGCCCAAGTTCCATCATCAACAACGGTGTGAACAAAAGAAGTGCCACCCAAAATACAATGGACATCCGTGTACGGTGATTTCCTTTTACGGAAGGAAGCATTGGCACGCCTGCCGCACTGTACTCATCGCTCCGTCTGATAGCCAACGCATAGAAATGCGGCGGCTGCCATATGAACATCACGATGAACATTGCCCAAGCCAGCAAATGCAGGTTCGGATCAATTACGGCCCAGCCGATCAAGGGCGGCATAGCTCCGGGAATTGCACCGATCACTGTATTTGAAAGCAGATGCCGTTTAGCATAGATTGAGTAAACGACAGCATATCCGAAAGCGGCAATCAGTCCAAGCGTTCCTGCTGTAGGGTTCATCATGAAAAGGATGATTTCCCCTGCGACGAGCATACCGAAACCGATTGAAAGTATCTGGCCACCGCTGAAAGTGCCATCGATACTTGGTCTGTTCTGCTTTGACTCCATTACGGAGTCAATGTCACGGTCATAGTAGTTGTTGAGTGCAGCAACACCGCCGATGATCAGTGTTGTCGCAATTACCATGAGCAGAAGAATCGGAACGTTGGCAAAAAATGATTGCCCGTAATACATCACTGCCAGAAATCCGGCGGCAAAAGCGGGCATCAGATTCGCTTTGATAATTCCGTCCTTGACCAGGGTTTTTACAGCTTTAAACGTTATTCCCTTTTCAATATGATGCACATCATTTCCATATACATCATTTTGCATCCATACGCCTCCTTTCACCAATAAACACATTTATATTTAATAATAAATTAAAAAGGTCACATTTACTATACATTTCTGAAATAAAATCGTTACATTTTATATTGTTCAAAAATTGTTCATGAATGTGCCACATGATAAACAGTAATCTGATTTATACTATGAAGAGAGCTTCTCGTTCATATCGATTTTACCATATATTCCAGAATTGTTAAGGGCATTTCAGAAGATTCACATTTGCACTGACCAGTTCTTTCATATATATTGTAAATTTGAGACCACTAACAGCATTAGGATTATTATTGAGGTGTTACCATTGTATAGAAACCTAAAAATTGTGGCTGCGGTAACAACGCTTATGATGGTCTTCGTTCAAATCGGCGGCGCTCTTGTAACCAAGTCAGGTTCAGCCGATGGATGCGGACAATCCTGGCCATTGTGCCACGGTAAGTTAATACCAAGTGATTGGCCGATTGAAACCATCATTGAGCTTGCTCATAGAGGTGTTTCAGGCATCGCCATCATTTTAGTCGGTATATTGAGTTATATGGTCATAAAAATGATTCCTCACAAGAGGGAGACGAAATTCCTCGTTGGAATGAGCATCGGCTTTATACTTGCACAGGCTTTAATCGGCGCTGCTGCAGTAATGTGGGGACAGAATGATTTCATCCTCGCAGCACATTTCGGAATATCACTCATCAGCTTCGCATCAGTGTTTCTACTGACACTGCTCATCTTTGAAGTTGATACTAAATTTGAAGCACAAAGTCTTGTATTCGGATCTTTCCTGAGATACAACACTATTTTCCTGACGATATATATATACCTTGTAGTCTACAGCGGCGCATTGGTCAGACACACTGAGTCATCACTTGCATGTCTCAGCTGGCCGAATTGTCAGCCAGGACAGCTTTGGGCTACAGACTTCTACCAATGGGTGCAGATGGGCCATCGTGCCCTCGCAGGTATAATAGTCATCTGGATTTTCATCATCATGATTCACGCAGTGAAACATTACAGCCAGTACCGTGTCATTAAAAATGGCTGGATCATTGCATTTATACTCGTATTATTACAGGCGACAACAGGCATGCTGAGTGTACTTACGCTGGTAAATATATTTATTGCTCTGCTCCATGCACTGTTCATCACCCTGCTGTTCGGCTTATTATGTTATTTCATAATGCTGCTTTCAAGAACAAAATAAATAACGGTCCCTCGGGACCGTTATTTTTATACTTTCTACTTTTCCACAACCATCATCAGGTCCATGGACTCAACGGAATCTCCCGCCTCCACGAATACTTCGCTCACTTTTCCGTCAAATGGTGCTTTTACTGAGTTTTCCATCTTCATCGCTTCAGTGATAATGATGATGTCGCCCTTCTTGAACGAATCTCCTGCCTTGAATTTAACAGCGCTTACCGTTCCCGGCATCTGAGCGCCGATATGTCCTACATCAGTTGGATCCGCCTTTTTCAATCTGGCAACTTTGGACTCTACATTGTCATCTTTGATATACACTTTCCTCGGGAAGCCGTTCAGCTCGAAATACATCCAGCGGTAGCCATCTTCATGAACATGGCCAATGGACAGGAGGTTGACGATGAGTGTCTTTCCTTTATCTATTTCTATTTCGAGAATCTCATTCTTCCTCATGCCGAACAGGAACGTCGGTGTATCCAGAACTTCAACATTCCCATATCTTTGGTTCGTCGATACGAATTCCTTGTACACTTTCGGATAAAGCGCATATGATAGCAGATCCTTGTCTGTTACCTCGTGTTCGCAGAACTCTGACATCTCCTCTTTCAACTCAAGGAAATCAACCGGCTCAAGTACTTTACCCGCCCGATCCGTCAACGGTTCTGTACCTTTAAGTACGGTTTTCTGAAGCTCTTCATCAAAGCCTGAAACCGGTCTTCCGATTTCACCTTTGAAGAAGCTGACCACGGAATCCGGGAAGTCCAGGTGCGGCCCTCGTGAAATGACACTTTCTTCATCCAGATCGTTTTGTACCATGAACAACGCCATGTCACCGACGACTTTGGATGATGGTGTTACTTTGACGATGTCACCGAACATGATGTTTACTCTCTGGTACATCTTCTTCACTTCACCATAGCGGTCACCAAGCCCCATTGATTTTGCCTGACTGAGCAGGTTGGAGTATTGTCCGCCCGGCATTTCATGCTTGTAGATTTCTGTATGCGGACTCTTAATGTCACTTTCGAAGTCGGCATAATATTTCCTTACATCTTCCCAATACTCGCTGAGACGCTCCAGTCCATCAATATCTGCACGGATTTGTCTGCCGTTGCCTGACTGGGCATAGTACAGACTATTTGCACTCGGCTGTGAAGTCAGTCCGCTCAATGCACCTAGTGCTGTATCCACAACATCTACGCCTGCTTCTATCGCTTTAGAATACATCATGATGCCGTTTCCGCTTGTATCATGAGAATGCAGATGGATAGGGATATCCACCGTAGATTTAAGTTCACCGACCAGTTCATATGCCGCTTCAGGCTTGAGAAGTCCCGCCATATCCTTGATTGCGAGAATATGAACACCTTGTGCTTCAAGTTCCTTCGCCATTTTTTTGTAGTAGTCAAGTGTGTAAATATCAGAACGTTTCGGATCCAGTATGTCACCTGTATAACAGATGGCACCTTCAGCCACTTTACCTGTTTTAAGTACAGCTTCAATCGGATGCTTCATCGCTTCAAGCCAGTTGAGTGAATCGAATATCCTGAACACATCGATACCGGACTCTGCACTCTCCTTGACGAACTTCTCAACAACATTATCCGGGTAGTTTTTGTAACCTACCGCATTGGAAGCTCGGAGCAGCATCTGGAACAGGACGTTTGGAATTTCCTTCCTCAGCGTTTCAAGACGTCTCCACGGATCCTCTTTCAAGAAGTTATAGGCGACATCGAATGTTGCCCCGCCCCACATCTCAAGTGAGAAAGCATCTTTCAGATCATGCGCAGTATACGGTGCGATCTTCTTCATATCATAAGTACGCATGCGGGTAGTCAGCAGTGACTGGTGTGCATCACGCATCGTCGTATCCGTAATCAATGCATCATCCTGCGCTTTCAGCCACTTCGCAAGCCCTTCCGGACCTTCTTTATCAAGGATCTGTTTTGTTCCATCCTGGATCTCAGGTGTATACTCCGGAATTCTGGCTTTTTCAAAAGTCGGTTTCTCCCTTTTATCGACGCCCGGGAAACCGTTGACAGTTATCGTAGAGATATACTCAAGAGTCTTCGTTCCTCTGTCCTTCGGTTTTTCAAATACGAACAGTGATGGTGTCGTATCGATGAATTTTGTGGAGTAGTCCCCTTTACGGAAACTTTCGTCACTGATGACATTCATCAGGAACTGCAGGTTCGTCTTGATACCACGGATCCTCATCTCTTTCAGACTGCGGCTCATTTTATCGTTAGCATCATTATAAGTCAGTCCGTGCGTGGACAGTTTCACGAGCAGGGAGTCATAATATGGCGATATGACTGCACCCTGGAATCCATCACCCGCATCAGTACGCACACCAAAGCCGCCGGCAGAACGATAAGCCATGATTTCACCAGTGTCCGGCATGAAATCATTAAGCGGGTCCTCAGTTGTGATACGGCACTGTACAGCATAGCCCATAAGTGGGATGTTTTCCTGCTGTGGCATATTTATCACATCACCAAACAGACTGTTTCCATCCGCAATCTGGATCTGGGTCCTTACGATATCCACGCCTGTCACCATTTCAGTGATCGTATGCTCAACCTGTACACGCGGGTTCACTTCGATGAAATAGAAATCATCGCCCGACACCAGGAATTCAACTGTTCCTGCGTTTACATAACCCACCTTTTGAGACATATCTTTAGCCGCTTCACAGATCTGTTCACGCATTGTCTCCGTCAGACCGACAGATGGTGCCACTTCAACCACTTTCTGGTGACGGCGCTGTACGGAACAATCCCGTTCATACAGGTGGACGATATTTCCTTCATTGTCCCCCAGGATCTGCACCTCTATATGCTTCGGCCGGTCGATGTATTTTTCAAGGTACACATCACTGTTGCCAAATGACTTGCCCGCCTCACTTTTTGCCCGTTCATAGCTGTCTTTCAGATTGTCATCCTCGGTGACGATACGCATCCCTTTTCCACCACCGCCGGAAATCGCTTTGATGATGATCGGATAACCATGTGTCTCGATGAATGCTTCCACTTCTTCATAGGATTCCACTGCACTGTCTGTACCCGGAATTACCGGAAGACCTGTGGACAATGCTGTTTCACGTGCTTTCACCTTATCCCCGAACATATCAAGATGACGGAGTTCAGGACCAACGAAAATGATTCCTTCTTCTTCACAGCGTTTTGCAAACTCTTTATTTTCACTTAAAAAGCCATAACCCGGATGAATTGCATCCACTCCGGCATCCTTGGCCACTTTAATGATTGCTTCAATATTAAGGTAGCTTTCAGTTGGAGAGAGCTCTTCCCCCACCAAATATGCTTCGTCAGCCTTATATCTATGTAGAGCCCCTTTATCTTCATTACTGTAGATGGCAACCGTTGTGATATTCAGCTCAGTACACGCACGGAAGATACGTATTGCGATTTCACCACGGTTCGCTACCATCAGCTTGTTTATTTTATTCATGTAAATCCCCCTTCCACATAATTGTTAATTATAATAAATATTCAGAATATATACAATAATATTCATCAGAAATATTACTTTTTACAAATGTAAACGTTTCCAAAAATGACGCCATCATTACATTATGTTACAGGTTAATAAAAACCGTCTGCCCAAAGACAGGCGGATCAAATGTATATTATACTGTTTGCCATCGATTTTGACTGCCGTCTAAGATGGCTCTCAAGCGCATCTTTCATGCTTTCATCACTGGTATCCATATTCAGAGGCTCCTTAAGGTTTTCCTCCAGAATAGTTATCCACGGTGTCGTCTTCATATCCAGCCCGGACATCATGTCCACGTGTTTTTTCAGCCGTTTCTTTTCAAGCAGACCTAATTTGAATTTATTCGACCGGATATCAGCCTGCAGTGCTGAATATGATTCCTTGAGTAGATACCCTTGTACCTGCAGTTCATATTCAAGCGGAAATACATATTCATTGATATACACACTGAGCAGTTCCGAGATGTCCCCTGCTGAGAATGAACCTGACCCAATGATTTCCTCCATCATTCGCTTTAATGTTTCCAGTGCCCCATCGAGTGCGGGCTCAAGCTGTGACATCTTACTCACATGATGCTTCAATGGAACGTACACGGTGTCGCTTGCTGCCACTTTATCGAAAACCCCCGCTAGTTTAAGTGTGTTCTTATCAGTCCGGTAACGGTCTTTCAAGTGAAATTCTTCATCGAGCAGATTTTGTACTTCATCCAGGATTATCTTTTTCGCAAGTGCCGTCCGAGCGAACTTACCGGTTGCCAGACTGCCATTTGAAACAACTGCAACCTTTAACACCTGACCGGCTGCGTCCTTCATATTGATGAACCGGAATGCATGACCATTTTCCCTGAATATAAGGGTGCTTTCGATTGCATGCAAGTTGGATTCCGTTACTTCTCCATCAATGTGGAGTTTTTTACACTCTACTCTGATATCCATAATAATGTGCCCCCTCCTGAAAAAAGACAGTCCATATTCCATGGACTGTCCGTTCAATTATCAAATATACAATTCTAGAAGCTTCCTTTTTCTGCGAGCTTCTCTTTCTTGACGTGCTTTGCTGATATGATCAGCAGACCGATTGCAATGGATATACTCAGGAATGACGAACCGCCATAACTTAAAAGCGGCAGCGGCACCCCTGTCAACGGAATCAACTTGGAAATGCCTCCGAGGTTTACGAACAACTGGAATGTTATATAGATAGCAACACCCATGCAGATCAGACTGTAAAACTTATCCTTTGAAATGGCTGCATATCTCAGCGCCTTTATGACAATGACCAGATACAGTATCAGTATTGCAACAACACCGATCAGGCCAAGTTCTTCGGCAATGACCGCAAAAATGAAATCTGTATGCGGCTCCGGAAGATATCCGAGCTTCATGACACCATTGCCGAGTCCCGTGCCGGTTATACCGCCGTGGGAAATCGAAACAAGTGCATTAGTGAGCTGGTACCCTGTCCCTGTCGGATCATTGAACGGATGCAGGAACGTATCGATACGCGCCGACTGGTGGGGAGAAAGGATGCTCCCTTTGATCATATATATGATCACGCCCACTGCACCGGCAGCAAGCGACAGGGCTGCGCCGACTTTCAGCAGGAACCGCATCGGAATGCCTGAATAGATGAAAATGCCGCCTATGATACCAATAATCACCAACCCTGTACCAAAGTCATTTGAAATGACCAGCATCGTACATATTCCAATGAATCCAATCGGGGCAAGATGTCCCCACTCAAGGCGTTTCAAACGGTCTTTTTTACGGTCATATATATATGAAAGATACAATATAGTCACGATTTTGAAGAATTCAGATGTCTGGAAGTTGAACCCCGCAAGACGAATCCAGTTTTTCTCCCCGTTCACTTCTGTTCCAAATATCACAGTGATGAAGAGCAGCAGCAGAATCCCTGCAGTCGCAAGCATCTGGAAGTATTTATTCCTCAAAAATTCACCGGACATGAAATAGGCCATGATGAAGACAACGATATAACCCAAAGTCATCGATATAATCTGCCTGGTATAATAATGCCTCGGATTCCCGCCCGTCAGTTCACTTTTTGAAGCAACCACCATGCTAGCACTGTAGATCATCGTCAGCCCGATCAGACTGAGCAGAACATATGTAATCACAATGGTGAAATCCACATATTTTGAATACACTTTAACGTAATTGAAGAAGTCCTTAATGAATGTCAAACTAATCCCTCATTTAAAAAAAGTCTAAAGATCAATATCTCTTTAGACTCTATTCTCATCTCTCATATATGCATCATGTACTTTTGAAACTTCTTGTTCAAGACGCTCCAAAAGCTCATGTCCAACTACCGGATCAATCAATCCCAGCCTGGATGCGAAGTGCACCTCTTTGGACAGGCCGAACATTTGTGTGTCTAGAACCTCTTCGTAGACAGGACACTGGGGCATCGTCAGATTGTCCATCTGAACCTCGATGAGCTGGATAATCTTCTCCGCGTCCTTCTCGAGCTGCTCATATGCCTGTTTACTTAATTCTTCTTTACTGGACACGAAAATATCCCCTTTCCTGGAACTCTCTATAAAATTCTATATCACAGAGGCCAAAAAAGCAAGTAAATACAGATGGCTGAAAAGTGTAAATCTCATTTATTTTCATTCTTTAAGTCTGTTATAATTATAGCGTAAGGAGAGAAGATAATGATTATACAAATATTAGGCAATGTACGTTATCAGATCACACTCGACCCATCCGCGTGGATATTTGATGACCGAAAGGAAGATCTTGACAAAGTCCTTTCAAAAGAAACAGATAATGAAGAGATCAAGTTCGAAGATTCAAAAGAATGGAATCGTCAGATCATCGAAGGTACAACAAAACCGCCGACTCTGAAAACCGAGAAGAAATTCAAGAAGAAAGATTTGCTTGAAGGCACATACATCATCTGCCTGGAGCCTTTTTTAGAGTATACGGAGCCTGAGCGCGGCGAAGATGCAATGATTACATTCACTCATGATGAGGGCGCAACAATCCTTCCGTACAGTGAGCGCAGGAATATTTACGCTCAGTTCAGCCTGGAAGGCAAACGGCTGTATGACGATGGCATGGTTGATATTCTCGTCATTGAAAATGGAGAAATCCAGGAAAAACTCATCCATACGACAGGCATCAAATTCGACTGACACCATAAATAATGAAGCAGGGGCTGCAACTACGCAGTCCCTCTTTTTATGTATCCTCAATCCATGCAGTCCCCATAGACAATTAAAAGGCACCCTGTCGGGCTGACAGGGTGCCTTCTGAATACTATACTACTTTTTGGAGGTTTTGATGTTTCCCGCTTTTCTTTCCTGATGAAGTCTGAAACGATAGAGTCCAAGGACAACAGCCGCAACGGCCAGACTTTCAGCCACAGGCAGGAATGCTCCAAAGAAAGTCAGCATGATACAGCCGACGAACATTACAATGTATATCACTACGTTTTGCCAGAATTTTATCTTCCTCGCAAACCCGAGTACATACACTAGTATACATAACAGATAGATTGTGATGAATAAATACCACATTCCCGCCTGCGGGTTGGTATCGAGACCATAGATTCTGCCGAAAAATGTCAGACGTTCTGTAATATTGACATTCATCAAGATTGGGAGAAACAATTAAACTCACTCCGCTTCAAGTTTATACTTATTTTGCTTTTGTGCTTTTTCGCGTTCACTTTTTCCAAGGATCTGCTTTCTCAGACGCACTGTCTCCGGTGTCACTTCCACCAGTTCATCATCATTTATGAATTCGAGCGCCTCTTCAAGCGTTAATATTCTTGGTTTCTTCATTGTTGAAGTCTGTTCCTTAGTCGCAGAACGGATATTGTTGGCAGCTTTTACTTTTGTGATATTGACTGTAAGGTCATTATCACGCGTGTTCTGTCCAACAATCATGCCTTCATAGACTTCCGTTCCCGGCTCCATGAAGTTTTCACCGCGGTCTTCGAGCTGGAGGATGGCATAAGTGGATGCAGCCCCCTGGTCCATGGACACAAGCACGCCGTTGTGACGGCCGCCGATCCTTCCTTTGAACAGTGGACGATAGTCTTCGAATGTATGGTTCATTATACCATAGCCGCGTGTCATGGACATGAATTCAGTACGGTAACCAATCAGTCCCCTAGCAGGAATATCGAACTGGATACGCGTCTGCCCGTTACCTGTGTTTATCATATCGATCATTTCGCCTTTTCTCTGTCCCATCGATTCGATTACGCCACCGGTATGTTCTTCCGGTACGTCGACACGGACACGTTCATACGGTTCACATTTTACACCGTCAATTTCTTTGACGATGACTTCCGGTTTTGATACCTGCATCTCGAATCCTTCACGTCTCATATTCTCTACGAGAATGGAAAGGTGGAGTTCGCCGCGTCCAGAAACTTTCCATGCATCCGGACGATCTGTTTCATCAACACGGAGGGATACGTCCGTCTCCAGCTGCTGGGCAAGACGTTCTTCTATTTGTCGTGCAGTCACATATTTACCTTCACGTCCGGCAAAAGGAGAGTTGTTGACAGAAAATGTCATCTGCAATGTCGGTTCATCGATATGGAGGACCGGCAATGCTTCCTGATGGTCAACAGGAGTGACCGTCTCTCCAACGTTGATATCCTCCATGCCGCTGACAGCAATCAGATCACCGGCTTTGGCACTTTCAATTTCAAGCCTGTTCAGACCAAAGAAACCGAATAATTTCGTCACCCTGAATTTTTTGACAGAACCATCTTTTTTCATCAGCGCCACCTGCTGGCCGACTTTTATTTCACCGCGGAATACACGCCCGATTCCGATACGCCCAACGTAGTCGTTATAGTCCAGAAGTGCAATCTGGAACTGCAGCGGTTCATCACTGTTATCAACGGGAGCAGGTACATGTTCAACGATCATGTCATAGAGAGCTTCCATGTTTCCATCCTGCTTTTCAGGGTCAAGACTCGCAGTACCACTTATTGCCGAAGCATATGCAACCGGGAATTCAAGCTGTTCATCGTTCGCATCAAGTTCAATGAACAATTCCAGCACCTCATCGACCACTTCTTCCGGTCGTGCAGATTCCTTATCGATCTTGTTCAGGACAACAAGCGGCTTCAAATTCTGTTCAAGTGCTTTTTTCAGTACGAAGCGCGTTTGCGGCATCGTTCCTTCATAAGCATCGACAACGAGGATGACACCGTCAACCATTTTCATGATACGCTCCACTTCACCGCCGAAGTCGGCGTGACCTGGTGTATCCAGTATATTTATTCTTGTATCTTTATAGTTTATCGCTGTATTCTTTGCAAGTATTGTAATACCACGCTCACGCTCAATATCATTAGAATCCATTGCACGGTCTTCAACATGCTCGTTCTCACGGAACATACCGGACTGCTTCAACAGTTCGTCCACTAGTGTAGTTTTACCATGGTCTACGTGTGCGATAATTGCAATATTACGGACATCATTTCTGAAATTCATCAAGACTTTCCCTTCGTTTTTAGAATTAATCCTTCATAACTTAACTATTATATCACAATCCGTTCCCCATTTACACCCCATGCAAAGAGTAAATCCTGTATTAAAGAGGTTGGAATTATGATATAATATCGGCTGAAAGCACTTCAAAAAGGATGTGTAACCATGGCTGAAAAGAAATCGAAGGCAATTTTTGCGATACTTGCGACGCTTGCTGTTTTAATGATGATTGCCTTTTCCATATTTGTCGCAGAAAGCATGCCGCTTATGGCCATACTTTCGGTTGTTGTCTTCATCGCAATTTTTGGCATCGGCTTCACTTTAAAGAAAAAGTACAGGGAGAACGGCTGGCTCTAAATTACAAATATTGAATAGTTGTTGATACTTTTGAAGGATTATATGGAACAGTCCACTGTTTCCGTATAATCCTTCTTTTTCTATCCCCGTTTTCAAACTTCTGTATTTTGCACAAAATTAACTTCCGGTCAACAATGTCAGTAATCTAAATTACAGGAGTGATTGATATGAGAGATAAAGATGAAAAACTGAAAGTATATGAATTCCTCTATAACCGACTCCCCTTCTCAGATTCCGAAAAACAGGAGTACAAAGCAATGCAGCGAATGGAAAAACTGGAAGCCAGATTCGAAATCGAACTTTCCAGAATAAAAACCCATAATATGAAAATACACTGGCATACCGAAATTCTCATCGACAGTAATTACGAAATAGTCAATGTACTTATCGTAACGGATTATTGCTATTATCTATTTGTTCTTCACGATCTGGAAGGGGAATTCTACATCAATCCGTTCAATATCCTCTGTCACGAAAACCATGAAGCTGCACTAGATTTGAACAGGAGTGACCGCATTTATGAAATGTTCCGCGGACAGCTCATTGATGAAGGCAAATATCAGCGTCCGATCATTTTAAAATATGTAATGATGAACAAAAGTTTCAAATTGAAAGGAGAACGTTCAGAACTATTCCTTGATATAAAAAATCTCCCATATTATTTAAAAGCAATTGAGCACTCTGCGGTCATCAAAAAAAAGAACCATCACCGGGCTTCTATAAAGTGATAAACACTTACAGGGAGTATACTTTAAATACGACAGGAATGAAAAAAGGGATGAAATGCTCCGACTGTCATTCATTTGAAATGGAGATGCTGAGCAGTCGTATGTTCATGTGCAACACTTGTGGAGCCGTGACTGGACTTGAAAATGAGATCATAAATTATTTCTCACTTTACAGCAGGATCATTCCGGATGAAGTCTATACACGACGGGACATCAAAGATCATATCAAGATTGAGCTGACTGAATATACGCTGCAGAAAATAATAAAGTCCAACTTCAGAAAGCTGGACAATAGGGAACGCATATACTATTTTTCACCATGAGCCTTTCTGTGGCTGTTGATAAATATTTCATCTCCTTTGAAATATTGCAAGAGCTCATTATGGATTTCCGGATTTCCTGCCAGGACACTGTCTTTTTTGAGAATATTGATTTCTTCCCCGAGCAGATTTGTGGTGAGGCCCCCTGCTTCGGCTAAAACAATCATACCGGCTGCATAGTCCCACGGATGAAGGCGGAAAAACAGCGCGCCGCTTACGATACCTTGTGCAGTATTTGCAAGATCCAACGCTGCGGAGCCATAGGAACGCGTACTTCGGGCATCTTTCACTACCATTGAGAATGTATGGCCAATCTTGTCTTTAACTACCCAGTTCGGATTCACGCAGACAAGTGACTGTGCGAGTTTAGTATCTGCAACCGGCTTGAGGCGGACATCATTTTTATAGGCACCTTTTCCAACACAGGCATGGAAAAGGTCACCCTTCATGACATCCAATATCAATCCGCAATAGGGCTTCCCATCGATATATACACCGATGGAGACCGCGAAATTCTGAAGCTGATGCACAAAATTCAACGTGCCGTCAATCGGATCGACAATCCACAGAACACCCTTGGTATCCTGGATGTCCGTGCCATGTCCTTCTTCCCCGATTATCCTGTGATCAGGGTACTGTGCCAGAATCCGTTCGTATATGAAAGCCTCAGTTTCATCATCTACGTCGGTCACCAAGTCATTCGGATTAGACTTTGCGTCTATTTTGAAATCCTGAATCATCCTTTTTTGGATGAATTCTCCTGCATCATTGATCAGATGTTTTGCAAATTCGTAAATTTCCATAAATGTCCACCTCAAATGTTTGATTGCCATCACTAGTTATCTTATCATATAAGTAATGTTTTGAAAGGAGCCATAAAATGCCAGACTATCATTTTACAGATAAAGATTTTAAAGTATTCGAAATCGAAGGACTTGAACCCCGGATGGATGCCCTAAAGTCAAATATTCGTCCAAAGCTCGAAAACCTCGGCCGACATTTCAGTGAATATCTGACTGAACTCACAGGTGAGGAACAATTTGCTCATGTGGCACAGCATGCACGCAGAAAAGTAAATCCTCCGGATGACACATGGGTGAGCTTCAGTACAAACCCGCGAGGATATAAGATGATGCCTCATTTCCAAATTGGACTATTCGGTGATCATGCTTTCTGCATGTACGGTGTAATATATGAGTCGCCCGACAAAAAAGCAGCTGCGGACAAGTGGCTTGAAGACTTTGAGCTTTTCCGTGAGTTTCCACAAAGTTATCAGGTCTCCCTCGATCATATGAAACCTGCAAAGACACCACTTTCAAAAATGAGTGATGAAGACCTTGAAGCAGGGCTTGTCCGTCTCAAAAATGTTAAAAAAGGTGAGTTCCTTGTAGGCAAAGTCTATCAGACTGATGATGAAGCATTCCAAAATGATGAAATTTTCATCAAGGATCTTGAAACAGTCATGGATAAACTCGTCAGACTATATTAATTATTATAAGCCGGATCAGCATGCACTGATCCGGTTTTAATTTGAAAAAAATAACCCGTCACTCATTGTGACGGGTTTGAATCTCGATAGGTCCCCGGTGCATCTTAAAATTAAAATGCAAGGGCTGCGTGGGACTGTTCGGGTTTCAACTGATTTGCGAGCGACTGGATCTCGGCCATACGGCTGATATCAAAATTGCCGCCGCTGACGATTACTCCACAATGCCTGGAATCGATCTGATCATTGTGTGACAATAATCCCGCGAATGCAGCTGCTCCTGCGCCTTCGACCAATGATTTGCCGCGTTCGAGCATATTAACCATTGCGTCTGCAATTTCTTCTTCACTTACCGTTATTATATCATCAACATACCTGTTGATCAGCGGCAGTGTATTTTTGCCGGGCTGTTTTACAGCAATGCCCTCAGCGATTGTAGAGACTTTATCCAGCTTCTGGACGATGCCCCGATGATATGCGGTGTGCATTGCAGGTGCAGACTCGGCCTGCACTCCAATAACCTTTATATCCGGGTTTACCGATTTGGCAGCAACAGCGATGCCGCTGATGAGACCACCGCCGCCGATTGGAACGACCAGAGTATCAATCCTGCTTTCCTGCTCAAGCAATTCCAGGGCGATTGTACCCTGCCCCGCCATGATGTCATAATCATCAAAAGGATGGACATATGTTGCGCCGCACTTTTTCTGCTGCATGAGTGAGGCCTCATATGCTTCCTGGAAACTTTCCCCGGTAAGTACGACTTCAGCGCCGTATCCTCTCGTTGCTTCCACTTTTGCTTCAGGCGTTGCCTCTGCCATATAAATTGTCGCTTTGACACCAAGTTTATAAGCAGCAAGTGCAAGTCCCTGGGCATGATTGCCTGCGGATGCAGTAATCACACCACGGTCAAGTTCACTGCGGGAGAGCCGCATAAGCTTATAGCTCGCCCCTCTGAACTTGAATGCTCCGGTTTTTTGCTGGTTCTCCATTTTGAAATAAATATTTTTGCCAGTGCGCAGATTCGTAGTAGCTGATGTGCGTATCGGTGTTTGATGGACCACATGTTCCAAACGCTTCCAGGCGTCATGGACTAATCCACCAGTCAGGAAATCCCCATATAAGTCACACTCCTTGATAAGTTTTTTGGATTTAAAATTTATATTATTTAAAAATCCCGTCGTTGGCGAGGGGTGTCACAGCCTCAGGCTGCTTAGCCTCATATTCTTTAATCTTCTCGTCGAGCAGCAAAGTCAATGCAATGTCATCCCAGCCATTCAGAAGCTTTTCCTTGTGGTATCCTGGAATATCAAAAGGAACGACAGTACCTTCCTCATCAACAATCTTCTGTTCATTCAAGTCTATATGCAGATTGTATGTCCCATCCTGCGACTTTTCCATCCATTCTTTTATCTGGGCTTCATCCGCCTTGATGAGGATAATGCCATTTTTGAATGCATTATTATAGAAAATGTCTGCATAGCTTGGTGCGATGATGACCTTGAATCCATAATCCAGAAGTGCCCACGGGGCATGCTCCCTTGAAGATCCACAGCCAAAGTTTTCACCGGCCAGGAGAACGGATGCACCTTCAAATTTCTCATCATCCATGTCAAAGCCTTCACGTCTGTTCCCGTCATCATCAAAACGCCAGTTATGAAAAACGAACTGTCCGAAACCTGTACGTTCAACACGTTTCAGGAATTGTTTGGGGATGATCTGGTCGGTATCCACATTTGTTCTATCCAGTGGAAATACTTTTCCTTCATGTTCACTGATTGCTTCCATCTTTTATCCTCCTAACTCGGCACTCCGGCTTTAAATTTCCTTACATCTGTAAAGGTACCCTCGATAGCGGCAACAGCTGCCATCTCCGGACTCACAAGATGCGTACGTGCACCTGATCCCTGGCGCCCTTCAAAGTTACGGTTCGACGTGGAAGCACAACGGCCGCCCGCCGGAACAACGTCATCATTCATCGCCAGACACATGCTGCAACCTGACTCTCTCCATTCGAAGCCGGCATCTTTGAATACTTTATCGATGCCAAGCTCCTCCGCCTGCAACTTGACACTGAAGGATCCTGGGACTACGATCGCCCTGACACCATCCTTGACCCGGTGACCTTTGACGATATCAGCCGCATTCTGCAAGTCCGGCAATCGCGAGTTAGTACAGGATCCGATAAACACATGATCAATCTCTATTGAAGTGATCGGCTGGTTTTCACTGAGTCCCATATACTCCAGCGCCCTCTTGACCTCATCTTTATTATCGACATCATCAACAGATGGAGTTGTGGCGCTGATAGGCACCACCATACTCGGGTTTGTACCCCACGACACCTGCGGCTCCACTTCATCTGCATCAATTTCAAGTGTGATGTCATATACTGCATCATCATCTGTAGCAAGATTCATCCATTCTTTGGCAAGAACATCAAAGTCCTCTCCCTCCGGTACATATTCACGGCCGCGGAGGAACTCGACTGTCGTCTTATCCGGACTGATCAGCCCTGCTCGGGCACCACCTTCAATGGACATATTACATACTGTCATACGTCCTTCCATCGACAGATTCCTGATGGCTTCGCCTGTATATTCGATGACATGTCCTGTACCAAACTTCACACCGAACTTTGCAATGATAGCCAAAATGAGGTCTTTCGCCGTTACACCTGGTTCAAGATCGCCATTGACCCTGACGTTCATCGTCTTCGGTTCTGATTGCATCAGCGTCTGGGTTGCAAGGACATGCTCCACTTCACTTGTCCCTATACCGAATGCCAGAGCACCGAAAGCACCATGAGTGGAAGTATGACTGTCACCACAGACAATAGTTTTTCCCGGTTGGGTCAATCCGAGCTGTGGGCCGATGACATGTACAATTCCCTGATCCGGGTGATACATATCAGCAAGCTTAACCCCGAAATCTTCACAGTTTTTCCGTAATGTCTCCATCTGTTTTTTAGATATTTCATCTTTGATGACTTCCCGGTCTTTTGTCGGTACATTGTGATCCATCGTTGCATATGTCAGGTCAGGACGCCGCACCTTGCGATTGTTCAGGCGCAGACCTTCAAACGCCTGCGGTGAGGTCACTTCATGAACAAGATGCTGATCGATATAGATCAAATCCGGTTTATCCGCCTCAGAATGCACTATATGTTTTTCCCAAATTTTCTCAATAATAGTTTTTCCCATATCAATACACCTTTTCCTTACATATACGAGCTGCAAATTGCATTTGAAATGCTCTTTGTCGAAAGATTTTCAATCACTTTTTCAGCCATCTCCTGAGTACCGACAATCCTGCCTTTTTCAACATCAAGATCGGCTGTATGGTAGCCAGACTCAAGCGTATCATTAACAGCACGCTCTATTTCTGATGCTTCGTCTTCCATACCAAATGAATGACGGAGCATCATTGCTGCGGAAAGGATCATGCCAAGCGGGTTGGCAATATCTTCTCCTGCGATATCCGGTGCCGAACCATGGACTGGTTCATAAAGTCCTACACCGTCTGTACGTACACTTGCAGAAGGGAGCATTCCAAGAGATCCGGTCAACACTGATGCTTCATCGCTTAAAATATCACCGAACAGATTTTCAGTTACAATGACATCGAACTGCCTTGGATTTGTAATCAGTTTCATTGCGGCAGCGTCTACAAGCAGATGTTCCACGGAAACATCAGGGTAGTCTTTCGCTTTTTCATCGACCACTTCCCGCCACATTCTGCTGGACTCAAGGACATTTGCCTTATCCACTGATGTCAGATGTCCACGTCTTCTGCTGGCCGCTTCAAAACCTTTTTCGACGATACGCTCCATTTCACTGCGTGTATAACTGAGCGTATCGACTACTGAATTACCGCCGTCCCTTCTTTCACTCGGTTTCCCGAAATAAAGTCCGCCGGTCAATTCCCGGACAATCAGAATGTCACAGCCGTCAACGATCTCTGTTTTTAGAGGAGAGGAATGAACAAGTGAGCTGAATCCTGTCACCGGACGCAGATTCGCAAACAATCCCAGTGATTTACGTATACCAAGAAGACCGCGTTCAGGCCTTTTATCTGGAGACACATCATCCCATTTTGGTCCTCCAACTGCCCCGAGCAGTACTGCATCAGCACTGTTACAGGCTTTCACAGTCTCCTCAGGCAACGGCATGCCGTAGCGGTCGATTGCATCCCCGCCTATTGCATGCTCGTGAAAAACGAATTCGTGATGGTACTCGCTGGCCACAGCATTGAGTACTGCTTTGGCACCTTCCATAATTTCTTGTCCTACTCCGTCACCAGGCAACATAATAATTTGCTTTCTCATCTGAACCCCTCCATCCAAAATTTTTATCCGTTGACTATCTTTGCTTCATTATCAGCTTTTACTGTTATAAGATATCTGTTTACTGCATTGATATACGCGTTTGCTGATGCTTCGATGACATCCTGTGCAGTACCGCGGCCATTGACCGTCTCACCGTTAACCGAAAGTTGTACATGGGATTCTGCCAGTGCATCTTTCCCGCCCCCGACTGAATTGAGCTGGTAATCAAACAATTTGAGTTCAGCATCAATGAGTTCCTGGATTGTTTTGTACAATGCTTCTACACTGCCGTTTCCAGTCTTGGCGGTCTGTACCGTTTCACCCTGCGGTGTCTTAAGAGAAACAGTTGCTGTTGTTATATTCTCTTTACCGTAATTGACCTGGAAATTCTCGAGAGTGTATTTGTTTACCGCCGAATGTTCTGTTTTCGTTTCCATGATCAATGTGTATATATCATCGTCTGTCACTTCACGCTTATGGTCTGTAAGTTCTTTGAAGCGTTTAAAAGTACTTTTGATCTCTTCATCCGTCATTTCCACACCGAATTCTGTCACTTTATCCTTAAATGCATGTCTTCCGGAATGTTTGCCCATGAATAGCGTATTGGAAGATACACCGACAAGTTCCGGTGTAATGATTTCATATGTTTCGGCATTTTTAAGCACGCCGTCCTGATGTATACCGGATTCATGTGCATATGCGTTGCGGCCGATGATCGCCTTGTTGGCCTGCACATACATACCTGAAAGTTTGGCGATCAGGTCACTCGTCCTTTTAATTTCGTTAAGTTTAAGTCCAGTTTCATAGCTGAACCGGTCGGAGCGTATATGGAGTGCAACTGCCACTTCTTCCAATGCGACATTTCCAGCCCGCTCCCCGATGCCATTGACTGTCCCTTCAACCTGGGTTGCACCATTTTCAATCGCTGCGATTGTGTTTGCCGCTGCAAGTCCAAGGTCATTATGGCAATGGCATGAAAGATCAGCCTTCTCAATGTTCGGCACATTTTCCTTCATATATTTAAACATGCGTCCGTATTCATCCGGAGTCGTGTATCCCACTGTATCCGGCAGATTGATTACTGTCGCGCCGACATCGATGACCTGCTCAATGATTTTAGCCATGAACTCCCAGTCGGAACGTGTCGCATCCTCAGCCGACCACTCCACTTCCTTAAAACGTTCTTTAGCATAACTGACCATGTCCACTGACTGCTGAATCACTTCTTCAGGTGACAATTTCAACTTATATTCCATATGGATCGGTGATGTTGCAAGGAAAATATGAATTCTCGGTTCCGGTGTATTCTTCAGCGCTTCCCATGCCCTGTCGATATCTTCTTTTCTTGTACGGGCCAGTGCTGTCACTGATACGTCGGTAATCGTATCAGCAATCAGTTTCACTGCCTGGAAGTCACCTTCGGATGCTGCAGGAAACCCTGCTTCCATCACATCCACTCCAAGTTTCTCCAGTTGTTTTGCAATTTCAAGTTTTTCCATTTTATTAAGGTTGACCCCGGGGGACTGTTCGCCGTCCCGAAGTGTAGTATCAAAGATTCTAATTCGTGACATGAACATTCCCTTCTTTCTTTTTGCCACTGACCGGCTGTTTGACGAAAGGCATCAATTCGCGCAGGTCCTGACCGACTTTAGTGATTGGATGCTGATATTCTTTATTGTTGATAGCGTTGTACTGTGGACGGCCCGCCTGATTTTCAAGGATCCATCCTTTTGCGAATTCACCATTTTGAATTTCTTCAAGCACATCTTTCATGCGATCTTTCGTCTCATTATTCACAACACGTGGTCCGGATACGAAATCACCCCACTGTGCTGTATCCGAAATGGAATAACGCATGTTTTCCATACCGCCTTCATACATGAGGTCAACGATGAGCTTCATCTCATGCAGACATTCGAAGTATGCAACTTCCGGCTGATACCCTGCTTCAGTAAGCGTTTCGAAACCGGCTTTTACAAGGCTTGTCAATCCGCCGCATAGGACTGCCTGTTCACCGAACAGATCAGTTTCAGTCTCTTCCTGGAATGAAGTTTCCAGCACGCCTGCTCGCGCTGCACCGATTCCTGCAGCATAGGCCATTGCGACATCCGTTGCGTTTCCGGTTACATCCTGGAATACACCGTAAAGTGCTGGGACCCCTGCTTCTTCTTCATAAGTTCTGCGTACCAGGTGTCCCGGCCCTTTTGGAGCAACTAGGAATACGTCAACATCTTCTCTTGGAACAACCTGATTGAAATGGATGTTGAAGCCATGTGCGAATGCGAGCGCACTGCCTGATTTCAAATTATCTTTGATGCTTTCCTGATAGACTTTCGGCTGGTTTTCATCCGGGAGAAGTACCATTGTAACGTCGGCTTCAGCTACTGCTTCAGCTACCGGTTTCGTTTCGAATCCATCTTCTTTCGCCTTTTCCTGGGATTTACCTGGGCGGAGCCCGACAACTACTTCATATCCACTGTCACGGAGGTTCTGTGCATGTGCATGTCCCTGTGATCCATAACCTACGATTGCAACCTTTTTACCTTCGAGTGCCTCTTTGTTGATATCTTTGTCATAAAATACTTTTGCCATTATAATCTTCCTTCCATTATTTGAGTTTGTTTTTGTTTCTTCTATATAATAAATTCAATTGTTCCCTTTTATATGCTTATCGTGCTGAAGTCCTGGACCTGCTGCCTGGGTTGCTTTCCACGTCGGAAAGCCGTCACCCCTGTCCGCTTGAGCTCTATGATGCCGTATGGCTGTAGCAGATCCGCCAAGGCTTCCACCTTATCCGGCTTGCCCGTCACTTCAATGATCATACTGTCACGGGATATGTCGAGCACCCGGGCTCTGAATGGTTCAATGATGCCCTGGATCTCGGAGCGTGTCGTGCTTGTGCTCCCCACTTTGATCAGGGCAAGTTCCCTGGCGACAATCGAATAGTCGGTAATGTCATTCACTTTCAGTACATCAATCTGTTTATTCAGCTGTTTAGTCAGCTGTTCAATCTTGTTCTCATCCGGTACGTCGACAACAAAAGTCATTTTTGAAATGCCTTCGGTTTCTGAAGTCCCGACGGTGATACTCTCAATATTGAAAGCCCGTTTGGACAGCATTCCGGTGATTCTGTTTAGGACACCGCTGGAATTTTGAACGGTTGCAGTGATTATTCTTTGCATTTTTTCACTCCTAACATTTCATGGTTCCCTTTGCCCGGCGCAACCATAGGGAATACTTTGTCCATCTTCTGAACTCTTGCATCCACGAGCACCGGTCCATCATAGGAAAACACTTCTTTCATCACCGCAGGAACCTCTGCTTCGTTCGAAACTCTGATTCCTTTGATGCCAAATCCTTCAGCCAGTTTTACGAAATCCGGATTTTCCGTCATCAGTGATGCGGAGTATCTTTCTTCATAGAAGTTTTCCTGCCACTGTCTGACCATGCCAAGCGCTTCGTTATTGACGATGATTACCTTGATTGGCAACTGGTACTGCCTGATGACTGCCAGTTCCTGCATCGTCATCTGGAATCCGCCGTCTCCGACGATTGATATGACTGTTTCTTCAGGCCGGCCAAGCTGTGCGCCGATTGCTGCAGGCAGTCCGAATCCCATCGTTCCCAGACCGCCGGAGGTCACCCATTTATGCGGGTCGTTGAACTGATAGAACTGGGCAGCCCACATCTGGTGCTGACCGACATCAGTAGTAACGATAGCCTGCCCGTCTGATTCCCGGTGCAGTTCTTCAATCAGCCATTGCGGTGAAATCAAGTCATCCGACCGTTCGAACCAAAACGGACTGCTGTTTTTATTGTCCATCACATTCGTGTACCAATCGGTACAGTCCGCTTTATCAATATTGATTTCCAGCAAACCTTTCAAAGCTTCTTTGGCATCGCCGACAACAGGTATTTTCGTTGCAACGTTTTTGCCAATCTCAGCCGGATCTATATCTACATGGGCAACTTTGGCATTCGGTGCGAAGTGCTGCAAAGCTCCGGTCAGCCTGTCGTCAAACCTGGCTCCTATGTTGATAAGCAGATCCGCTTCATAAATTGCCATGTTGGCAGCATATGAACCATGCATGCCTGCCATTCCAAGTGCCTGCTCGTGACCTCCCGGGAAACTTCCCAGTCCAAGCAGTGTTGTCGTTACCGGCAGGCTGTGCTTTTCTGCAAATTCAAGAAGTTCTTTATTTGCATCTGCGAAGTGGACTCCGGCACCTGCAAGCAGTACAGGCCGTTTTGCTGTTGCAAGTGCTTCAGCAAGCCTTCTGATCTGCAGCGGATTCGGTTTAACCGTTGGCTGATATCCCGGCAGATGGAAATCTTTGCTGAAACTTTCATCAGATATTTCCTGAGCGATATTTTTCGGGATATCCACAACGACCGGCCCCGGTCTTCCTGTTGTTGCGATATGGAATGCTTCATTCACGATTCTTGGTAATTCCTTCAAGTCTGTTACCTGATAATTGTGTTTTGTGATAGGTGTAGTGATACCGATGACATCCGCTTCCTGGAAAGCATCTGATCCGATCACCGCGGTGGATACCTGTCCGGTAAATATGACTACCGGCAGTGAGTCCATCATTGCGTCCGTAATACCCGTCACAAGGTTGGTCGCTCCCGGACCGGAAGTGGCAATGACGACACCGGGCTTGCCAGTGACTCTTGCATAGCCTTCGGCCGCGTGGATGAGACCCTGTTCATGTCTGCACAGTATGTGCTGGAACGGCGCCTCCGCACGATGCAGTGCATCGTAAATCGGAAGTACAGCACCACCCGGGTAACCAAATACTGTATCTACGTCCTGTTCAACAAGTGATTCTATGAACAAATCCGCTCCTGTTCTCAGCTTCTGATCCTGCTTTTCAGTTTTCATTTCACTTTTTGTTTGAGTTTTCATTACCACTTACCTCCTTATGGTTCACGTGAGACCGGATTACTCGGCCAACGGAAAGCTTATTGGAATAAAAAAAGACTCTTTCCTCCCTAAAGATACTTATTTTGATATAAGTATCAGCATGGGGAGAAAAGAGTCACCTTTCACGGTACCACCCAAATCTGCAAGCGCCTTACGGCGGTTGCCTCTTGAACTGCTTAGTGCAGTCCTTTTTGGTAACGGGTGATGTAACACCCGGCTCGGCCTATTCGATGATATCATCTTTCAGTCCGGCACTCAGGGTCGAGATATATGACTTTGACAATTCCCGGCTTCCAGCAGCCCCGGGTCTCTGGTAATTGTCTTACCGGTCATAAGTTCCCTTCGTCGTTTTTCTATATATATCTGCCTGATGAAAAGTTATCAGACATTTCTGATATGTGATATTGACAGTAATCTTATAACGTTTGGAAGCAGAAATCAACACCTAAATAATAAATTATTTCAAATAATCTAATATTTCTGATAATGTTATCGCTTACATTACCGTCATATCAAGGTTTAAACAAAAACTAAATTTTTTGATGTTTTTTTGATTTTCACAATAAAAACCCTCTCCGCTTTATATTTGGAGAGGGATCAATCTAAGTTATTTGGTCAGGAAATCGGTAACAGCACCTTGTGATGAACAAGTTACGTTATGTGCGTATTTGCCCAGCACACCTTTTCTATATAGTTCAGGCGCAGTCCACTCAGCTTTACGTTTTTCGATGTCTTCCTCGGATACAGCAAATGAGATTTCCTTTTTGTCGGAATCGATGGTTACGAGATCACCTTCACGCAGGAATGCAATCGGTCCGCCGGCCTGTGCCTCGGGGGATATATGTCCGACTACAAGGCCATGTGTACCTCCGGAGAAACGTCCATCTGTAAGCAATGCCACTTTCTCTCCCAGTCCTTTACCCACCAGCAGACTGGATACAGATAGCATCTCCGGCATTCCCGGTCCGCCCTTTGGCCCGACGTAGCGGATGACCAGTACATCACCCTCGTTGATTTCATTATTCAGCACAGCCTCTGTTGCTTCTTTTTCATTATTAAAGACACGCGCAGGACCTTCGTGATGTTTTACTTTGACTCCGGAAACTTTTGCGACTGCCCCAGTTGGTGAAAGGTTCCCTTTAAGGACGATCAATGGGCCGTCAGCACGCTTTGGATTATCCAGAGGCATGATGACATCCTGCCCCTCTTTGAGATCCTCGACATCAGCAAGATTTTCTTCAACTGTCTTTCCAGTCACTGTCATACAGTCGCCATGGATGAAACCTTCCCTGTGAAGCATCTTCATGACACCCTGGACACCGCCTGCCTTATAGAGATCCTGCATCACATATCGTCCGCTTGGTTTAAGGTCTGCCAAATGCGGCACCTTCTCCTGTAGACGGTTGAAGTCGTCGATGGTTACATCCACTTCAGCTGCATGCGCAATCGCCAATATGTGGAGAATGGCATTTGTAGATCCGCCAAGAGCCATGACAACTGTAATTGCATTCTCAAATGATTTTTTCGTCATGATGTCTTTCGGATAGATTTCTTTCTCCAGCAGATTATACACCGCTTCTCCTGCCGCTTTAACATCTTCGACTTTTGCTTTGGATTCCGCAGGATTCGATGCACTGCCCGGGAGGCTCAGACCCATTGCTTCCATCGCAGAAGCCATTGTATTTGCAGTGTACATACCGCCGCACGCACCCGCACCCGGACATGCACTGCATTCGATTGCATTCAGTTCCTTATCATCAATATCACCATTGTTGTGCTTGCCAACACCTTCGAAGACAGATACCAGATCGATGTCACCGCCACGAAGGTTTCCCGGTGCAATGGTTCCGCCATAAGCAAACACAGCAGGGACTTCAGAATTCGCTATCGCAATGGCACAGCCCGGGATATTTTTATCACATGCGCCTATTGCTACGAGACCATCGAGGTTCTCAGCACCAACCACCGTTTCAATTGAATCAGCAATCAGATCACGGGAAGGCAGTGAGTAGCGCATACCCTGCGTTCCCATGGAAATACCGTCTGAAACAGTGATTGTATTGAATTGAAGCGGTACCCCGCCTGCTTCTTGTGCACCTTTCTTCGCTTCAAGTGCAAGATCATTCAGATGGATATTACATGGAGTGACTTCCGCCCATGTACTTGCAATACCAATTTGCGGTTTTGTAAAACTTTCATCTGTCAATCCTACCGCACGCAGCATCGCCCGATTCGGTGCTTTTACGTTGCTTTCTGTATAAACATGACTTTTTATACGCAGATCTTTTTTTGTTTTTCCCTCAGTAGACATTCTGTGGACCACCTTTCAATATCATTCATTTATTTATTGTACTTGTACGCTGTCGGCATCCGGCTGTTCATTCACTG
>CAYTIR010000033.1:0-25224 GCA_964437955.1 uncultured Staphylococcaceae bacterium
ATAGATGTCGAAAGCTTTTTATATTAAAGGAGGCAGAACAGTGGAAACGAAATTGGCTCAAATAGGGCTTAAAACTGATGTGACAGGTGCAACCACCAGCCCTATCTATACTGCAACAGCTTATGAACATGAAAAAGTCGGTATCTCTACAGGTTATGACTACACTAGAACAAAAAATCCGACACGATCACATTTCGAGGAGGCATTTGCCGAATTAGAGAAGGGGACTGCTTCATTTGCCACTTCCAGTGGCATGTCCGCCATACAGCTTATATGCAATCTTTTTCAGCCCGGTGATGAAGTGCTGGTCAGTTTCGATCTTTATGGCGGTACGTTCAGAATTTTTGATTTCTATGAATCTCAATATAATGTGAAATTCAAATATGTAGACTTCGAGAATATCCAATCAGTCAAGGAAAACCTGAATGATAACACCCGGGCATTTTTTATCGAACCGGTAACAAATCCGTCGATGATAGAGGTGCCATTGCAGCCCCTGTATGAAATCGCTTCTAACTACGATATATTGACCATACTGGATAATACATTTTTGACACCTTTTTATTACAGACCCCTTAGTGACGGTGCAGATATCGTACTTCATTCAGCAACAAAATATATCGGCGGCCATAACGATGTTCTGGCCGGTGTAGTCACAGTAAAAGACGATGATTTGTCTGAGAGACTCTCTTCCTATCATAATATGATAGGTGCAACATTATCGCCGTTTGACAGCTATTTGCTGCTCAGAGGTTTAAAGACGTTACATCTCCGTATGGAAAGAGCGACCGAAAATGCTAAAGCTTTGGCAGAATACTTTGAAACGGATGAAGCAATTGATGAAGTACTATACTCGGGCAGGACGGGGATGCTCAGCCTTCGGCTAAACTCAGATTACAGTGCTGCTTCAGTGCTCGAAAATATTGAAGTATGCACATTTGCCGAAAGCCTGGGCGGAACAGAGACATTCATCACTTTTCCGTTTACCCAAACCCATGCCGAGATGCCACCTGAAGAAAAAACCAAACGAGGAATTGATGAACAACTGATAAGATTATCAACCGGTATCGAGAATGTAGAAGATATCAAAAATGACCTAATACAAGCAATAAATAGATCGAAAAGGGGATAGACATGAACAATTCAATTGATACAGACATGATCATCGATAGCAAACGTGGAAAAGAGTATGAGACTGCAAATCAGCCCTTATATTATTCAACGGCGTTCCTGCGCCCCAGTCTGGACGATGAGGAAGCTCACCTGTATGTCAGGAACAGCAATCCTAACCGAGAGAAGCTTGAAGAGAAGCTGGCACGGCTTGAAAATGGAAAGTACGGCTTTGCATTCAACTCAGGGATGTCTGCCATAGCAGCTGCTCTGATGACCTTTTCTCCAGGAGACCATATCATCATGCCAAATGATATGTACGGTGGTACTTATGAACTTAGTAATACCATATTGAAACGCTATCAACTACAACTTGATGCAGTCGATCAATCCGATTTGAACAGCGTTATAAATGCCGTTACCAAAAATACTAAAGCCATATATATTGAAACACCATCAAACCCGACATTAAAGGTCACTGATATCAAAGGTATTGTAGATATTGCCAGAAAGAATAACCTGATTACAATTGCAGACAACACTTTTATGACCCCCTTGGGCCAGAGCCCGCTCAGTCTCGGAGTAGACATCGTCGTGCACAGTGCCACGAAATTCCTCGGAGGTCATAGTGATGTTTTGGCGGGCGCACTCATCGTTGATGATGAAACACTCAAAAACAGTATCCAGGAACTTCAGGTAGTTATGGGGATGGGGCTTGGAACCTATGACTGCTGGACACTCACACAGCACTTGAAGACACTGTCAATCCGCTGGAAACAATCTATAAATAATACTGAAAAATTATATGAATTTTTTAAATCGCATAATGGAATTTCTGATATATATTATCCTGGTGAAGACCCACTCCATCTGTCACAGGCGAATCATGGCGGAGCGGTGATCAGCTTCAGGATAAAAGATGAATCCAAAGCACAGGCGTTCGTAGATAAACTGAATATCCCCCTGGTATCAGTCAGCCTTGGAGGTGTGGAGTCTATCCTTTCCCACCCAAAAACATCCAGTCACAAAGCACTGACTGAAGCCGAAAGGCAGCAAAAAGGCATTACAGATGGCTTGTTCAGGCTTTCTGTCGGTATAGAAGATGCAGATGATTTAATCGATGATATAAAACAGGCACTGGACAGTATTTAAAGAAATTTTGAATCGATATCTAATAAAAGACACCGCCCATGATGAGTGTATCAGCACTCATCATGGGCGGTGTCTTTTTATCTTCTTATAAATTCAGTAATGGGCAGCGGCGGGATTTCTGATTGCAGTGTTTGTGGCTTATGTCATGATAAACTTTTTTCGATATTCATTTTTTCCAGCAAATGTTTTATCTGTGTGTCGGTACGTGTTATTAAATCCGGATCCTGGATAGGGGAGTCTGATGTCTTTTCTATCTGGCTATCAAGATAATAGACACCTTGGAGCGTTGTCCCTTTAAGCACTGAAATCAAAGGTTTCAAAGCATATTCCAAAGCCAGCATATGTGAAATGCTGCCTCCGGACATTATGGGGAGGACAGGGGTATCTTTCAGTACATCCTGCGGTAGTATGTCAACCAGACTTTTTAAAACTCCTGAGTAGGCTGCTTTATACACAGGAGATCCGATAATGACCCCTTTGGCATTTTTAATATTTTCAACGATGTCATTGATTTCAGGACTGTTGAAATTACCAAACATTAAATCTGTGGCCGGGACATCCCTTACCGATATATGACCAATGGAGAAACCTCGATCCTTAAGAATACTGCCGATATATTTTAATACGCTTCCCGTTCTGGATTCTGATGAAGGGCTTCCTGAAATAATTACGATATCATACATAAAATCTTCCTTTCAAAATGATGGTCCACGTTACACTTCAATACTCTTTGCTTCCGTATAACGGTTTTCCTTAAACTTGAGCCCTAAATTTTCCCTCAACGTATTACCCTTGTATTCCCGGGTATAACTTCCGTTCTCTTCGAGGATGGGAATGACATATTTTATAAAATCCTCATACTGATCGCCAAAAGTCTGCGGAGTGAACACAAAGCCATCTGCTGCTCCATCTTCAACCCATTCAATCATTTTATTCGCAACCTCGCGGTAAGTACCTGAAAATACATCTTTGGGTGAGGCCACTTCCAATGCGACTTCTCTCAAGGAAGACCCGTTTTCGATAGCTCGTCTTTTAATGTTGTCCGTAGTGGATCTGAAACTGTTCTTTCCGATATCCCCAATATCCGGGAAAGGAGCATCCAGCGGATGGCGGCTAAAATCGTAATGGTCGAAGAATCTCCCCAATACGTCCAGCGCATCATCGATGGTAATCAGATTCTTTATTGCTTCATGTTTCTTTGCAATCTCTTCTTCAGTTTCACCGATGATTGGTGAGAGAGAAGGAAGTATCAGTATGTCTTCAGGAGCTCTGCCATTTTCAACTGCTTGTACCTTTATATCGTCATAGTAACGTTTGTTGATTTCAAATGAATGCGCATGGGTAAATACTGCTTCACCATATTTTGCAGCGAAAGCTCTGCCTGTTTTTGAGGCACCTGCCTGAAAAATGACAGGTTGACCCTGACGGGATCTTTGAATGTTGAGTGGTCCTTTTACGTTAAAGAAATCCCCTTTATAGTCCAATTTATGAAGTTTGTCCTTATTAACGAATTCACCTGTTTCACGATTCCTGATAAAAGCTTCATCTTCCCAAGAATCCCACAGCCCTTGAGCAACTTCTATATACTCACTTGCCATCGCATAGCGTTTTGAATGTTCAGGATGGTTTCCTTTATTAAAGTTATCAGCGCTGCCTTCGAGCGGCGTTGTAACGACGTTCCAACCTGCGCGTCCATCGCTGATCTGATCAAGTGTGGCCAGTTGTCTCGAAATGTTATACGGCTCGCTGTATGTTGTTGAAACTGTACCAGTCAACCCTATTTTTGATGTGAGCGGAGCCAGCGCAGATAGTAGTGTCAATGGTTCAAAGCGGTTTAAGAAATGCGGTATGGACTTCTCATTGATATGGACACCATCTGCTATAAACAGAAATTCAAAACCTGCTGATTCAGCCTTTTTTGCAACGTCCAAATAATGCTCGAAATTTATACTGGCATCTATCACAGTGTCATCTGCTCTCCATGAATATGGATGAGAGCCCGGCCCCTGGATGAGGAGTCCAAGCTTAATCTGCTTCTTACTCATGTTACACCACTTTCCTTTTATTTTAAGTCATATATCCCATCATGCTTCATAAGGTTTGTTGATTCTTGCTTCATACCATTTCTGTAACCAGCTGTATAGTATCGTCATGCCCCAATATATGATACCCACTGCAAGATATGCTTCGAAAAATTGTAACGTTGCTGTCGCGAGAAGCTTGCCCTGGGCGAGAAGCTCTGTAACGCCTATGGTAAAAGCAAGAGATGAATTCTTTATCAACCCGATGAACATATTACCGGTTGCAGGCACCGCATTTCTGACAGCCTGGGGCAGTACAATTCCCCATAACGCCTGGCGATATGTCAATCCTGTTGAAATCGCCGCTTCCGTCTGCCCCTTATCCACAGATGTAAGTGCCGCTCTGAATATTTCTGCAAGATATGCCGATGTATTCAGACTGAAGGCGATAATTGCTGCATTCACCGCAGAAAGCGAATTTAACCATGGGAAGAGCTGTGGCAAACCGAAGTAGATCATAAGCAGCTGTACCAGTACAGGCGTTCCTCGGAAGAACGAGATATACAGCTTTGACAGCTGAAGTGCCACTGGTGTCTTATTGACAAGAATGAGTGACAATGCCACTCCAATTATGACTGCTATGACCATTGAAACGATTGCAAGATACAGAGTAATTGGAATGTAGACCAGTAGCTCAGGCAATATTTCAACCATATAACCAATATCAAAATTCACTGAAGCACCTCCTCATTTTAAACTGTTACGAGTTCCGGTTCTCCCGCTACATTTTCTGTCCCGGGGGAATGTTTTGTATATTTCCTCAGAAATTTTTTCGTTCTTTCATTTTGGGGATGTTCGAATATCGCTTCAGGACTCCCTTCTTCTACAATGTAGCCATCTGCCATGAAAATCACCCTGTCTGCGATCTCTTTTGCAAAATCCATCTCATGCGTCACGATGATCATCGTCTTTGCTTTGCTGGATATATCTGAAATAACTTTAAGCACTTCTCCAATCCATTCGGGATCGAGAGAGGAAGTAGGTTCATCAAACAGTATTGCATGCGGGTCGGCAGCCAGCGCTCTGGCTATACCAACCCTTTGCTGCTGACCGCCGGACAATGCCACCGGGTAGTGTTTCGACTTGTCCAGGATACCTACTTGAGCCAGCAGTTTTTCACCAATTTTTACCGCTTCGTCTTTTTTAAATTTTTTTGATGCAATCAATGGATAGGTAATGTTATCGAGCACTGTCTTATTTTTAAATAAATTATAATGCTGAAACACCATGGAGGTCTGCATCCTCAATTTATTGACTGTCACTTTTTTAATTTTATCTATATCCGCTGAAACATCTCCTATATTTATCAGTCCTGCATCCGGCTTCTCCAGGTAGTTCAAACATCTCAGCAAAGTGGACTTTCCTGAACCCGATGGTCCGATTATTACTACCGTTTCATTATCGCGAACTTCAAAACTGATATCCTTCAACACTTCAGTATCTTTAAAAGATTTCTTCAGACCAGAAATTTTAATCATTTAGCTCCTCCTAATTCATACTATTAAAGTAGGATTAATGATGATAAGTATAGCACCCTGTCCGCTGCCGGACAAGGTGCTGCCATATAGGTATTTTACTACTCACTTATAGAGGGGTTCTATATAAGGCTTCTGTACCGCTTTTAAATCTGCTGCATTTTTGAATATTTCCACCAAATCTTCCAAATAGGGCAGATCTGTATCGTTTCTGTAAATCATATCAGTATTCAAGGAAACTTTGGAAAGCTCAGGAAGTTCCAGTGCATATAAACTGCCTGTCTCAATTTCTCTTCGTACACTGAGTTCTGGTAAAAAACCGATGGCGGCTTCGTTTAAAATGATTCCTTTAGCAGACTCCATGCTGTCCACCTCATATTTTATAGAAGGAGGCATTTCAAGATTCAAAAACAGGTTATGTACCATCGTCCAATCTAATGAACCACAGGCAAAAAATACGATAGTACTCTCAGCCAGCCGTTCTGCATCTGCTGTACCATTTACAAATTCATGGTCTCCCGGTACTATGAGCCGGATTGGACTTTCTGCTATTCTCTGCATATTTATATTTGGATCTGATACGTTACTCGCAAAACCAATATCAACTTCCTGGTTCGAAACCATTCTCGAGACCTCATCACTCGGTGCAGTCACTATTTTTATCTTCAATTCAGGAAAATGCTCCTTAACTACAGGAAGAACTCTCGGTATAAGATAATAGGAGATAAGCCCCGTGCTGGCGATGGCAAGTTCATTTCCGACTCCGCCGGCATGCAGATGTGCTTTTCCTTTTTTCAGTATGTCCACAATGTTCTGAGCAAACGGGAGAAATTCAGCCCCTTTATTTGTCAGGTTCAACTGGCGGCCTGTTCTCTGAAACAGTTCTGTATCGAGCTCACGTTCAAGTGATTTTATTCTGGACGTAACGGAGGGTTGTGACAGAAAAAGTGCTTTGGAGGCTCTATTGATGCTTCCAAAATGATTTACAAAAACAAATGCTTCCAAATTTTCTATATTCATAAGATCACCCCTTTTGAAATGATTGTTCATTTGTTATACAATGATTAATATCATATTATATAACTAGGAATTATATAAGTAAACTAATCAATATATTTTTATCAGAGATATTCATGATATATTTTACGAAAATAGGGTAATTATAACTAAGGTTGATAAAGGAGGCGATTCAAGATATGTTATCAGAAAAACTTAAAGATGCATTGAATAACCAGATGAACAATGAATTTGCAGCAGCGCATGAATATATGGCAATGGCAGCATATTGTGAGTCCAGAAGCTACGAAGGGTTCGCGAATTTTTATATCCAGCAGGCCAAAGAAGAAAGGTTTCACGGGATGAAGCTTTATGATTACTTGAATGACCGTGGAATACATGCCGTGTTTAAAGAGATTCCAGCACCGGCAATCGACTATAATTCCATCCTCGATACGTTTAAAGCCGGATTGGCGCAGGAAAAAGAAGTGACAAAATCTTTCTATAATATTTCAGACATTGCCACTGACGAGAAAGAATATGCAACGTTATCATTTATCAGATGGTTCCTCGATGAACAGGTTGAGGAAGAAGCCACTTTCGAACGCCACATCGATTATCTCGAACGTATTAAAGACGACAGTAATGCACTGTTCATTTATGAACGCGAACTCGCCAAACGCAGTTTTGATGAAGAACCTGAATAGATGTTACGGAATATAAAAATGACCTGTGGGAACGACTCCCATAGGTCATTTATTTTTCGTTCGCTTCATTGACAGCCTGCATTGCCTGCATGATGCTGTCCCGGAAGCCTTCCTGCTCCAGCTTCATTACCCCTTGAATTGTAGAGCCGCCGGCCGTTGTTATTTGATCTTTCAACACACCTGGATGATCTCCAGTCTCCAATAATAATTTTCCGGCACCCGCCAATGACTGGGCAGCAAGACGGTAGGACTGTTTTCTGTCAAAACCGACACTTACTGCCTTATCTGCCATTGCCTCCATCATCAGGAATGCATATGCAGGTGAAGACCCTGTAAGGGCTGGCACATATTTCATCAAGTTTTCATCCATCCACTCAACGACACCGATTTTACTGAAGGTATCGTTTAAATAACGCTGTTCTCCGATACCAATATGGCTCCCGGGTGACATTGCCATTACTCCTTCATTGGAAGAGACAGCTATATTCGGCATGCATCGCACCATCTTTTTACCTGGCAGAACAGACTCCATGTCAGCTACTGAAACACCTGCTGCGATGGACATGAATATCGTTTCCTCATCCATATTTACATTGTCCAGTTTCTTTAATACGTCCAGAACAGCGGGTGAACTGACACCGACAACAATAACCCTACATTGCCGAAGCGAGGCGTAATCTGTACTTATTTCAATCTTTCTTTTGGAATTGAAGTGCTCCAATTTCTCCTTGTTGCGTCCTGTGACAACAATATTTTGTTGCATCCCCGCATCCTTCAAAAATCCATCCACGATATGCGAAACCATCTTTCCCGCACCAATAAAACCAATTTTGTAACCCATATACGGCCCCTTTCTGTTACACAAATTTAAATAGTGTTATAATCTGCCCCAAGGAGGCAGTATTATGACTGATTTCAATTTATTATTCAGGCAAAGGATTGGTTTGTCAATGGAGCAGGTGATTACTTTTAGTGATCTTCCAGATATTCTTGACCGGACATCCAAGTCTCTGCCGTTTGAAAATATGGCAATCATGCTTGAGAAAACGGGTTCAATAAACAAAGAAAATCTCATCAATAAAATTTTAATACGTCATGAAGGCGGCCTCTGTTATGAACTGAACCCATTACTTTATCTATTTTTATTGGAAAATGACTTCGAGTCTTCCATGTTTTACGGTAGGGTACACAATGGAACGGACTATGGTGATAAAACCCATGTAATGTTTCTTGTGAAACACAAAAGGAAATCCTATCTCATTGATACAGGATTCGGAGGTAACCTGCCGTTAAAACCTGTACCGATGTCAGGCGAAACCGTCCATTCCAAAAATGGTTCGTTCAGGATTACAAAAGATGATGATGCGCATATTCTGGAAATTAACCTCGCCAACAGTCAAAAGGGCTGGACTGTGGGGTATAAGTTTTATATTCACACACCAATCAGTCATCTGGGGTCACTTGACCGTGTACAGGAGAAAATCATCAACAATGGCAAGTCTCCTTTCAATAAAGAACCATTGATTACAGCTTTTACAGAAAAGGGCAGGCACACACTCAGCAAAACAAGCTATACTGTCTATTCAGGACAGGATTCAGAAAAAACAGAAATAACGCCAGATCAGTTAAAGTATTATGCCGAAAAATATTTTAACTTTAAATTTTAACCGAAAAAGGAGCAAGATCATGAACCTGTTTTTTATATTATTCCTTATATTACCGATACTGTCGTTTATCGGGGTATTCCTGCTGACAGACAGCCTGATATTCGGGGTCATTGCTGTTATAATCATTGATTTGATATTTACCGTATTATTCGTCAGGAGACAGCAGGAATATAAAAGTTAGTGAACCGTGTTTGTATTTGACAGACTGTTAAAGTTATTATAAACTTTGAACAAGCTATTTTGTATAACAAAATAGCTTGTTTTGGAATAACTATCATGTATTACAAAGTAGGTGCCGCATGGTAAAGAGAACACAATTACTTAAAGGCGTCATGGAAGCCTGTATCCTAAAAATCATTAATGATGATGTCGTTTATGGATACGAATTATCGGATAAGCTTCAAAAACTTGGACTGGATGCAGTAAGCGAGGGAACTATTTATCCAATATTGCTCAGACTCCAGAACAATAATTACATTTACAGTGAAAAGCGTGAGTCAGAAACCGGCCCAAAAAGAAAATACTACTTCATCACTGATGAAGGAAAGCATGCTTTAAAACTCATGATTGACGAATGGGATAAGATTGCGGGTCCCATCCATTCAATCCTTAAGGAGGAGACGCACCATGTCGGAAAAAGATCTGATAGCAGAGAACAATAGGATGAGGGCGGGTCTTAATGCTCATAACTTAAATGTGTACGAAGATATAATGGTTTATATTAGACTGAACTACTCATCTGACGATGCAGAGACTGAAGAGGTTCTCAATGACCTGCTCTCACATGTGCTTTTGGCACAGAAGGATGGAAAGCAGATTGAGAGTGTCACAGGAAATGATTATAAATCATATGCAGACAGCATCATACAAGAACTGCCCAAACGGAATGTCTGGAAACTGTCTGGTGTTATCGCCATGATTTTTCTGGGTATATCATATTCAATTTCATATCTGGCAGATTTGGTTTTCAAACTGATTGACGGTGCACCATCAACCATAACAATCAATCTTGGAACAGAGATCCTTTATGTAATGACAATAATATTGACCGGAATCGGGATCGTATTCCTGATGTTTCATACTATGCAGTATACGCTGTTCAAGGACTGGCCGTCCTGGAAGGAAAATGGACTGGTTTTCCTTGTCGGGTCCGGGTCTTTTCTCATTTTCATCCTTTTCTCATTTTTAAAGGATGCCGTCGATATCGGCCCATCATTCGAAATGAGTCTATGGCTTCCTGTATTGCTAGGCGTTATCCTCATGGCATCAGGGTTCACCTTGCTTTTCAAGAATGTAAATAACGCATAGTGATATATATTTAAATAATGCCTGTCATTATAAAAAGCAGACCCCATGTAATGAAATCATTACACAGGGTCTGCTTTTAGTAATTATTGGAGCTACTTGTCTATACCACTTCATCAATATTTAAAACATAAAAGTGATACATAATATATCATTTCCCAAAGTTTATACTCAGTTTATTTAATTTTTACATTCGATTTATATGGGGACTGTAATGTAGGGTTCAAACATTGAGAAAGGAATTCTGCATATGAAACTCGCATTGAAAGAACTTAAGTTTTACAAATTCAAGTACGTACTCGTTACATTGATCCTGTTCCTGCTGGCCTTCCTTGTATTATTCATATCGGCACTTGCACAGGGGCTTGCCAAAGAAAACGTATCAGGAGTTGAATCATGGAACCAGGGGCACTTTATTATATCAGAGGGTGCGGATGATTCACTTACACAGTCGGAGATCAGCGAACAGATGAATCAAATAGAAGCAGTCACAAAAGATGGCCACAAAATAGAATTTTCCAGAAACAGCTTATCCGCACCCGAGTCAAATATTGATGTAGTACTTACAAATACAGATGAAAATATAGTACCACAGGCAGACGAAGGGCGTCTTCCTGAAACGCCTGAAGAAATTCTTCTGAATTATAAACTGACTGACGAAGGGTACGAGGTCGGAGATACTGTCGAGCTTAAAGATTCAGATGTGTCTTACGAAATTACAGGATTCACAGAAGATATCATGTACGCCCACACTTCCATGGCATATGTGACAGGTGAGGGCATGGACAGGCTTGAACATTCAAGCATCGCAGCAGTTGCACTTCCTGAAAATATCGATGGTATTTCTGACGATATCAATAATATCGAAGACATAAAAATAGTCAGTGAAGATGAAATAAAAAATGCCATCCCGAGCTACCAGGCTGAGCAACAGCCGCTCACTCTGATGATTGTCTTCCTGTTCATCATTTCAGCCATAGTACTGTCCGCGTTCTTCTACGTTATAACGATACAGAAATCATCGCAGCTCGGTATTTTGAAAGCAATCGGAACTAAGACAGGTGCACTTGTCAAAACAATAATGATACAAGTCGTATTCATTACATTGATTGGTGTAGTCCTTGCTGTCGGCGTCATGTTTGCACTCAATACCATGATTCCGGTATCGATGCCGTTCTATCTGAATACCAGCCTTATGGTGATTGTTTCCGGCCTCTTTCTGGCTGTTGCATTTCTCGGTGCCATACTGTCACTCGTGCGTATTGTCAAAATTGATCCATTAGATGCTATAGGAGGAGAATAATATGGGATTGAATATTAACGGACTTACCAAATCATTTGGTAATGGCGATATAGAAACGCAGGTACTAAAAGAAATTGACATTGAGGTAAATGAAAGTGAACTGGTGATTTTAAAAGGCGCGTCCGGTTCCGGTAAAACCACATTACTCTCTATAATTGGCGGACTGCTCAGCCGCAGTGGCGGAGAAGTATCGCTGAATGGTGAAAACTACCTGGATATTGACGACAAAGCTTTGACAGCAATGAGACTCAAGAAAATAGGATTCATCTTCCAGTCTTCCCACCTCATTCCTTTTATGAAAGTCATCGATCAGCTGGTGTTTGTAGGGGAGCAGGCAGGCATGTCAACAAAAGATGCCGCAGTGAGGGCAGAATCACTTCTAAAGGAAATCGGCCTCGGTCATAGGCTGAAATCTTATCCAAATGTTCTTTCCGGGGGAGAGAAGCAACGTGTGGCAATTATGAGAGCATGGATGAACCATCCTAAAATGATACTTGCCGATGAACCGACAGCAAGTCTTGATGCAACCAGAGCAACTGAAGTCATGGAGATGATACGGAATAATATAAAAAACAACCAGACCATCGGTCTTATGATTACACATGACGAGCGACTCTTCGATTATGCTGACAGAATCTACACTCTCGATGACGGGTATATTGTCGGAAATGAATCTGAAGTGAAAGAATTCTCATATAGTTAAAAAGAGCCTGACAGTCAAAATGAACTGTCAGGCTTATTTCATCAGCTTAATACAATTCCTTCTTCATGTGTGTTCAATCCTAGATTTTCAGAGACTTTCTCATCCAGCTCTTTGAAATACTCCGGATTGTCTGTAAGTGACATACCGTATGATGGGACCATTTTTCTGATCTTTTCTTCCCACTCCGGGAATTCATCCTTGAAGCATCTGCTCATTACATCAAACATTACATCGACAGATACGGATGCACCTGGAGATGCTCCCAGCAGTGCTGCAATGGAACCATCTTCGGAAGTGATCACTTCTGTACCAAACTGCAGTGTCCCTTTGCCGCCCTTGTCCGTGTCCTTGATTACCTGGACACGCTGGCCGGCAGTCACGATATCCCATTCACCATTCCTGGCATTTGGAATAAATTCACGAAGCTCCTGCATCCTTTCTTCCTCTGAAAGCAGCAACTGTTGAATCAGATATTTCGTCAGCCCCATTTCCTTCGCACCTGCTGAGAGCATTGTAAGAACGTTATATGGCTTCACTGAACCCAGGAGGTCCATGTTAGATCCCGTTTTCAGAAATTTAGGCGAGAAGCCGGCAAAAGGTCCGAAAAGAAGGGATCTCGTACCGTCGATATAACGCGTATCCAAATGTGGAACGGACATAGGTGGAGCACCCACTTTAGCTTTTCCGTATACTTTGGCGTTATGTTTTTCAACAGTTTCAGGATCCTGACAAACCATGAAGAGGCCGCTCACAGGGAAACCTCCCACATTCTTAGATTCCGGTATGCCTGTTTTCTGAAGCAGTGGAAGACTTCCGCCCCCTGCACCAATAAACACGAATTTTGAAGTATGATATTCATTTTTTCCGGTTTTAAGATCTTTGACTGTAAGCTGCCACTCACCGGATTCCGTTCTCCTGATATCCTCAACACTGTGTTCGAAGTGTACATCAACACCTTTTTCATCCTGCAGTACATCAAATAATTTACGCGTCAGATTACCAAAGTTGATATCAGTACCTGATTCAATTTTAGTCGCTGCAATCGGTTCATTGCTGCTGCGGCCTTCCATCATCAGCGGTATCCATTTTTTAAGTGTTTCTTCATCCTCAGCGTATTCCATCCCTTCAAACAATGGATTGCTTGAAAGAGCGTTAATGCGTTTTTTAAGGAACTCAACATTACTTTCACCTTCAACAAAGCTGAGGTGTGGTACAGGCATGATGAAATCATTCGGGTTTTCAATCAATCCCTGATCGACCAAATAGGACCAGAACTGTTTGGACAGTTGGAACTGCTCATTGATTTTAATCGCTTTAGTAATATCCAGGGAGCCATCTGCCGCTTCCGGTGTGTAGTTCATTTCGCAAAGCGCAGAGTGACCGGTACCTGCATTATTCATCGCATCAGAGCTCTCCTGAGCTGTTCTGTCCAGTTTCTCAAATACTTTGATTTCCCATTCGGGTTTCACTTCTTTAAGTAACGTCCCCAGTGTGGCACTCATAATTCCGCCACCGATAAGGATGACATCTGTCTTGTTCAATACACTGTTCATAATAACCACAATGCTCCCTTTTATATATTCAGAAGCCTTAAAAGTTACATAAATCACAATGTAACCCGTAAGCACTCCTTTTCTGCAATCAATAAACACCATACCGGAATTAGTATAGCGTCTATTGATGATTCAAAATATTAATTATTGTTTATTATACTCCTTTTTTCTAAGATATAAAAGCCTATTTTCCTATATTGTGACATACAATTAAAACAATGTGCCATACAGTTTGGTTGAAGGGTGCTTTTGCCGGCGGTTAACGGCATCCAGTAAAAAATTCGGAATTCTGATAAAATGATGATATAACCTTGAAGGAGCATCCCAATGAGAAATGTAGCATTTTTCCTCATCACACCCATACTCATATTCTTCTTACTGCTGATCATTACCGATCCTGTAAATGCAATCGGTGGTGTATTCATCTACTATCTCGTCATGCTTGCGAGCCGGGCTTATGAGAATCACAAAAGGAAGAAGATACAAAAAGACCAAAACCGTAAAAATTAAACCGGTTTTGGTCTTTTTTGACGCTTATTTTACTTTTTCATTTACGTATTCTGCAAATTCATTCAAATTGCCTCTGACCACATCAATCATGGCCACTTTACCCATACCTTCGGGGAATTCAATGAACAGAGTTTCGTCTTCAACGAGCGCCTGTACAATATCCTGATAGCTGAAAACACGTTTATACGGTTCTCCATTCATATCCACGCTCATGATCATTCTTTCAGTTGTGGTAATATATGCACCCTTAAATTGGGACTGTTCCCCAACTTTATAAATGATCGTCCCCTCCACGGCCGGGCCGATTTTCTCTGTTGGATATAGTTCATTTTCGTCTATGTCAATCAGACTCATACCCTCATCCTCCATCCAAATTTATATTCATTTAATAATTTTATCATTCAATACGGACAACTTCTAATAAATGAACCCGTCAGTCACAATGGATTGTCCAGTTATTTTTGGAAGCTACTGCCAGCAGTTCAGGGTCAGGTTTCACAGCCACCGGACGACCTACGAGTTCCAGCATCTTGAGATCTGAGTAACTGTCGCTGTATGCTTCGCTGCTTTTCCAGTCGATCTCCCTGCCTTTGAAATGATTTCTTATAATGTCAATCTTCCTGTCGGCATGTACACGGACAAATTGTGGTTTAATATCCAGTCTGTCATCTTTATAATGGACTTCGGATCCAACTATGCAGTCGATATTGAACCCTTTGAATATCGCTTCAAGTAACGGTACAAAAGCGCCGGATATGAGCATTATATAATAGTGGTCATTCTGCAGCTGTCTGATTTTACGGACCAGGGGATCTCTCAGTTCATTTGCCATATCTTTTGCCACATCATTGAAAAATTGTTCTATCTCAAATTTTGAATTATGTTTGAAGGACCGGATATAGTATTCCATCGCCTTATGCTGCATCTTTGTTTTTTTGACAAGTTTGAGCTTATAAGCGATATAGCACGGGGCAAAATTCCTGATGAACCTTCTGTAGTTCTTTTTGAATTTCGGATGACCCTTCAAGCGTTCCATCAATATCGTAAATGTTTCATGTGGATACAGTGTTCCATCGAAATCAAATAAAGCCACTTTCATATTCGATGTTCCTTTCCTAATCATAATCATCATTTTTAAAACACTGAAATATATACATTATTTTACCACAAAACCATCTGCTCCAATATATCACTGCCTGATCAATTTATTATGAAAAAGTTACATTTATATATATGATTGAGATATTAACGATTGGGAGGAAGATCCAGTATGGAACTCACAGTATATTTGGCAGGACAGATTCATGATGATTGGCGCGATACAGTCGCAAAGAAGGCAAAGGAGAAAAATCTGCCTTTGAATTTCACAGGTCCTCAGACGGACCATGATCTTTCTGATGATATCGGAGAAAATATTCTTGGCGAACAGCCGGGCAACTATTATAAGGATGATGCCGCTTCTGCAATCAATAATCTGCGCACACAAGTATTGATGCAGAAATCCGATGTTGTCATCGCCTTGTTCGGTGAAAAATATAAACAGTGGAATACCGCAATGGATGCAAGCACAGCTGTTGCTCTGAACAAACCTTTGATCCTTGTCCGTCCGGACGAACTGATCCACCCGCTTAAAGAACTTTCAAACAAGGCGAATGTTACAGTGTCCACAATAGACCAGGCGATGGAAGTCCTCGAATATATTTATAAATAATTAATGCATATGCCGTGTCGTATGCTGCAACTCTTCTAAAAAGAGCTTGGCCATAGTGCTGAGCTCTACTTTTTTATTGACCACCCATCCAACTTTTATCGTATCTTCGGCGACCAGTGGCACTTGAACGATTTCAGAGTCATCCAGATCATCACTTAAAATCCCTGTGGAGATTGTATATCCGTTCAAACCGATCAGCAGATTGAACAGCGTCGCTCTGTCACTGACCTGGATGCTTTTCGGGCTGGGAAGAGTGCTGAAAATCTCCTCGGAATAATAAAATGAATTGTACTGACCCTGTTCAAATGTCAGTCTCGGATAAGCCTTCAGATCTTCAAGCGTCACGGCATCTTTTTTAGCAAGCGGATTCTTCTGACTGATGAATATGTGCGGCGCTGCCTCGAACAGTTCGTTGAACTCCAGACCTTTTTCCTTCATCAGCTGCAATAACACTTTCTCATTGAATGCACTGATATACAGCAGACCGATCTCACTTGTCAGATTCTTCACATCATCGATGATTTCATACGTACGGGTCTCCCGGATTGTAAATTGATATTTATCACCGCCATATTTACGGATTATTTCCACGAAGGCATCCACTACGAAGGAATAATGCTGGGAAGATATGGAGAACAGCTGCTGCGAAGGCTGTTTATTGAAGTATCTGCTCTCCAAAAGCTCCACCTGTTCATTGATCTGCCTGGCATAACTAAGAAATTCAGCTCCGTCCTGGGACAGGGAGATACCTGTGGAAGTTCTTGTAAATAAAGAAAAACCCACTTCCTTTTCCAATTCCTTGATCGCTTTGGACAGTGTTGGCTGAGAAATATACAGCCTGCGTGCCGCTTCATTGATGGATCCGCTCAACACTACTTCTATAAAATACTTCAATTGATGCAGTTTCATATATTGACCTCACTTTTTGTTATAGCTTTTGGTTATAACAGATTATGACAATTAACAGTTACTCTATATCTTACAGTCATGATAGTATTTAAACAATATTAAAAATGGGAGAGGATTTTTATGACAACAGTAAATACGAAAAAAATTTACCGTGCCGATCAGGTGGGCAGCCTGTTGCGGTCGGATAAGATCAAGGAAGCACGTAAGCTGAGGGAGTCGGGTGAGCTCTCTCCGGAAGACTTGAGACATATTGAAAATGAAGAAATCGCAAGAATTGTCCAGAAGCAAAAAGACGTCGGTCTGGAGGCTGTTACTGATGGTGAATTCCGCCGTGCATGGTGGCATTTCGATTTCCTCGAAAATCTGGTTGGTGTTGAAGGATACTGGGCCGGCGGCGGCATACAATTTAAAGAGCAGCAGACTAAGTCACGCGCCATCAAAGTGACAGGGAAATTGGATTTTGGAGACCATCCTTTCCTGGAGGACTTTGAATTCCTGAAGCAACAGGCAGGGGATCATGTGGCGAAATTCACGATTCCAAGTCCCAGCATGCTGCACTTCCGTGGTGAAATCGACCCTTCCGTCTATCCTGACGAAGATGTGTTCTTCGAAGACCTGGCTGCCGCATACAAAAAAGCCATCCAGGCATTCTACGATGCCGGATGCAGATATCTACAGCTGGATGATACCGCATGGGCATACCTTTGCTCTGATGAACAAAAGAAGCAAATGCGCAAAAAAGGTCTGGACCCTGAATACCTTGTACAAAAATATCTGGAAACAATCAACAACGCTGTATCAGACAGACCTGGAGACCTTAAAATCACAATGCATATATGCCGCGGCAACTTCCGTTCCACATGGATTTCTTCAGGGGGATATGAACCGGTTGCTGCTGAAATATTCGGCAAACTCAATATAGACGGTTTTTTCCTGGAATACGATACTGACCGTGCCGGGGGATTCGAACCACTGCGCCATGTCAACAGAGAGGATTTGACCATCGTCCTGGGGCTCGTCACATCCAAACATGGAGAACTTGAGGACAAGGATACTGTTAAGAAACGCATCTCCGAAGCAGCGAAATTTATACCACTGGAACAGCTTGCTCTCAGTCCACAGTGCGGTTTCGCATCAACCGAAGAAGGAAATCTGCTGACAGAAGACGCGCAGTGGAGGAAGCTTGAGCACGTCGTGAATATCGCAGGGGAAGTCTGGTCATAACACACTCTTAAAATCACAAGAACAGGGGGAAACAGGATGCAGCGTGTACAAGTGGAAACAGTGATTGATAACAGCCGCTTCAATAAGTTTCATCTGCTGGTGTTTCTATGGTGTTTCTTTGCCATCGCTTTTGACGGATTTGATATCGCATTATACGGAATAGGACTGCCTCATATGATGGAAGACTTCGGCTTGTCCGCAGCTGAGGGCGGTGCAATAGGAAGTTATGCACTCGCCGGCATGATGCTCGGCACTTTTGTGCTCGGATCATTTTCCGACATTCTTGGAAGAAAACGCATCCTCGTCATCTGCCTTGTTCTCATCAGCATTTTCAACATGCTCGCAGGTTTCGCATCAAATGCGACGATGTTCACCGTCTTCCGTTTTATCGCTTCGATGGGAATGGGGGGATTGATGCCTGTTGTCATCTCGTTCATGAGTGAATATTCGCCTAAAAAGAACAGGGCCATGACCGTCGCTGCCATGTACTGTGGTTATTCCATAGGGGCGATCATCGCTTCGGTGACAGCCATCTACCTGCTTGAAAGCCTTGGGTGGAGATTCATGTATTGGCTCGGGGCACTCCCACTGGCTGCGTTACCTTTATTGATCAGACAGTTTCCTGAATCACTTAATTACCATCTGTCGAGAGGAAGGAAAGACAAAGTCGCTCAAATTTTGAACAGTGCAGACCCCGGCGGCAACTATAAGGAAACGGATGAATTCATCTACACGGCGGTCCAAAAGGAACTGAAAGGGATTCCAGTGGGCAAACTGTTTTCCGACAACCGTTCAATCACGACACTCGCATTTTGGCTCATGGTATTCAGCTGTCTCATGATGATTTACGGTCTCAATACATGGTTGCCGACCATCATGCAGGAATCCGGATTCAATGTAGCCTCCAGCATGTCATTCATATTGATATTGGCAGTCGGCCAGATCTTCGGTTCCCTGACAGGGGGATACATGGTCGACCGGATTGGCCATAAAAATGTACTGCTTGCAATGTACCTTACCGGAGCAATTTGTTTTGTAGCGCTGAGCATTACGAGCCAGCCGGTACTCCTGTATATTCTGATCGCAATCGGCGGGGCATGTACCGGGGGGACCCAGAACCTGGTCAATCCATACATCAGTGCATTCTATCCATCCAATATAAGAGGTACAGGACTCAGTATGGCAGTAGGGATCGGCCGTCTTGGCTCGATCACCGCACCGATACTCATCGGCTTTGTACTCATGACGAACATCTCCCCACAGACAGCTTTCATGGCATTCGCCATTCCGAGTCTTGTGGGCGGGACCGCACTGCTTTTCGTGCGTGAGAGAAGCGCCCAGACTGCTGATTCCAAAGTTCAACTGGCTAATAATGAAGCATAAAAAAACAACCGTCCAGACTGACGGTTGTTTTTTTGCTATACAATCGAAAGCATCCTTTCAAGGCTCACTTCAGCGTAATGAGCTGTATGCTTATCGACCTGGATGACATTCGTCCTGTCACCTTCAACTATCTTATCAAGGCACCACGTAAGATGGGGCAGGTCGATACGGTTCATCGTAAGGCAGGGACACATGATTGGGTTCAAAGATTCTATCTCCAGATGCGTATAGGTATCCTTCAGCCTGCTTACCAGATTCATCTCAGTTCCTATCGCCCACTTGGAGCCGGCAGGTGCATTTTCCATCATATCGATGATATATTTGGTCGATCCGCTGTAATCCGCTTTCTGAACCACTTCAAATGGGCATTCAGGATGGACCAGTACATTGATGTCTGGTTTCCTTTTGCGTATCTGGTCTATATGGGCAGGAAAGAACTTTTCATGAACTGAACAGTGCCCTTTCCATAAAATGATCCGGAGATCTTCATCTTCACCGTCATATTCAAGCTTTTTATGAATCGGATCCCATACTGCCATTTGTTCCAAAGGGACACCGAGATCATAAGCCGTATTTCTTCCCAGATGCTGGTCCGGAAGGAATAAAATCCGCTGGCCCTTATCCAGCGCCCACTGTATCACTTTTTTGGCATTGCCGCTGGTCACGCATGAACCGCCTTTTTCACCGACAAATGACTTTATCGCTGCGGTGGAATTGACGTATGTCACCGGAAGGATTCCATCTCCCAACCGTGTTGTAAGACGGTCATATCCAAGTATGGCCTGGTTTATATCAGCCATGTCCGCCATCGAACAGCCTGCGTTTAGATCCGGCAGATAGACTGTCTGATTATCGTCCGTCAATATATCGGCGGTCTCAGCCATGAAATGGACCCCATTAAAGACAATGTACTCCGCTTTTTTGTTGTCTTTGCTGATTTTTGCCAGTTGGAGGGAATCTCCCATAATATCGGCAAACTGGGCAACTTCATCTTTTTGATAATGATGGGTCGGCATAAAGAGCCTGTCACCCATCTCTTCTTTGATTTTTCTTACCTTGGATTCCAATTCTTCGTTTGAAGCCTGTATGTAGTGCTCAGGAATTCTTTTCGGAAGTGTTTCCACTGGATTGAACATTTAATATACCACCTTTAATGAGAAATCTAATGCCTGTTGCTGATGGAACAAGGCACCTACAGAAATATAGTCGACGCCGGAGCGGGCGTAATCCAACAGCGTCTCTTCCGTAATGCCTCCGGATGCTTCAGTTTTGATTGAATCGGGGACTTTCCCGATATGATGCCTGATCCAGGAAGGTGTGCAGTTATCAAACATGATGATATCCACATTGTTCCGGATCGCTTCATTGAGCATTTCCTCATCCTCAATTTCAACCTCTATGTTGTCCATCGGTCCCTGCACGCGCTTCGCACTTTCCACTGCTTTTGTCATGGAGCCCATGAATGAAATGTGATTATCCTTCAGCATGATGCCATCGTTTAGGGTCCTCCTGTGATTTTTCCCGCCGCCGACCATCACTGCATACTTTTCAAATATGCCAAGACCGGGCGTCGTTTTCCGGGTATCGATGATGGTGACGCCGGTGCCATTCACAATTGCATTAAGTTTTCCGGTGCTCGTCGCAATTCCCGACATCCTCTGAATCAGATTAAGTACAATGCGCTCCGAAGTGAGGATTGCCCGGACATTCCCACTGATTACTGCAATTTTTTCCCCTTTTTCAATTGATGCCCCTTCCTCAACCAGCACTTCCACAGATACTTCCGGGTCAATTATTTTAAATCCCTCCTCAATGACTGCCGTTCCACAAAAGCACCCCGGAGATTTTGCAAGGAGAGTGGCTGTTCCCTGTGCATCACCGTCAAATATACTTGTGGACAAATCTCCATAATGATTATCCTCAATATAAAAGTTTTTCAGTTTTTCTCTGATTTTCAATACATTCAGCAATTAAACTTTCTCCTTCCATTCCAATGCGGATTTCCATATTTTTAAAATCATCATCTTTTTCCGGAAAATCCAGCCGATTGTGACTGCCCCTGCTTTCCTCCCGCTGTAAACATCCATGCAGCATGCTGTAAATAGTCATCATCTCACAGTAACGTTGCCATTCCGAGGGGTCCTTGTAATCGCACTTAGCCACACCCAAGTGGCTATGCACTTTTTCAAGCAAAGCAAGCAATGTGTTTCCAGATCTTTCAAACCCGAGTACGTTCATTGCCTCTTTTTTAATCTCTTCAAAAATATCCGCGGGTATAATTGGAATTCCCGGCATTACAGAAGCGATACTTCCTCGATTTTCCGATTTTTGTTCATTGATGGAAACAGCCGCTTCATACCCCATGACCACAGCCTCCAATAACGAGTTGCTTGCCAGCCTGTTTGCCCCGTGGAAGTTCGTACTGGCGATTTCCCCTATGGCTCTGAGACCGGAGATGCCTGTACTGCCATCAATATCAGCGATAACACCGCCCATTGAATAATGGGCTCCGGTGGTCACCGGGATTTTCGAATTCCGGAGCAGTTCCGGGAAATATTGTGTTGCAGTTTTATGGACACCCGGAAACCGCTCCCGGAAACCTTCAATGTTGCTTATATCGACATAGCATTGACAATCATTCTTCTGCTGCCTGTAAACTTCAAGGCTCGTTACATTACGCGGGGCAAGATCCTTCAATGGATGAACGTTCTCCATGATCCGCTCTCCCCATTCATTGACAATGATTCCACCGGCCCCTCTAACAGCCTCACTGACCAGTCCGTGTGTCTTTCCGATTTTCCCAAGCAACGTAGGGTGGAATTGAACCATTTCCATGTGACGTAATTTTGCTCCGGCACGTAATGCAAGTATATGGCCGCTGCCCATACTTTTTGAGGCCCCGGAATTCGTCACGAACATCCCGCTGTACCCGCCAGTAGCAAGAACTGTTTGATCAGAAAAATAATGCCGGGCGTTACCTTCTTTATCCACTGCTGTGACGCCGATGGCAGCACCTTCTTCATCCAAAATTATATCGATGACGGTATGCTTTTCATACATGGTGACCTGTCGGCTTTTCAACCGTTTCAAAAAGAACTCCGTCATCATTTTCCCAGTCTGGTCACCACCGGAATGCAAGATCCTCGGCACACTATGTGCACCTTCCAATCCATAGGAAAGAGCATTGCCAGCGGAATGGTCAAATGACATCCCTTCATCCAAATATCTTTTGATGATAGTGTGGCTCTTCTCAATCATCTTTCCTATAATCCGCTTGTCACCCATCTCTGCCCCCGCCTCATATGTATCGGATACATGACACTTTCCAGCGTCGTCCTCTTCAAACGAGTAGCATATCCCTCCCTGGGCCAGCATACTGTTATGCCGGTCAATCTTATCTTTTGAAAAAACAGTCACTTTCTTATCTTCGCTTAATGCATCGATAAGACTCAGTGCACTCAGTCCGGAACCAACAATAATTACATCATTCATAAGTTTACACCTTTATTTACATATAAGTTTACATTAATATTGACATTAAGTGATAATTAATACAATACCCAAGGAGAAATTTTATGATTTATTTGGATAATGCAGCAACAACAAAACCCGAATCACATTTAATGGAGGCATACACTAATCTTTATCAGGAAATGTTTTTTAATAGTGAAAGTCTCCATGCAGGCGGGCTTGATGCCAATCATCTGCTGGAACAGGCCAAAAAATATGTACGGGACTACTTTAAAAGTGATAAACATGTGATATTTGCCAGAAGCGGCTCTCATGCCAATGAAATTGCGATACAATTGTATTTGAAGTCCAAAACGTCCGGCAGGATTATCGTGTCTCCGTATGAACATCTTTCAATCGAAGCTGCACTTGAACCATTCAAGGACATTTTCAACATACAGCTCATGCCCATAAACCCTGATGGGCATATCGACCTCGTATTATTGGAAGAAATGGTGGGGGAAGATACTTCACTGGTAATCATGCAGCATGTGAACTCGGAGACAGGCTACCGGCTTCCGGCCGAGTCAGTTGGGGATATGTGCCGCCTATATAATGTGCCATTCCATGTTGACGGAGTGCAGGGTGCACACAAAGATGAGATAGATATCGACAGTGTGTGCAGCAGTTACACACTGTCCGCCCATAAAATCCATGGAACTAAAGGGGCAGCTGCTTTACTGATTGATTATGAATACCTTAGTGTTCTCAATACACACTTTCATCATGAATACGGCTCCCAGAATGGTACGCTTAACCTGCCGGGGATTGCAGTTATGGCAATGTGTCTTTCTAAAGATCCAAATATCGCTCATATGAAAAATGTTAGAAATTATTTGCGGAACAGTATGAAAAGTATCGGCGTAATAACGTTACAATTCGATATGAATGCTCCTCATATCATTGCATGCGTTATCCCAATGATGGAAGGGCAGTACATCATGCAGAGCCTTTCCAGTAAAAATATATATATATCCACAGGAACAGCATGCGGCCAGGGCAGAATGGTAAGTGAAGGATTAAACGGGGTACTGGAAAGGAAATATAATACTTCAGACAATCATTATATAAGAATCTCAATTTCCAAATATACTACACAGGATGAGATAGACACTTTGATATCCCACCTGGAACAAATACTACAGGAGGCTGAATAATGACCACTGCAGAGATGCGTAGAGCAGAAATATTGAAAAAACTGAAACAGGCAAAAGATTCCATCAGCGGAGCGATGCTGGCTGGACAATATGAGGTATCCAGGCAGATTATTGTCAGGGATATTTCGATTTTGAAAGCAGACGGACATGCCATAGTCTCAACCAGCAGAGGCTATGTATACCGTCCGGCAGAACGCCCGGGAAAGCCATTCAAACGGACGATTGCCTGTCAGCATGACTTTGAGAAGATGGAATATGAACTCCAGTTAATCATCGATAACGGTGCCATGATCGATAATGTTTCGATCGATCATCCCGTTTACGGTGAGATGACAGGTGAACTGATGATTGTCACTAACGAGGATCTGGAACTCTTCATGGAGCGTATGCACAGAGAAAAGAGCAGGATGCTTGCCAACCTTACCGACAATGTTCATCTCCACAGAATTTCAGCAGACACTGAAAAAATATTGGATAATGCAGTTCGCGATCTTATTGAACATGGCTATATAATACAGGATTAATGGAACAAAAACGGCACCGGGATTAATCCCCGGTGCCGTTTTTAAAAATCTCATCCACCAAGCTGCTGCTTCTCTTTCTTTCTGATATCGATGAATATTTTCGTCTCAGCTGCAACCACACCGGACAAGCCTAACAGGCCGATCAAGTTTGGTATCGCCATGAGCGCATTGAAAATATCGCCAAGATTCCAGACTGTCTGCAGAGACATAGTTGCTCCCGGTATGATGGCCAGAACAAATATGA
>CAYTIR010000034.1:0-25003 GCA_964437955.1 uncultured Staphylococcaceae bacterium
GATTTCATCAAAGTAAACTGAAGAAATCAAATTATTGTTTAAGAAGCAAACTTTTTACGGGTTCAAATGTTTTCCTGTGCAGCGGGGACACGCCAAATTCTTCCAAAGCTGTCAGGTGCTCTCTCGTTCCGTAGCCTTTATGACTGGAAAAGTGATACCCTGGATACTTTACATCATGTTCCTGCATCATCAGGTCCCGCGTCGTCTTTGCAATGACACTCGCAGCTGCTATGGAAACTGAATTTGCATCTCCTTTTACAATCGGTGTTTCATCAATCCCCATATCGATAGTCATTGCATCCACAAGCATGTGACCGGGCGCAGCTTTCAAATTTCCCACTGCACGCCGCATGGCGAGTCTGGATGCCTCATAAATATTGATGGAATCGATCTCTTCCACACTAGCGACTCCAATCCCGTAATCCGCTTCACGCATTATGACTTCCCTGAAAGCCTCGCGTTTTTCGAATGACAGTTTCTTTGAATCATCAAGTCCCGGCAATTTAAATCCCTCAGGCAGTATAACTGCAGCCGCCACGACCTCTCCGGCGATTGGACCCCGCCCTGCTTCGTCCACACCCGCTATAAGATTGCATTGTGGTTTAAGCCGGTTCTCATACCGGCTCATTTCCTCAAATTTATCAAGCAGTTTCTGTTCTTTTTCTATCTTTCTTCTTTGTTTCAGTAGCGCATTTGCCACACCTTTTCGTCCGTCTTCTGCATAGATGCAGCTTTCAATTTCTTCAAGCGTGACAAAGGTTTTGACCTCTTCGGCAATTTCCCTTACAGATTTCAATCACTCCACCGTCCGATCAAATGTATACCTGCCTATTTTGGCATTCCTGATATCATAGATGATACGGTTCGTTACCGCTTCATAATTTATTTCGTTACCGCCGGCCTTCAGTCCGCGTGACTTGCCGATCGCTTCATAGATTTCAACAATGTCATCGCCAGATTCAGCATTTATATTATAAAAATCATTGAATACTTTCGGATCGTGCTCCAGCAGGAAGTTCATCCCGTAAATCGCCACTTCATCCAGAGGGACTACACGGTCTGTTATTGCACCGGTGAGGGACAGTTTTTTGCCCGTTTCCTCATCTTCGAATTTCGGCCACAAAATCCCCGGGGTATCAAGAAGCTCCATGCGTGTACCTGCCTTGATCCACTGCTGCCTTTTCGTAACGCCGGGCGTGTTGCCGGTCTGGGCAATCTTCTTATTTGCAATATTGTTGATGACAGTCGACTTCCCGACGTTCGGAATTCCGATGATCATAGCCCGGATGGCACGGCGGTTGATCCCTTTACGCTCCATCTTCTCAAACATTTCACTGGTGGCTTCGATTGCAAGCGGTTCAATTTTACGGATAATCTGACTGTCCCTTCCGTTGATTGCCACCGGATGTTTTCCTTCCTTCTGGAGTTTCGAAATCCAGGACTTCGTCTCTGATTCATCCGCCATATCCTTCTTATTTAAAATGACGACCCTCGGTTTGTGTTTTGTCACTTCATCAAGCATCGGATTGTGACTCGAGATTGGAATCCTTGCATCGAGTATTTCAATGACTACGTCTATCTTCTTCAAATTCTCTTCAATTTCCCTGCGTGCTTTGGCCATGTGGCCGGGGAACCAGTTTATACTCATTGCCTTCACTTCCGTTCCTAATGTTTCATTAATTCATCTTCATATTATATAATACAATCATCATTTAATAAATCATCAGGAGGTGAAGAAATGCTATCAATCATAGTGCCTGTGCTGAATGAATCCGCGAATATACCTGTTTTGCATGATGAAATACACGCGGTGATGGAAGTGCTGGGAAAAGAATACGAAATCATTTTCATCGATGACGGCTCAACCGACGGCACACTGGAGACGATAAAGGCGCTACATAGTCAAAACATCCATTACATTTCCTTCTCTAGGAACTTCGGCAAGGAAGCAGCACTCATAGCGGGTCTTGAGAAGGCCAGAGGGGAAGCCGCTGTCATCATGGATGGGGACCTGCAGCACCCCCCCTCCCTTATTTCTGAAATGGCAGCACAGTTCGAATCAGGTTTCGACCAGGTGATCGCCAAGCGGAATAAAAACGGCGAGCCCATGATGAGACGCATCCCGGCTAATTTGTTCTACAAAGTGATGAACAGCACCAGCACCGTCCGGCTGGTGGATGGCGAGGGGGATTTCCGCCTCCTGTCCCGCAAAGTGATTGATGCCATTTTGTTGCTTAGTGAAAACAACCGCTTCTCCAAAGGGATCTTCGAATGGGTGGGATTCAATAAGAAAGTGATTGAATTCGACCATATCGACCGCTCTGCCGGGAAATCAAGGTTCAACCCGCTGAAACTGGTCGATTATGCCATCGACGGCATCAGTGCATATAACCACAGGCCACTGCGCATATGTTTTCATCTGGGCCTGGCCGTCCTCCTGATTTCTTTGGCGTACATCCTGTATATTTTTATTAATATAATGATTTCCGGTGTAGATGAGCCCGGTTATTTTACAATCATTGCTAGCCTTCTGCTGCTTGGCAGTGTGCAGCTTTTCTCACTTGGCATCATCGGAGAGTATATCGGGCGTATATACATCGAGACCAAAAACAGGCCGAAGTTCATCGTCCGGGAGCAGTCGGATTTCGAAACCCGGCAAAAGGAAAGTTTCCATGAAACAGAATAGATTCAACAATGAATTCACACGTTTCATACTCACCGGCCTATTGAACACATTGAATTATTATGTAATATACACCATCCTGCTATTGACCGGGCTGCCCTATATCATGTCACACCTGGGCGGTTTCATACTGGCATTTATCATTTCATATTTCATAAACTGCCATTTTGTCTACAGAGTCCGGCCGACATGGTCCAGATTTTTGAAGTTCCCGCTGACCCAGGTCGTCAATATGGGCATGCAGACTATACTGCTTTTTGTGTTCGTCGACATATTCAACTGGTATGAAATGATCGCACCCCTGCCCGTGCTGATTGTGACCGTGCCCTTCACATACACAATTACCCGGTGGGTGCTCAAGGATAGAGAGGTTTGAAAATGGAGAAATTGACCAATCTGATGAAATCTTCCAGATATTTGATCTTCATTGCTGTACTGGCAGTACTTTCCCATTGCTATGTGCTCTGGCGGCTCATCGCACCCGATGATAAGAAACATAAGATCTTCATGACGGGCGCTAACGACGGCTTGGAACAGATGCTGCCGATGCAGCTTTATCTATATGAGAAATTCAAAGAAGGCACTTTGTTCTTCGATACGGATTTCGGACTGGGCGGGGATTTCTATACGGATCTAGCCTACTATTATTCAACAAATGTCATCTACCATATCAATATTGTCTTTGTGAGGCTCGGTGAACTGTTATTCAGCTATGATACGTCTTCCATCGAATTCTGGGCATTCAATGGATTTTTCATTTCCATCCTGAAAACATTCGCCATCATTTTCTTCACTTATAAATTTCTGCAGATCATCGGGGTAAAACCGATCTATGCAATACTTGGCGGTTTCATCTTTGCAGCATCACCCACCTATTTCAGATTTACAATCTTCTGGTCCTTTTTCAGTGATGTGTTCATCTGGCTGCCTATGACTTTGTTTGCCCTTGAAGTTCTGATCAGAAAAGGCAGGCCGGGGTTGTTTTTATTTGCAGTCGCCCTGACTCTGATAAACAATTTCTACTTCGCCTATTACCAATTGATCATTTCAGTCGTATACCTCGCGGTCAGAATGATAGCGAAACGCCAGGGAGACCTGCCGCGAGCACACGTCCTGAAACTTTCTGTTCCATCGGCCATCATCGGTTTCGGCATATCTACTGTGGCATTCTTCCATGCCGTCCGTGGATTTCTGAATAACGATTCCAGGGAATATATGGTGGAAGTTCCGTTCATCGCCGAGCTTGGACCGCAGGATAACATTTTCTATGAAAATTATCTGATTGTCATTTTATTCATTGCCATACAGGCGTTGTTTACACCGATTCTTTACAAAAATTATTTCTACAGACTGTTTGCCATCCTGACCGTTGTGTTCATGTTATTTACACTGTCGCCGTATATAGATACATTTTTCAACGGATTCCAGCAGCCTCAGAAACGCTGGCATTATATGCTTGTTTTCTTCCATGCAGCACTGATAGCGCAATATCTTTCAAACTTAAGACATGTACCGCTCAAAACGTATGTATTGAGCCTGGTGCCCGTCTATATCATCTTGGGGATGTCCATCTGGATTGCTGAAGAGATGGTCTTCTGGCTGTGGATGGTACCGCTCATCCAATTCATTGGTCTGGTCATTGTCATGGGGAATAAAGAACGAAAATCCATCACTTTGGCATTCACTTTGATGATTGTCCTTTTCACGATGACAGTCACCGCTTCCCACACAGAAGCGGAAATATATCATCCCGGCATCACTGACAGGAATCATCTCTTTTACATCAACAGCAACCACTACAAAAGTGAACTGCAGCAGTATAACATCGATCACATCAAAGAGATGAAAGAGCCTGAACAGAAAATAGACTACAAAACTAGGGAGCAGGATAATACGCCGATGTACATGGGCTTCAGCGGCACAAGCATGTATTCGAGCATCATAGACGGAGAGGTCATCGATTTTTATTACAATGATCTGAAGGTGAACTTCCCGCACGAGTCCATCAGCCGTTATGCATCATTCCAGTCGCGAAGCAATCTCTACTCCCTGTTCAATACGGATTATATGATGCGTGAACAGGGGGCGGAGGATATCCCTTCCAAATTCGATCCGATTTTGACAGATGGAACGTATACCATTTACAAAAACACACAGCCTCTTGATTACATCCGCTTCAGCAACAAAATATATGATCCAGCGGAATTGGAAAATCCACTGGAGCGGGAACATGCAATGTTAAATGGTATTGTTACAGATGCCTATCCGGCCAACAGCCGCATGGAGCCGTCTGAAAATATGCTGGATAAAGTTGAAATTGAATCATTCAATGCGGATTATGACGGCAGGATTCTCGATGTCCATGATGACGGAGGTGGAATCCGACTTGATTTCGGGAATGTGATCGATTCCCCGCCGGAAGACAGTGATGTCTATATTGAACTTCATATTGAATTGATCGATCCGGTGAAGCGTTTCACAGTCAATGTAGACGGTTATGAAAATGACCGCTTGTTTGCAACGAGCAAATACAGGACATATGCAGATGACCTGCTTTACCGTGCCGAACTGGATGAAGACATCCCCATCCAGTTCTCCACTGGCAAATACGAAGTCGACCTGAAGGGTATCTACATTGAAGATTACAGTACGCTGGAAGCCGCAAGCGAGAGATCAGAGACCTCCTATGAAGTACAGGAGAATGCAAATTCTTATGAAATCAAGATCGAGGATGGCTTTTCAGGTCTCGCAACCATCCCTCTAATGTACAGGGAAGGTGTGAAGGTCACAGGCAATGCCTCGGGTGATCTGCATGCATTCAGGGCAAACTACCTCATGACAGGCTTTAAAGTGGCTCATGAAGATACATTAATAAAAATCACCTATACCCCACCTTATTACTGGCTTACACTGATTGTATCCCTTGTTTCGCTGCTGGGCGCATTCTTTTATATCGATTTGTTCAGAGTGAGGCAGTTTATTCGCAGACTTAAAGAGAAGAAATAACAAGAAGGCACGGAACTGAACAAGTTCCGCGCCTTTTTATATGGAATGATGATTCAAATCAGTCGGGTATTACCGCTTATTAAAATAAAAAATCTCCGCACTCCATAAGGAATGCGGAGGTTCTTCCGCGCTGTTCTATCGAATTTCTCTGATACGCGCTGCTTTACCACGCAGGTTACGCAGGTAGTAAAGTTTCGCACGACGTACACGGCCTCGGCGAGTCACTTCAAGTTTCTCGATTTTAGGTGTGTGTACAGGGAATGTACGCTCCACTCCTACACCGTAAGAGATTTTACGTACTGTGAATGTTTCAGAAACGCCTCCGCCACGGCGTTTGATTACTACACCTTCGAAGACCTGGATACGTTCACGGCTTCCCTCGACGATACGTACGTGCACACGTACAGTATCACCAGGTTTGAAATTCGGTAAATCTGTTTTAAGCTGCTCTTTTGTCAGCTCATTAATAAGTTCTTGTGACATGATTATCTTCTCCTTCTTCCAACTATCTTGCCCATCATAGCAGCGGATTGTTGTGTATGTGTGTGTTTAAACACTCGTATAATATTACCATAATTACGCAATGCTTTCAACGGCTTTTAAGCAAAATCTGCAGATATTATTCAATCATCCAGCAGGTCCGGCCGTCTTTCCCGTGTACGTTTCAGGCTTTCTTCACGACGCCATTCATCTATCAGTTTATGATTGCCGTTCAACAGTACTTCAGGCACTTCCATCCCTCGGTATTCCCTGGGACGGGTATAGTGTGGATGTTCGAGCATGCCCGTGGAGAATGAATCCTCCTGGTGGCTTTCTTCACGGCTCAACACCCCCGGTATCAGGCGCACGACAGCATCCGTCATCGTCATACTTGCCAGTTCGCCGCCGGTCAGAACATAATCGCCGATCGATATTTCATCTGTGACCAAGGTTCGGATACGTTCGTCGTATCCTTCGTAATGACCGCAGATGAATACGATATCTTCTTCTTCGCTCAGGGACTCCGCCATTTTCTGGTCAAATGGCCTGCCCTGCGGACACATGAGTATGACACGTGGTTTTTTAAGATCAAGTGCATCCATGGCATTGAATACCGGTTCAGGCTTCAACACCATTCCCGCGCCGCCGCCATATGGGTAATCATCCACTTTATTATGCTTGCTCTCGGAGTAGTCGCGGAAGTTGATGAGATTGTAATCGACGATGCCTTTCTCTTTCGCACGTTTCAATATGGAGGTGTTGAGCACGCCTTCGTACATTTCCGGAAATAACGTCAAGTAATGGATATTCATTCCAGCATCCCCTCCAGAGGTGAGATGATTACTTGGGAATTCTCCAGATCGACTTGCTTCACGACATCTTCAATATAGGGAATCATATACTCCTCTTTCCCTTGGACTACCCAGACATCATTCGCGCCGGTTTCGAATATTTCTGTCACCTTGCCGATTTTTTCCATTGAATCTTCGAGCAGTACATCCAGTCCGATGATCTCCTGATAGTGGAATTCATGTTCATTAAGCTCGATTTCAACAGCGTCATCTTCCTGTTTCACATCCGCGTCTTTAAGATGTTCCACCTGATTCAAATTCGTCACACCACGGAACTTCAGCATATGGAAATTTTTATGTGTACGGTGGCTCTCTATGACATAGGACTCTCCCTTTATCTCCACTTCACTGCCTTTTACAAAACGCTCTTTAGTAAAATCCGAATCACTGATTACTTTAACTTCTCCCCGCACACCGTGAAAGTTCACCAAACGTCCGATATTAATCTTCATCAGCTGCACCTCTTTATCAATTATTCATACTGAATAAAAAAGGCACACCGACCGGTGTGCCTAATCTACATCAACAAACACTTTCTTTGAACTGCCATGGTTCGCATTGGATACTATTGTACGGATTGCTTTGATCACACGTCCGCGTTTGCCGATTACACGGCCGACATCGTCCTCATGGACTTCAACCTTATAGGAAACATTGTACTTTGTTTCCTCACTCTCTATACTAAGCGCTTCAGGATGTTCCAGCATCGGTTCAAGAATTGTTTGAAGTAATTGTTTCATATGGGATTACTTCCCTAGTTTCGCATTATGGTAACGTTCCATAACACCTTTAGTGCTGAGGATGTTGCGAACTGTATCACTTGGTTTCGCACCATTCTGCAGCCATTCAAGCGCTTTTTCTTCATCAAGCGTTACATTTTCTTCTTCTTTGGACACCGGGTTGTAAGAACCGATCTGCTCGATGATGCGGCCATCTCTCGGGCTGCGTGAATCTGCAACTACGATACGGTAGTAAGGATTTCTTTTAGAACCCATGCGTGTCAATCTAAGTTTAACTGCCATTGGTATGATAACTCCTTTCTATATCTCAATTTCACTTTTATAACTATAACAGAAATATAAAAACCTGTAAAGACTTTTCTCTTTACAGGTTGAAGATTTTAAAATGGCAGCCCCATGTTGCCGAAAGGATTCTTCTTCTTTCCTTTTTGGCTGGTCATCTGCTTCATCATCTTTTTCATTTCACCAAACTGCTTCAGCAGCCTGTTCACTTCCTGAAGTGTCCGGCCCGATCCGCGCGCAATACGCTTCTTGCGGCTCGCATTGATTTTCGCTGGGTTTTCACGCTCTTCCATCGTCATCGAACGGATGATAGCCTGCACATGGTCGATTTCGTTACCGCTCATCTGCATCTTATCAAGCCCTTTGATCTTATTCGCACCTGGCATCATTTTGAGCAGTTCATCAAGTGGGCCCAGATTTTTGACCTGGTCCATCTGTTCGAGGAAATCGTCCAGAGTGAAACTCTGGTCTTTGATTTTCTGCTGGAGCACCTTCTGCTCATCTTCATCCACAGTCGACTGTGCTTTTTCAATGATAGACAGTACGTCACCCATACCTAATATACGCTGTGCCATACGATCAGGGTGGAATGTCTCCAGTCCGTCCATCTTCTCTGACATACCGGCAAACTTGATTGGCTTGTCAGTCACAGAACGGATGGACAATGCCGCACCGCCTCGTGTATCACCGTCCAGCTTTGTCAGTGTGACACCGGTGATATCAAGCAGTTCGTTGAATGATTCCGCCACATTCACGGCATCCTGACCGGTCATCGAGTCGACAACCAGCATGATTTCATCCGGTGTGGCGATTTCCTTGATATCTTTAAGTTCGTTCATGAGATCTTCGTCGATATGCAGACGGCCCGCCGTATCGATGATGACTGTATCCAAATGTTCTGCCTTGGCATGGTCCAGTGCTTCAGTGACGATCTGCTGGGGTTTCACCTGATCCCCGAGTGCAAAGACCGGAATATCGATCTGTTTCCCGACCGTCTCAAGCTGATCGATAGCCGCCGGACGATAGATGTCACCTGCGACGAGCAATGGTTTTTTATTGAAGTTCTTCCTTAGATGCAATGCAAGCTTACCTGCAGTCGTCGTTTTACCCGCACCCTGCAGGCCGACCATCATGATGACAGTCGGCGGTTTCTGGCTGAGGTTAATCTTCTGATTATCCCCGCCCATCAGTTCAGTCAGTTCTTCTTTCACAATCTTGATGACCTGCTGTCCTGGTGTCAGCGACTGCATGACATCAGAACCGAGTGCACGTTCTTTCACCTGATTGATGAACTGCTTGACCACCTTGAAGTTGACGTCCGCTTCGAGCAGGGCCAGTCTCACTTCACGCATCATAACCTTAATGTCGGATTCCGACACTTTACCCTTGCTCTTGATGCGGTCCATCGTGGCCTGGAGACGTTCTCCCAATCCTTCAAAAGCCATATTTGTTCCTCCTAATCCAATGCTTCCAACCGGTTTAGAATCTTCTCTGTTTCAGAGTCCATCGATCCATCCAGTTTATTTTTAAGCTGCTTAATAAGTCCGTTTCTTGATTCAAAATTACGGTACATGCCCAGGTTATCTTCATAATGTTCCAGCAGGTCACCGGAACGCTTCAGGTTATCATATACCGCCTGTCGTGTGACATCAAGCTCTTCCGCAATCTCACTGAACGCAAAATCCTCCAGATAATAAAGCTCGATATACCTTCTTTGTTTATCCGTCAGGAGCGAGTTGTAGAAATCATAGAGATAGTTCATGCGCATCGTGCGTTCAAGTTCTTCTGCCATTATACCTCATCCTCTGCAGAGTCATCTATTTCCTCTGCATTTGATATCATATCAGCAAACAGTCCATATACATAATTCTCTGCACTGAATTCCTGCAGATCATCCAGTTGTTCGCCGAGTCCGACAAATTTGACAGGGATGCCGAGCTCATTTTTAATTGCGAGCACAATGCCCCCTTTTGCTGTACCATCCAGTTTTGTAAGTATAATACCGGATACATCCGTCACTTCCTTGAATGCTTTTGCCTGACTCAGTGCATTCTGCCCTGTCGTCGCATCAAGTACAAGCAGAGACTCATGCGGCGCCTCAGGAACCACTTTCTTAATGACATTTTTCATTTTTGAAAGTTCATTCATGAGATTGCCTTTATTCTGCAGGCGGCCTGCAGTATCACATATAAGCACATCTGTACCCCGTTTTTTCGCAGCATTGATGGCATCGAACATGACTGCTGCAGGGTCACTGCCTTCTGCCTGGCTGATGACATCCACATCAACACGTTCACCCCAGACCCTCAGCTGGTTGATTGCACCGGCACGGAATGTGTCACCGGCTGCGAGCATGACACGTTTGCCCTCCTGCTTATACTTATGGGCCAGTTTACCGATGCTCGTCGTTTTGCCGACACCGTTAACTCCGACGACAAGAATGACTGTCAGACCATCTTCCTGTACATTGATCGTTTCCGGAAGTTCATCATTACGCTCATAGATTTCTACCATCTTTTCAACAATCGTTTCTTTCAGGTCTGCGGTTTCAGTAATATTTTCCACCTTTGCCACATGACGCAGTTCATCAGTGAGTTCCATGACTGTATTGAAACCGACATCGGCAGAGATGAGGACTTCTTCCAAAGCTTCGAAGAAATCTTCATCCACGGTACGGTAGCGTGCCATCAGTTCGTTGATTTCATTCTGGAACTTCTCACGGCTCTTCTCAAGTCCTGCCTTGAATTTATAGCCGATCTGTTCCTGTTCCCACTCTTCAAACTCTTCAATACTGATCAGACCGTCATCGAGTTTTTCATTCTGTTCTTCAACGGACTGTTCCTTCACTTCATTTTCTTTATTCGGCTGGAACCTGTTTTTCAATCGTTTAAGAAAGCTCACACCGTCTCTTCCTCTCTCACTTTTTCTTCATAGTTTTTAAGGTCAACACTGATGAGTTGGCTGACACCGCGCTCCTGCATCGTCACCCCGAACAGACGGTCACTTTCTTCCATTGTGCCTTTTCTGTGGGTGATTACGATGAACTGTGTATTTTCCGCCAACTGCCTCAAATATTGTTCGTAGCGCAGAACGTTGGATTCATCCAGCGCAGCTTCAACTTCATCCAGGATGATGAACGGACTGACTCGAACCTTCAATACGCTGAACAGGACACTGATTGCTGTCAGTGCACGTTCTCCTCCTGAAAGCAATGACAATGATGACAGTTTCTTCCCTGGAGGCTGGGCATAGATTTCCACGCCGGATTCCAGATAGTTATCCGCATCAGTCAGTCTCAGCTCTGCCTGTCCACCGCCAAACATCTCTTTGAACACTTCACTGAAATGTTCGTTGACCTGCTCGAATGCTTCCTGGAACCTCACCGAAACTTCCTCATCCATTTCATTGATAACTTCAAGCAGTGTAGCGCGTGCTTCAAGCAGATCGGCTTCCTGTGTTTTCAGGAAGCTGTAGCGTTCGTTGACGCGATCGAACTCCTCAATTGCACCCAGATTCACCGGGCCGAGTTCTTCAATACTTTTCTTGTTGAGGGAAATCTTCATGCGTTTCTGATCGATATCCGTGAAATCATCATATTCTTCACTTGCCTTCTCATAGGTCAGCTTGTAGTTCACGGAAAGATATTCGATCTTCTGTTCTATTTTAACATCTAATTTCTCTTTTTTCCCCGTATGATTGCGTAATACTTCCTGACATTCTTCCAAAGCCTTGGAAGTCCTGTCCCGTTTTTCCACAATCGAATTATACTCCATCCTGATGTCATGCTGCTTGGCCGAGACATGATCTGTCTCTTCATACAGTTTTTCCACTTGTCGGCTCAGTACTTTCTTCTCTTGTTCAAGCGCATCAATATCCATGCCGTCAAGATCTTCCGCAACCATTTCCTGCTGGGTTTTGATCTCTTCGATTGCTTCATGTACATCCTGCAGCTCGGTTTCGAGTCTCTCCTTCTCAGCATTGTTGTGGCTGATCCGTTCCCTGATTGCTGTATATTCACGTTCAGCTGCATGTGCCTCATCAGTGAGTATGGCAAGTTCCTGCTTCTTATCCTTGTCCGAAGCACTCATCATGCGTATGCGTTCATCCAATTTCGTGAGTTTTTCTTCCGCTTCACCGATCAGCTTATCAAAGTCGCGTACTTCATCCACCCTGCCCAGTGACTGCAGCTCTTCCTCGAGCACTGCCATGGTTTCCGCTTTGGCTTCCAACTGATACCCGAGCCGATCGGCTGAGGATTCTGCCTGTTCATATTTTTCGGCAAGTGTTTCACCGGCGCTTTCTTGTTTCGAAAGCTTCTCCATCTGGTCGGATACTTCCACACCAAGATTTTTGACAGAAGATTTCATGTGTTCAAGCTTACTTTTGTATTCAGCCAGTTTCTCTTCCGTTTCCGCCATATCCCGCTGGCTTTCGATGATGGAACTTTTAGTGTTTCTGGATCCGCCGCTCATTGCACCGCCCGGCATAATCGTCTCACCGTCCATTGTCACGATGCGGGCGCGGTGATTGATCGACCGTGCCAATCTGCCTGCATCATCAATGCTTTTGGTGACGATTGTCGTACCTAACAGATGGTTAACAACATCTTTGATGTCTTCATCCGCTATCGCTATATCAGCCAATATACGGGCATCCACCTCGGAGTTTTCAACCTGGCTTCTTATATCCCCCGAAAGTGACCTGGGGCGAATGACATCCATCGGAAGGAATGTCGCAAAGCCGCTCTTCTTCTCCTTCAGATAGCGGATCGCCTTTTTGGCTTCAGACTCCCCTGTCATGATGATATTCTGGGCCTGGGCACCGAGGGCAGTATCGAGGGCAACCATATACGCACTGCCGGTCGAAATCAATTCACCGACAGAACCGCGCACGCCGGCTACTTTATCACGGTTCTTTAAAATCGCCCGGACTCCCGGATAATAACCCCGGTATTCATTCTGCATGTTTTTCAGCATTTCAAGCTTAGAAGACTGCTGTTCGATGAATCGGTTCGCTTTATGGAGTTTTTCCCGTTCCGCATCATATCTCTGATTGAGTTCTGTCAGGTTTCTTTTTTCAGTAAGATATTTTTCCCTTGCCTCATCAAGATCTGTTTTAGTTTTTTCTTTCTTTTCCACAAGCGCATCATGTTCTGATTTTTCTTTGCCATAATCACTTTTTAAGGCAGCCAGTCTTTCCTCTTTCTGACGAAGGTTCCCATCCAGCCGGGATTTCTCAGATTCTTCACGGCGCTGGTCATTCTCGAGCGTCGTCTTCTCGACCATCAGATCATAATAGCTGTCTTTTAGTTTCTCAATCTCATCACCCTTGTCCTCTGTCAAATAACGCTTTTGTTCATTCGTGTCTGACAAGGATTTTTTGAGTCTGGCAGCAGTTTCATTCAAAGATGCAGCCGTCTGCTCAACGTCATGTAATTTCGTTTCAAGTGTGCCTTTTCTCGTCTGTTGTTCGGACAACCTTGTCCTAAGTTCTTCTACGAGCTGGCCTTTGTTGTTCTTTCGCTCTTTATAAAGTTCAATACGTCCGCTCGTATTCTCAAGTCGTTTAGACAGTTCTACCAGCTGATTATTCAGATTTTTGTTCTCACTGTCATGACTGTCTCTCTTGTCTCCGAGTTCTGACATCTGATGATTCATCTGCTGAAGCTCTTCACGGTATTGCCCGACTTTCTTTTCAACATCGTCATAAGCTTCTTCTTCTTCGTGGAGGATCGTCAGGAGCGCATTGATATCATAGACTGTCACTTCAATATCACTCCGGCTCATTTCCTCTTTAAGTGCCAGATATTCCTTCGCGTTTGCACTTTCCTGCTCCAATTTTTTGACCCTGGACTCGAGTTCATGGATGATATCATGGACCCGACTCAGATTTTGCGCCGTATCTTCAAGCCTTTTCTCGGATTCTTTCTTCCTGAGCTTGTATTTCATCACGCCCGCAGTTTCTTCAATCAGGTTTCTCCGCTGCTCCGGACGTGCTTTCAACACTTCATCCACTTCCCCCTGGGAAATGATATTGTAGGCATTTTTTCCAAGCCCGGAATCCAAAAAGAGTTCATTGATTTCCTTCAGTCTGCATTTATCATCATTGATATAGTATTCACTGTCGCCATTACGATACAGCTTTCGGGTAATATTCACTTTATCCTCATCTATTGATAATTTTCTGGACTGATTGTCCAGAACGAGTCGGACGTAGGCAAAGTTCATCGCCTTTCTGCCGGACGAGCCATTGAAAATGACATCTTCCATTTTCACCCCGCGGATGCTCCTTGCAGACTGCTCACCGAGCACCCATCGTATCGCATCGGTTATATTGCTTTTGCCGCTGCCGTTCGGTCCGACTACAGCTGTAACTCCCGAGTCGAATTTAATATTCACTTTATCCGCAAATGATTTGAAGCCGTGGGCTTCTATCGCTTTCAAATATACCATCAGTGGTTCTCCCCGCCATTCATTTCACTTAATGCCTGTTCTGCAGCACGCTGTTCAGATTCCTTCTTGGACCGTCCAAACCCTTTTCCGATCAGGCCGTTATCCAGATACACGCCCGTCACAAAAGTTTTGTCATGGCTCGGCCCGGTTGCTTCAATCAATTTATACTCAACCGCTTTTCTGTGATTCTTGTGCATATGCTCCTGCAGTGCAGTCTTGTAATCCACAACGGGATTATACTTTGCATCCTTGACCTCAGGGAAGACAAACCTCTCCAGGAACTCCCGGGTAGAATCTGCCCCCTGGTCAAGGTAGAGCGCTCCTAAAAACGCTTCAAAAGTATCAGATATGATGGACGGCCGTTTTCTTCCGCCGGTTTTCTCTTCTCCCCGGCCGAGCATGATCAGTGGTTCCATGCGCAGTTTGGAGGCGAATACTACAAGTGAGGGTTCACACACGATATTAGCCCTTAACTTTGTCAGGTCACCTTCAGGCAATTCACTGAACCGGTTAAATATATAGTCTGAAACCATCAATTCTAGTACTGCATCGCCGAGAAATTCCAATCTCTCATTATTATAAATTTTATTGAGCTGAAGATCATTGATGAATGAACTGTGCATAAACGCCTGGACATACAATGCTTCATCCTTTATCACAATGCCCGTCCTGTCCAAAAATCCGGCAAGTTCCCGCCGGAAGACTGCGAGTCCTGCCCTGGCATGTGGATCTTTGTCTATTATATTTTCTATTTTTCTGAATCCCATAACACTCACTCCCATCATCTTATTCTAAATGAATATCCATTCGAATAAAAGTTTTCACATAAAAATAAAATCCACTCCGGAAAGTGGATTTTATAATTAATTTGCATCTAGTTTGTCAATGTAATTAAGAGCGTCGCCTACTGTGTTGATCTTTTCAGCTTCCTCATCTGGAATTTCCATTTCGAACTCGTCTTCGAGTTCCATAACTAGTTCAGCAATATCTAAAGAGTCTGCACCAAGGTCATCTTTAAAGGATGCTTCCTTTGTCACTTTCTCTTCATCAATACCAAGTTTGTCGACAATAATGTCTTTTACTTTATCAAAGTTTGCCATCTGAATTCACCTCCCTCCAATAATATCACAGGTCCTACCCCATGTACATACCGCCATTGACGTGTATTGTCTGGCCTGTGATGTACTTTGCAGAGTCGGATGCAAGAAACTTCACAGTCTCAGAAATGTCCTCGACAGTACCGAAATGATTAAGCGGTATCTGACCGAGCATCTGTGCTTTAATGTCTTCAGAAAGTACATCTGTCATATCGCTTGCTATAAATCCGGGAGCGATGGCGTTAACAGTGATGCCCTTAGGTGCAAGTTCACGCGCGACTGACTTGGTAATGCCGTCTACACCCGCTTTGGAAGCGACATAGTTTGTCTGCCCGGGATTCCCTAGGGAACCGACAATGCTTGAAATGTTTATGATCCTGCCGCCTTTTTGACGGATCATCGGACGGGCTACGTTCTGTATGACGTTGAATGCACCCTTCAGATTCACATCAATCACCTGATCCCACTCGTCCTCTTTCATCCTCATAAGGAGGTTGTCTTTAGTGACGCCAGCATTATTGACGACGAGGTCGATTGAACCATAAGTATCAGTGATGTACTTGATCATCGCTTTCACGTCATCGTAGTTCTGCACGTGACACTGGTATGCTTCGGCGGTTCCGCCCCCGTCAACGATCTCAGTTGCCACCTGCTCTGCTTTTTCCTTAGAACCTGAATAGTTGACAATAACAGTATACTCTTTACCGAGCGCAAGTGCGATACTTTTTCCTATACCGCGTGAAGCGCCTGTCACCAATGCAATTTTACTCATTTTGAAACTCCTTTACCTGTTCCATAGTATCTATGTTTTTCGTTCTCACAGAACGGTCGATTTTCCTCATCAGTCCGCTCAGCACTTTTTTCGGTCCGACTTCAACAGCCGAGTCCGCACCTTCTGCCACTGCTGCCTGAACACATTCTGTAAAACGTACCGGACTTGTGATCTGCTCGACAAGCTGTACTTTGATGACTGCAGGGTCAGTCTCAGGCTTTGCTGAAACGTTCTGGATTACCGGTATTACCGGTGTATTGAACTCGATTTCGGATACGAAGTCCCTGAACTCGGCCTTTGCATCCTCCATAAGATGGGAATGGAATGCCCCCGACACATTGAGCGGCATTACTCGTCTTGCCCCCTGCTCCTTCGCTTTAGCAGCAAATTCTTCAACCAGTGATGCATCACCGGAAACCACCGTCTGATCCGGTGCATTCAAATTCGCCGGCTGTACACGGCGCGTTTCGCCGGACAGTTCATCACAAAGTGCCTGGATATCTTCCACATTCATGCCGATGACTGCAGCCATGCCGCCGCCTTCGGATTTACTCATCAGTTCACCCCGTTTAGCAACGATTTTGACACCGTCCTGGATATTCAGGACACCCGCATGCACGAGTGCAGGCAGCTCGCCCAGACTGTGGCCGAGTACCAGATCCCCTTTGATGCCAGTAGATGCGAGCACTGCAAGGCTGTGTGCAAACAATGCCGGCTGGGTATATTCCGTCTGATTCAACCGCTCGTCTGATTCATTGAACATAATGGATTTAAGATCAAAATCCACATTCATGAATATTTCATCCAGAACCGTCCGTCCTTCAGAGGATGATTCATAGATATCTTTTGCCATCCCGTTGTACTGGGCGCCCTGCCCCGGGAAGAGTATCAGTCGTTTCATACGTTCCCCTCGATTCTTTCTTTGATTTTTACAATGGCGTTTGAATCAGCCATCCTTCTGGCCTGTCTGAGCGCAGATACAATTGCCACAGAATCACTGGATCCGTGTGCTTTCAGGACATTGCCATCAAGGCCAAGAAGTGGCGCACCACCGTACTGGCGGTAATCCAGCAGATCTTTCACTGCTTTAAAGTCATTTTTCAGGACCATTGCTGCCATTTTGTTTTTAGTGCTCTTAAGGAATACATCCTTGATTTCGCTCATGAGCGAAGAAGCCGTCCCTTCAATTGTTTTCAGCACGACATTTCCTGTAAATCCGTCAGTCACGGCAATATCCACATCTCCTGATAGGATATCCCGTGTTTCAAAGTTGCCGATAAAATTCATATCACTTTCTTTTAGGAGCTTGAATGTTTCCTTTGTCAGTTCGCTGCCCTTGTTCTCTTCGCTGCCATTATTGATCAGACCGACCGTCGGATTGGACCGGCCGGCGATATCGCGCATATAAATGTCTGCCATGACCGCGAACTGCTCAAGATGCTTCGGCTTGTTTTCGGCATTTGCCCCCATATCCAGGAGCATCATTCCCTTGCCGTCGGTACTCGGCAGCAATGTGCCGATAGCCGGCCGTTCAATCCCTTTAATGCGGCCGACAACAAACAGGCCGGCACTCATCAGTGCACCTGTGTTCCCTGCGGACACGCATGCCGCCACCTCACCGTCTTTGACTGCTTTACATGCTCTGACAAGCGAACTGTCCTTCTTCCTCCTTACGGAGCGGACAGGATCATCCTCAGATTCAATTTTTTCCGTGACTTCGATGAATTCAACACGTGGGTGACTGCCTGTGTATGCACCCTTTGTGCCATATAATTTCACTTCCAGTGCATCATCTTCTTCTACAGCTGCAAGAACACCTTTTTCTATTTCGGCCGGCGCATTATCCCCACCCATTAAATCTACTGCAACTTTAACCATTTTTTTCACCTTCATCAGTTTCATCTGTATAGTACATTTCAAACCGTCCCTTGAAGACCATTTTCTGGTCTACCCTGGATGTGACGGTAATGATTGCTGTGTGGCCATCCATTTCCTCCACTACCGCTTTGGAAATCACCTTGTCACCGAGTTTTGACGCCCGCGTGAACTCGATATCAGCGGATTTGGTCAATGCAAGGGGTTCATCTATCACTGCCACACACAGTGAATTTGCCTGCGCGAACAAATAATGTCCACGGGCAATTTTATTCTTCTGGAACACGTGCCCATCTTCAACTATGAACAGTGAGAGCGCATGATTATTCAGTTCTATATCAATTATTTCACCAATGACTTCCTGTAATGAAAGACTCCGGATTTTTTCCGTCTCTTCCCTTGCGACGTGCTTAATACGTTCCCTGAGTTCAGGGATGTTGAGTTCAAGACGGTCCAGGCGGATCGTCTGTATGCTGACTTCAAACATTTCGCTCAGCAATTCATCCGTCAGAAACGGGTCTGTGGACACCTTCTCCAAAAGAAGCTCCTGCCGTTCCTTTTTCTTATATCTTGCCATATGATGACCTCATTTAGTAGTTGGTACTAAAACCAGTATATATAAGTGCCTTTCTGATTTCAAATAAAATTAATATAAACTTCATAAAAAAATGACTGCTTCTTTTCAGAAGCAGTCGTTGCAGCTCTTAGTCTATAATTGTCGCTTTCACAATCATCCGCTTTTCAAACATCAGTGTCTCAGGATTGTAGTCCTCGCAAGTGATGAGCGTGAGCTGCTGGGGCTGCCCTTCGCGCTGATCCATCACTTCCACCTGTGAAGGATTAACATCAAATATATCTGTGATTTCATATATGCGCGTATCTTCATCCGTGATGAATTCAATCCGGTCACCGACAGATGCACGGTCCAGATAGTTGAACCGTATACCCGCCCCTTCTACACGGTGGCCGGCAATCGGTATGTTCTGCATATCGAGATGATCTGTCTCATTGACAAAAGAAACACCGTTCCGCATCTTCTCCTCCGTTACAGGACCGTAGAACACCGGCTCATTGATATCGGCGGATTCAATTTTCAGGACTCCAGCCATTCCCTCCGCGATATTGATGCCTGTTCCAGACGATTCCTGCTTTTGATCTGATGCATTCTGTTCTGATCCATTGTGTTCTGATGCATTGCTGTCACCTTCAGCACTGATGCCTGTAATCATCGATTCCAGCGCACCGACTTCAACTGATGAACCACCATTTTGATACGCCTCGATGATACGGTCATTGACCCGGTCTGTGAAAAACTCCCTTATATCCTGCCAGAAGAAAAGCACAACAGCTGAGAGTATTAATGCAATGCCCAGCAATCTTAAAAATACCCTCATGCCTCTTTCCCCATTTCCTCTGACAATTCTATGGCACTCATACGTGCATGTTCAAGAATTCTGTAGTCCTCTGACAGGTCTGCAACTTTGAATTCCGGGAGTCCGCTCTGCCTGACGCCAAAATAGTCGCCGGGGCCACGCATTTCCAGATCCTGTTCGCTGAGTTCAAACCCGTCTGTCGTAGAAGTCATGATATCTATCCTCTGCTTCGCATTTTCAGTTTTTGGATCACTGACGAGTGCACAGTAGCTCTGTCTATCGCTTCTCCCCACTCTTCCCCGCAGCTGATGAAGGGTGGAGAGACCAAATCGCTCAGCGTTGAATATTACCATATAAGTGGCATTCGGCACGTTGATGCCGACTTCAATCACGGTCGTAGAGACAAGGACCGGTTTCTCCAAGTTCTCAAAACGCCCCATCCCTTCTGCCTTCTCGGCAGGCTTCATGCGTCCATGTACGAGCTCGACCTGTTCCTCTCCAAAATAATCAAGAAACATCTGGTAGATTTCCTGGACATTCTTTAAATCCAGCGTCTCCGATTCTTCGATCAGAGGCGCAACAATATAGGCACTGTGCCCCTTTTTGACCTCCGCGGCAACGGACTGGATCACTTCCTCAGTTTCTTCGTAGCGCCGCCAATACGTTTCAACCGGTTTGCGGCCTTTTGGCATCTCCCTGATAATCGAAACATCCATATCTCCGAAGGTTGTGATCGAGAGCGTACGCGGAATGGGTGTCGCTGTCATATAGAGCACATTTTTTCGATGTGACTTATCATTCAGCCGCTTCCTCTGATTGACTCCAAAGCGATGCTGTTCATCCGTAATAATCAATGAAAGTCTGTCGAAAATGACATCATCCTCAATCAGAGAATGCGTCCCGATAATCAGATCGACTTCACCTGACTCCAGCCGGCCGACAATTTCCATTTTTTCTTTTTTCGACGTTGTTCCAGTCAGCTTGGCAATCGTAAGTCGGTCGCCGAATGTATCAATGAACGACTGGTAGTGCTGATTGGCAAGCACTTCGGTAGGTACCATCACGGCCGTCTGTTCTCCAATTGTCTTCACTGCATATGCTGCGATTCCCGCGACAATCGTCTTGCCACTTCCCACATCACCCTGGAGCAGCCGGTGCATGGAAACGTTCTGCTTCAAATCACGGCATATTTCATTTGTACACCTCTTCTGATCACCGGTGAGGTCGAATGGCAGTGTATCAATAAACATTCTAAGTTCATCTATGTCGTAATCGATGATGTAACGTTCATTCCGTACACGTTCTTTCTGCCTTTTTTCCATCAGCCGCTGTTGAAACATGAACAGTTCATAAAACTTGATTGTACGCCTGCCGTCCTTTATATCGTTCTGATCCTTTGGAAAATGGATGAGACGCAATGCCTCCCTGACTGACAGCAGACGGTACTTTTTCTTTACAGTTTCAGGCAGATCGTAGTTGAAGGAGAAAGCATTGAATGCTTCCGCAACAATCTTGTTGAACGTTTTAGAATGCATGACTTTGCTCATCGGGTACTTCACCCGAAGACCGCCGCCGGCTTCGAATATAAGCCGCTGACCATTGATTTCCAACTTGTGTTTAAGAAACTTCCCTGACAGCCTGATTTCTTCTCCGACAATAAGCTTGTCCTTCAAATAAGGCTGGTTGAAAAATATTACCTTTACATACATGCCGTCTATTTCCATGAAAACGGTCAGACGGTTTTTACCGCCTCTGAACCAGGCAATCGCCGGGTCAGTCTTGACGGTCCCCAAAACCGTAACCTTATCATTGTCTGCTGCATCATTCAGATTCATGACACTTAGATTCTCATAATTATTTGGAATGTGGAACACGATATCATTGACAGTTTCAATTCCTATGGACGTCAGTTTTTCTGCCACTTTCGGTCCCACACCTTTTAAAATTCCCACAGGTTTCTCAGGAGTGATGACCTGATACATCGTGACCATTATTGACCACCGAAGATTTCCTGTTTCAGGCGTTCTCCTGTTGGTGTGCCAGCAAGTCCTCCACGGCCTGTCTCACGCAATGCCGAAGGCATGGTGAGACCGATTTTATACATTGCTTCTACAACTTCATCTGCTGGAATTCTGGATTCGATTCCCGCAAGTGCCATATCCGCTGCCGTCAGAGCATTGCTGGCTCCTGCAGCATTACGCTTTACACACGGTACTTCTACAAGACCTGCAACAGGGTCACAGACCAGGCCGAGCATGTTTTTCAGTGAAATGGCAAAGCCGTGTGCACTCATGGACGGGCTGCCGCCCGCCATCTCAACAAGGGCTGCAGCAGCCATTGCACTGGCGCTGCCGACTTCCGCCTGACAGCCCCCTGCTGCTCCTGAAATACTGGCATTATTTGCTACTACGAAACCGAATGCTCCAGAAGTGAACAGGAATTTGACCATATCCTCACGGGAGATGTCATGTTTCTCTTTCATAGCAAACAGAACACCAGGCACAACCCCGGCTGAACCTGCTGTAGGAGTCGCACAGATTTTACCCATGGCGGCGTTCACTTCATTCGTACTCACTGCATGGGCGATCGCATAAAGTGTAAGGTCACCGCTCAGACCTTTGCCGCTCTCGATATACTTCTGCATCTTGACTGCATCCATACCAGTAAGTCCCGTAGTGCTCGTTACACCCGCAACACCTTCTTCGACTGCCGATTCCATCACTTCAAGGTTTCTTTCCATATCTTTATAAACATCCAGATAGGAACGACCTGTCACTTCCATCTCCTGGCTGATCATAACATCCGCAATTGACTTTTGTTCCGTTTCCGCCGTTTCGACCAATTGTTCTATACTGTTGAACATATAATAGCCCCTCCTAGCTTTCTTTCATTTCTATGACTCTGTCCACACCTTCTGCACCATTCACTTCATCGATGATATTACTGCTGATTTCATCATCAAGTTCAATGGTCATCAGAGCAATGTCCCCTTTTTCTTTACGTGACACATTCATCTGGCTGACGTTGATCTGATTGTTGCCCAGTATTGTCGTCACCCGTGCAATCGTACCAAATGTGTCTTTGTGGAAAATGAGGAGGGTCGGGTAGTTGCCCGAGACATTGATTGCATAATCGTTGATGCTCACCAGTTCAATCTTACCACCGCCGATGGAGATTCCCTCCACTGTCAAACGTTCGTCCCCTTTGACAAGATGGAGGAGGGCCGTATTCGGATGAGAACGCTCTTCTTCCATCTCGATGAACTGAACATGCAGGTTTGCATCTTTAGCCTGCTCCTGTGCAGTGATGATACGGTCATCATCCGTGTCGAATCCGAGCAGACCTCCGATAAGTGCAACATCTGTCCCGTGTCCCTTGTAGGTATCCCTGAAAGAACCGTAAAGATAGATATCCACATGATCCGGCTGACCGCCGAAAAGGCTGCGTGCGAGTAATCCAATTCTGGCAGCTCCCGCAGTATGGGAGGATGAAGGGCCGACCATCACCGGCCCGATAATATCAAACACACTTTTATATTTCATAATAATCCTCCTTTTAATAATTGTAACTTGTCAAAAAAACCACACCGGTTGTTTAACCGGTGTGGTCATGTTTGCCTATTCTACAGATAGCAGGTAACTATACACCGGCTGCTGACCATCGTGAACTTCAAATTCCACTTCGTCATATTCAGCTTCGATCATATCTACAATGCTGTCCACTTCTTCCCGGCTGCCTTCTGTGCCGATTAAAATCGTGACGATTTCTGAGTCATCATCCAGCATTGATTCAATCAGTGTCTTCAGTGTTACTTCCCGGGAATCGTTCGCAGCTGTTATTTTGCCGTCATTGATCCCCATGTGCTGATCTTTTTTAATTTCCATGCCATCAATCTTCGTATCCCGGACAGCATACGTCACCTGGCCTGTTTTAACATATTCGAGTGATTCCTGCATCGCTTCCTGATTATCCTCGAGCGCTGCATCCGGCGAGTATGCCAACAAACTCGCAAGCCCTTCAGGTATGGATGTAGTCGGGATGACGACTGCAGGTATTTCCAGCATGTCACGCGCCTGCTCTGCAGCCATGATGATGTTTTTATTGTTCGGGAGGATGATGACCTTTTTCACATCTTCGCCATCGATGATTTTAAGTATATCTTCTGTAGCAGGATTCATCGTCTGACCGCCGCCTATGATATGTGTGGCACCGATGCTTCTGAATAGCTTGTTGATGCCCTCACCGGAAGATACAGTGATTACGGCGGTGTCATAGGATTTTTTCTCCACTGAACCTTTTTTCTCCTGGATTGTACGGAACTGCTCGCGCATGTTCTCAATCTTCATCTTGATAAGTTCTCCATAAGTCGCACCATACGTCATCGCCTCACCCGGCGTTTCAGTATGCACATGCACTTTGGCAATTTCATCATCTGAGATTACAAGCAGTGAATCACCGAATTCGCTCATATCACTGCGGAATGCATCCTCATCGAATTTACGCTTGCCGTCGTCGAGACGGACCATGAACTCGGTACAGAAACCGAACTCAATATCTTCAGCGGTCATGAATTCATCAAATTCATGCTCATCACGGACAAACTCTTCCATGTCCGTTTTTTCATTCCTCACTTCCACTTTCTCGCCTTTAAGTGCTGAGAGGAATCCTTCATAGACGTAGACCAGCCCCTGGCCTCCGGAATCCACGACTCCTACTTCTTTTAATACAGGAAGCAGATCCGGTGTCCGTTTAAGTGAAGCTTTTGCTTCCTCGATCACAGTTTCCATGACGCTGATGATCGAACTGTCAGCTGCGGACACATCATCCACTACAGATGCTGAATCCTTTGCCACTGTAAGGATGGTCCCCTCAACCGGCTTCATCACCGCTTTATAGGCCGTTTTGACACCTGCTTCCAACGCAGAAGCAAACTCAGCCGCGTCTATTTCATCATTATTTTCAATTGCTTTTGAAAAACCTCTGAATAATTGCGAAAGAATGACGCCGGAGTTACCCCGCGCGCCCATCAGAAGCCCTTTTGAAAAATATTTACCCATCGTACCGATATGCATCTCGTCTTTATCTTCCACTTCATTAGCACCCGAGGTCATGGATAAGTTCATATTCGTACCTGTATCACCGTCCGGAACAGGGAAGACGTTTAATGCATTCACATATTCAGCGTGCTGCCGAAGATTTTCGGCACCACTTAAAATCATATTTTTAAACATTTTGCCATCTATCTTATTCATTGCTATCGTAAATCCTCCCTGATCAATCCTCAGAATTGATAATTCTGACTCCCTGTACATAAATGTTCACTGCATTAATATTCAAGCCAAGTGTTTTTTCAAGATTATATTTAACAGTTGACTGTACATTGCTCGCCACT
>CAYTIR010000035.1:0-14414 GCA_964437955.1 uncultured Staphylococcaceae bacterium
AGAAGTACTCACCTTCTCTGTGAGAAGGATGAACATATTCGACCCGTCGCTGCCAAACTTTTTAGAAAAGATCGATCCCGGAAAATATACATTTCTTCCGAATACTGCGGGAGCAAAAAATGCAGAGGAGGCAGTGAGGATTGCCAAATTGGCTGCTGCGTCGGGACGGTGTGACATGGTGAAAGTTGAAGTGATCGGCTGTGACAAAACTTTGCTTCCGGATCCTGTGGAAACTTTAAAAGCGACAGAGGAACTGCTGGCGGAAGGATTTACGGTTCTTCCCTACACATCAGATGATGTCGTACTGGCCAGGAAGCTGGAAGAAGCAGGTGCCCATGCCATCATGCCCGGTGCTTCCCCGATCGGCAGCGGACAGGGGATTATTAATCCGTTGAATCTTTCATTTATCATTGAACAGGCAGATGTTCCTGTTCTGGTTGATGCCGGCATTGGTTCACCTGCCGATGCAGCGTACGCAATGGAACTCGGCGCTGATGGTGTGCTGCTCAACACCGCAGTCTCTGGTGCAAATGATCCGGTTAAGATGGCTGAAGCGATGAAATTTGCTGTCAATGCAGGCAGACTGGGATACGAAGCGGGAAGGATTCCCCAAAAAGAATACGCTGTCGCAAGCAGTCCGGAGGAAGGTATCAGTGTCAGGGACTAACCGTTACCATCGTCAGACATTATTTCAACCCATTGGTGAAACCGGACAGTCCGGACTGAACCGGAGTCACGTACTTATAGTTGGTGCCGGAGCTTTGGGATCCGGCAGTGCCGAAGCTTTAGTACGGGCAGGCATTGGGAAATTGACGCTTATTGACCGCGATTATGTCGAAGAAAGCAATCTTCAGCGCCAGCAATTATACAGTGAACAGGATGCAGAACTAAAAACACCAAAGGCCGTCGCAGCCAGGAACCGTTTGTATGAGATAAACAGTACGAACGAAGTGGAAGCGATCATAGCGGATGCCGGAGTGGATTTACTATCGAAAATTGCACCACAGGCAGACTTGATCATTGATGCCACTGATAATTTCGATATCAGGATGCTGGTGAATGACATTTCACATAAATTTAATGTGCCATGGATATATGGTGCCTGTGTGGCAAGTTACGGCGTGACTTTTACCGTGATGCCGGGGAAAACGCCCTGCCTTCAGTGTCTTGCAGAATATTTGCCGGCAGGCGGTGCCACATGTGACAGCGTCGGTGTAATACAGCCGGTTGTACAAAAAGTTGTGTCACATCAGGTAACTGAAGCAATGAAACTGTTAACGGGGAATGAAGCACAACTGTCAGGGAAATTGATCGCCTTCGATCTTTGGGAAAATCAGCATATGGAAATGAAAATAGAGGGATTGAAGAAGCCGGATTGTCTGTCATGTTCAGAAAATAGGACCTATCCAAACCTGTCATATGAAAATCAAACGAAAACGGCAGTTTTATGTGGCCGGGATACAGTGCAGATCCGTCCGCAACATGAGATAAGCAATCTGAATGAAGTGGCTGAGAAACTGGAGGGGAATAAAAATCTGCAGTTGTCCGGCAATCCATACCTGCTTTCAATCAAGGACGAAAACTTCCGTATTGTTCTCTTTCAGGATGGCAGGGCTTTGGTACATGGCACCATGGATGAAATGGAAGCGAAAAATATATATTACCGTTATTTGGGATGAAAAATACAGACCGGTTGCTTTATGAAGCAGCCGTCTTTTTTAATGAGGAGCATTTTTTAAAAATTAGAACCGGATTAAATGATTATACTTATAATATTTCAATTCTCGAAATGTATGGTAAAATTTAAGCTGAATGGGGTATGGGGGTGAATGGAATGCAGGTGTTTGGAAAACTCGGATGGTTTTTTAAAAGAGAATGGAGAAGTTATACTCTGGGAATTATTATGCTCGTCCTGGTGGCTTTGATGGAACTTGTGCCGCCGCAGGTGATCGGTTTTGTGATCGACCACATTACAGCGTCGACTTTGACGGGTAATATACTGATGCAATATGTCATTTTACTTATCGGTGTTGCGATTCTTACATATATCGTCAGATACTTCTGGCGTATCATGATTTTTGGTGCAAGTTACCGTCTGGGGAGGATTTTAAGAGGGAGACTGTATAGGAAATACTCTGAAATGAGTCCTGCTTTTTATCAGAAAAGGCGTACAGGAGATCTTATGGCCCATGCAACAAATGATATTCAGGCGGTGCAGGCGACAGCAGGAGCGGGCATACTGACTATCGCGGATTCATTGATCACTGGTGGCGCAGTCCTGATTACGATGGCAGTTACAATCAGTCCAAAGCTGACGCTGATAGCAATGATTCCGTTGCCACTTATGGTAATATTGACAAGTTATTACGGCACCCTGATGAATCGGGGGTTTAAAAAGGCACAGGCGGCTTTCAGTAAATTGAATGATAAGACGCAGGAAAGTATCGCCGGAATCAAAGTGACGAAAACATTCGGCTATGAAAAGAGCGATCATGAAGATTTCCGCAAGCTGAGTGATGAAGTAGTGGAAAAAAACTTGAAAGTCTCAAAGGTGGACGCATTATTTGATCCGACAATCATGTCGGTGATCGGCATAAGCTATTTCCTTTCAATTTTATTTGGTGCTCGGATGGTACTGGCTGACACGATTTCCATAGGTCAGCTGGTGACATTTACAACCTATCTGGGGATGATGGTCTGGCCGCTCCTGGCGCTTGGATGGTTTTTCAACCTTGTGCAGCGCGGCCGGGCCTCCTATGACCGCATCGAGGAAGTAATGATGACACGTAATCAGATCAGTACTGATTATAAATTTGAAGATGAACCTGATGGGGATATCTCATTTGATATAGGCGCCTTCAATTTTCCTGGCGATGACTCGGACGGCTTGAGGGATATCCGGTTCAAGATAGAAAAGGGGACGACGCTTGGTATCGTCGGAAGGACAGGTTCGGGAAAAAGTGCGCTTCTCCGGCTGCTGCTGCGTGAGTTCGATACTGTCAATCCCAAGGATATCATGTATGGCAGATATGCGATCAGGGATTACAGCCTGGAGAATTTAAGGGGGCAGTTCGGCTATGTGCCTCAGGATCATTTCCTGTTTTCTACGACAATCCGGAACAATATCGCATTCAGCAATCCTGAAGCCGATGATGAACAAGTCGAGTATGCTGCACGTCTTGGGCATATACATGAGGATATCAGAAGTTTTTCGGAAGCCTATGGGACAGTTGTTGGGGAACGGGGTGTTTCTCTGTCAGGCGGTCAGAAACAGCGCATTTCAATCGCAAGGGCACTGATTATGGATCCGGAAGTACTGATATTGGATGACTCACTTTCAGCTGTGGATGCGGAAACTGAAGAACGGATCCTGTCTAATATGCAGGCAAAGAGAAAAGGGAAGACGAATATCATCACCGCACACCGTATGAGTGCAGTCAGTCATGCAGACCTGATTATTGTCATGGATAACGGGACGGTAATTGAGCGGGGCACACATGAGGAACTGATGAAGATTGAAGGCTGGTATTATGACACCTACAATGCACAGGCTTTACGTGAGGCGCTTGAAAGTTCACTTGATGATCTTGTTGAAAGGGGTGATGGATAATGGAAAGCAACACATTCAATCTTTCTTTCAATGATCAGAAACAGGTGTTGCTGAGATTGATGCGGTATACCCTGCCATTTAAGATGACACTTGCTCTCGGCTTTTTAATGCTTATAATATCGACAGTGGCCGGTGTTGCGACACCTTATATCGTAATGATTTTCATTGATGAGTACTTAACTCCGGGTGTATTTCCGGAATCAGACATTACGTGGCTGATCATCATTTTCTTCCTTGTTCAGGTGGTCGGTGCAATTACAACATACATGCAGATTTATCTGTTCCAGTATCTTGCTTTCAAAGTGATTCAACAGCTGAGGATAGATGCATTTGAGAAGATTGGCGGGCTCGGCATGAATTACTTTGATAAAGTGCCCGGTGGCAGCATAGTCTCAAGGCTTACCAATGATACCGAGGCGATAGTGGAAATGTTCATCGGTGTGCTTGCGACATTTCTCATGGCATTCTTCATGGTGATTTCAAGCTTTATCATGATGTTCGTACTGGATTTTAAACTGGCGCTTCTAGCACTCATTTTCATGCCGGTCATCGTGTTGATCCTTGCGGTATACCGTAAGTACTCGGCAAACTTTTTCTCCCACGCCAGACAGCTTCTGAGTGATTTGAATGCGAAGCTTGCTGAAGGTATTGAAGGGATGAAAATCATACAAGTCTTCAATCAGGAGAACAGGCTTGGGAAAGAATTTGAAGAGATTAATGAGATGCACTATAAATATAATATGAAAAATGTGAAGCTCGACGGCCTGTTGCTGAGGCCGGCGATCAGTATGATCAGTGTTCTGGCAATCGCGTTGATTTTATCCTATTTTGGTATGCTCAGTTTTGAAGGCGGGGTTACAGCTGGTGTAATATTTGCTTTTCTCCAGTATATGGAGCGTTTCTTCGAGCCGATCAACCAGGTCAGTCAGAACCTGAATATTTTTCAGCAGGCTCTGGTTTCTGCGAGCCGTGTGTTCACACTGATCGATGACGGGCGGACAGAACCCGTTCAATATGAAGACGAGAATCATGCGATTACGGATGGCAAAGTGGAATTCAAAAATGTCACCTTCAGCTATGATGGTAAGGTGGATGTGCTGAAAGACATATCATTCACTGCTGAACCGGGACAGACAGTCGCTCTGGTCGGCCATACCGGTTCAGGTAAGAGTTCGATCATCAATCTGTTCATGCGGTTCTACGAATTTGATTCAGGTGAAATACTGATTGATGGCCAGTCTATCAAAAAAATTCCGAAAAAAGAAATGAAGGAGAAGGTTGGTTTGGTCCTTCAGGATCCCTTCATCTTCTTCGGTACAGTGGAGTCGAACATCAGGCTCTATCATCCGACAATGACTTATGAACAGGTGAAAGATGCTGGTAAGTTTGTCAGAGCGGATAAATTCATCCAAAAGCTGCCCGGCGGCTACAGCCATAAAGTGATTGAAAAAGGGAGTGCATTTTCTAGTGGAGAACGTCAGTTGATTGCCTTTGCACGTACGATGGCCATGGACCCCAAAATACTGATCCTGGATGAAGCAACAGCAAATATCGACTCTGAAACAGAAGAGGAAATCCAAAAATCACTGGAGAAAATGCGGAAAGGCAGGACAACGCTTGCAATCGCCCACAGACTTTCTACGATTCAGGATGCAGACCAGATTATTGTTCTGAACAGGGGAGCAATCGCAGAAAGAGGTACTCACGATGCATTGATAAAACAGCGAGGCATCTATCATAAAATGTATCAGCTGCAGAATGGACTGGGTTAAATGTCATAGAAAGTTCTAAAACATTCTTATAAACTATATAACAACCTCCACCTTGTCTGATAAAATGACTATGAATGGGGGTAGTATCATGGGCAGTGAAGTAACGTTTCTCCTTGCATTCGGAGCCGGTGTTTTAAGTTTTATCTCGCCCTGTGTGCTTCCGGTGTTTCCTGCTTTCGTCTCGTACATAACGGGTATGAGCTATAATGAAGTGGAAAATCAGAAATTCAATGCAAGAGCAATACTGCATACACTTTTCTTCCTGGTCGGATTCAGTCTGATATATATAGCACTTGGTTTTGGCACCGCATTTTTAGGCGGCCTACTGATTGAACACGGTAATTTGATCAGACAGCTCGGTTCCATACTGATCATCGTCTTCGGATTGGTCATTACCGGTGTGCTTAACTTTGATTTCCTTATGAAAGACAGAAAAGTACGATTTAAAAACAGGCCTTCAGGTTTCCTGGGATCAATATTCATCGGTATGGCATTTGCTGCCGGATGGTCTCCGTGTAACGGTCCGATCATCGGTGCCATTTTTGCGATGAGTGCAACTGAACCGAACAATGCCCTGATTTTAATGATTGTCTACTGTCTAGGTTTTGCCGTCCCTTTTTTCATTTTGAGTTTCTTTGTATCCCGTACGCGCTGGATGCTGAAATACTCGAATAAAATTATGAAGGCGGGCGGAGTCATAATGATACTGATGGGTGTCCTTCTGTATTTTGACGGACTGACTCAGATAATCATATGGCTGCAGCCGTTCTTTGGAGATTTCCAGGGGTTCTAATTATGAATATAGAAAACATACTATTTATAGCAGCTTCAATAATGGCAGTAATTATGGGAGTCGGTGCAATCATAGTAAGGCAGAAAGCTGCAAAACGGCCGTTGACAATGAAGAAAATCCTGATTCCGCCGATTATGATGTCCACAGGCGCAATGATGTATGTGTTTCCATACTTCAGACTCACACTGGTGGAAATCGGGGAATCTATCATAATGGGTGCAATATTCTCCATTCTGCTTGTACTGACTACCAAGTATGAAGAAAGAGGGGGAGAGCTGTACGTCAGGCAGTCCAAACTCTTCCCACTTATCCTTGTCACACTGCTTGCATTAAGAATCATACTCAAGACGATTTTATCCATGAGCATCTCTCCGGGTGAAATTGGAGGAATGTTCTTCCTGCTTGCGTTTGTCATGATTGTAATATGGCGTCTGAGCATGTATATCAATTTGAAATCATTTAAAAAGCAGCAGATCAGTTCACTCTGATCTGCTGCTTATTTGTTCTGTCTGCTCGAATATCGAGAATTTCTGTTTTTCATCATCCGCATATTGGAATAAGTCTTCATACGGAGTGTAATCTATGTTCAATTCATTGAGCTTCTTCTTCATGAATTTATGGTCGCGCTTTGGAGTGGCAATGATGTAGCCCTTCATAATATGATCGAGTGTAATCGATTTTGCACCTTCGTCCAGGGCGATTTTAGAGATCCGTCCTGCAATCCGTTCCTTGGCAACGTCCCTGAAAAGTTCCGGTACCGGAGAAACCAGTTCATTCAATAACGCTTTTGATTCGTCGTCCCACATGGGAAGTGCCAGTTGGATATAATGGTCCTGCCAGTCCAATTCGCTGTACCCGTCTTCTTTGGGCATCTTCTTTAAAAACTTCCTGAACATGAAATACCCGCCGATGATCATCAGCCCCAGCATGATGAAAGTCCACAGTGCAATCATCCACATAAAAATGTCGTTCATACGCTCACCTCCTAGCCATTATAAGATTTTAAGGAATAATTGTCCATCTAACAATTTGTGTCGATATATGGTGCGAAAGGAGGTGGGACACATGATAAAGAGCCTGAGTGCAAAGTTCTATTTTATTGAAGTGGACAGTGAAGGTGAAGAAAAGCTTCGTTTCAGATCAGTGAGAAATCTGGACACGAATGCGACAGATGCAGATATCAACACAATTGCTGATGTCTATCAGAATCTGAGTAATGATTTTTATCCGACAGTTGAAAAAGAAGAAGTTTATGTCATCAAGTAAGAAAAAAACATGAGGAGGAATAATGAATGACTAAAAAATTGGTAGTCGCATTCAACACAGATGCAGACCGTCGTTTTACTTTGACGATCAATAACCCGGCAGACAATCTGACGGAGGAAACGCTGCTTCAGGAAGCAAACCGAATCATCGCTACGAACGCACTCGCACCGACGCAGGGCAAGCCGGTATCTGTATATTCTGCGAAAATCGTAGAACAGAATGTTACTGAAATCATCTAGACATGGAATGGGTTACACTGGTCAGCGATGTTGGATTTCCGGCTGTGATCACATTTTTCCTCCTATACAGGATGGAAAGTAAATTGGATGATCTAATAATATCCATCAGACAGCTGCACTAGATTGAGCCGTCCCCGAATTTACCCGGGGACGGTTTTTCTAGTATAATCATATTCAATGGGGGGTTAATAATGAAAATCTTACATACAGCGGATTGGCACATTGGAAGGCGTCTGAACGGAACAGATTTACTGGAAGACCAGATGCATGTGCTGGACCAGATGATTGATTATATAAAAACGGAAAAAATAGATTTATGTGTCATTGCGGGGGATGTTTTTGACCGGAGTAATCCTTCACAATCAGCCTTGAAACTCGTCAATGAATATCTGTACAGAATAAATATAGAGCTGGGTGTCCCGGTACTGGCCATCAGCGGCAATCATGACAGCAGGTCAAGATTGGATTATGGCAGCTACTGGTTTGAGAAGAGCAATTACCATATGCGGACATCCATTGAAGATATTTTAAAACCGGTGGTCATGGATGACCACCATTTTTACATGATTCCATATTTGGATGTGCTGGAGGCGAAACAGCATTTCCAGGATGATTCGATCGTGGCACATCACGATGTATATAGAAAAATTACTGAAGAAATCAAAAATGTAATGGACAGGGATGCACGGAACATACTGGTCGGTCACATGTTCATGTCCAAAGCCGAAGCCAGTGAATCGGAACGTCCGCTTTCCATCGGTCTGTCAGAGGAAGTTGGAGCGGATTTGTTCGAAGACTTCGAACTGGTGCTTCTCGGCCACCTGCACCATCCGTTCGCCATAGAGCATAACACCATTTTTTACAGCGGGTCCCTGCTTAAATACTCATTTTCGGAAGTTAAACAGCCCAAAGGCTTCAGGGTAATCGAAACGGGACAGGGGAATAAATGCCGGTTTGTGCCGACGCAATGCAAGCGTGATCTTGTTCATTACAAAGGCAGTTATGAAGATGTCATCAATGAACAGGTCAAATTTGCAGATAACAATGCGTATTTCAAATTCGAACTTATAGGGCTCGAGTCTGCCAAGGACCCGATGGCAAAACTTAAAATGATCTACCCAAACACGTTGGAACTCCGCCCTGTGACTGAGGCACATGAAACAAGTCAGAGTACCGTTGACATAAGTAAGTCCAATGATGGTGAAATCTTTGATGCATTCATCAAACAGGTGCACGGCGGGGAACTCACAGAATATCAGAGTAGTTTATTCAAGAAATTATTTAAAGGTGATGCAGATGAAACCGATTAAGCTGGAGATGAAATATTTCGGCCCCTTTGAGAGAGAATCGATAGATTTCAACACCATAAAGAACAGCATGTTCCTAATCAGCGGTAAGACAGGGTCTGGCAAGACAATGATTTTTGATGCAATCACTTATGCACTGTACGGCACACTGTCCACGTCCGACCGGATGGAAGGCTCTGTCCGCAGCCAGTTCGCAACAGAGAATGACATCAGCAGTGTAAAGCTGACCTTTGAAATCAGGGGCAGGCAATACACGGTTGAACGGACACTGAGTTACCATAAGGAAGGCAGAAAGACGCCGGTGCCTCCAAAAGCTGCACTGTATGATGCAGACGGAGAAGTGATTGAAAGCAGTATAAACGGGGTTAAGAATAAAGTGCTCGAAATCATCAAGCTGGATTCCGACCAGTTCAGGCAGATCCTTATACTGCCCCAGGGGGAATTCAAGCGATTGCTCGTATCTTCGAGTGAAAGCAAACAGGAGATTTTGCGGACTTTATTCCGGACAGAACGGTTTGTGCACTTTGAATTGCGGTTGAACGAACTGAAAAAGGAAAAAATGAAAGAAGTGGAACTTGTAGAAGGCAGGATTGAGGAACTGTTCAAAACGTTAAGTTCTGCAGGTGACGATGAACTTGAATCACTTATCAGTGCAGAGTATCCCACTTTCAGTAAACGTATTGAAACGATTGTGGAAATACAGTCGAAACTGAAGACCAAAAAAGAACATTTGGATACTGGACTGGCTAATCTGAAAAAAGAGACAAAATCCCTTGCAGATATGATTCATGCGAAGGAACAGCATAACATGCAGGTTGAAAAACTCATTCAGACAAAAAAAGAGCTGGAGGACCATGAACGTAGAGCAGCGGTTATAAAGAAGATGGAATCAGGCATCCAAAAGTATAAAAAAGTGCGGTCAGTGGAATATGAACTCCGTTCGGAGCAGGATCTTTCCAGCCAGCGAAAGATGCTGGAAAACAAGAAGACTGAGCTGATTCAAATATCCAAAGAAATGGTAGCAGCCGAACTGGAGCTCGAGAAAACGCTGAAAAAGATTGAAACATATAAAGAATCCTACAATAAGTATCAAAGATGGATCAACGATACAGAGCGGTTTATTGTAGATTCGAGATATGTCGATCTGGGCAGGGCAATTGCATCAAAAACCGAAGAGAAAGAAGGAGTGGAGTCAAAGCTCAAAGAGTTGTCATCCAAATTGGAGGCAATGCAAAAAGAGAACGAGACTATTGAATGGGATCATGAAGAGAGTGAAAAGCAACGGAATGAAAAATCTGCTGCAGAATCTGAAATTAATAAGATTCAGGAGAGCATAAATAAAGAAAAGAAAAATGTCACATACGATGAACAGAAAGAAGTGCTTCAACAGGAAGTGGAGGTTCTGACTACAGGCATTGAAAAAATTGATGGGAAGATCAATCAGAAACGTGAAGCCATCAGCAGCAAATATTCGTCAGAAGATAGAATCCATATCGAACACCTTGTTTCACACCTCCGTGTAGGAGAAGCTTGTCCGGTGTGCCGGCAGACAGTTGCAACAATGCCTGACAATCAGGAGTATTTGACAGAAGAAGAGGAAACAGTGTTTAAAAATCTTGAAATGGACAGGCAGAATCATCAAGTGAAACTGGAGGAGGCAGAAAAGAAGCTGGGTGTTGCAGAGGGCATACTAGACTCCATGGAACGCTACACTCTGAGTGATCTTGAAAAAGACCTTAAGGCATCAGAGGATCGTTATAAAAAGGCTCAGCAGCAAATCGATCTGAATAACGATCGATATAACAAAAAGCAGCATTTGGCAGAACAAATCAAAGAGCTGGAAAATACCATCAATAGCAATAAGCTGGAGTTGAACAACCTTTCCAATACGATTGACCAGCTTCACACACTTAAAAATGAATTTGTACAGCAGACCGGGTTTGAAAATCAGGATGACTTCAAAAATGAATTCAATGCAAGAAAAGATAAAGTGGAGCGCTATGAAATCCAGCAACAGGAAGCAGAACAGAAAAAGCAGCTTCACCGGGAGCGGAAATTCCGTCTGGAAGAGAATAAAAAATCGAATGATGACCAGTTGAAGAGTATAAATGACCAACTGTCCAAAGTTACGCCGGTGATCGACCGGTTCATCAGTGAAAATAATTCCGAGGACAGGCAATCCCTGCTTGCCATTATTAAAAATACGGATATCGAAAACGATGAACGACAGGTGGAATCATATTATACTCGAAAGAATATTTTGCAAAGCCGAATGAAAGATCTGGAAGCGGTGATGGAAACAGTTGAAACGACTCCTGTAAATGAAGAAAAAGAAAGGCTCTCGATACTGGAAACAGAACAGGAAAATAAAACCAATGATGCAGCCCGCCTGGACGCCCAGGTACAGCATAATGAAAATATCAGAAGGAAAATAACGGAATTCGCAACCAGGCATGAAGAGGAACTCGGAGAAATCAATGAACTGGTGGAACTGGTGAATGCGGTCTCAGGTAAAAATGAACAGAAGATTTCACTGGAGCGGTTTGTCCTGACATATTATTTGGACCGTATATTGTACATTGCAAATATCAGGCTGCTTGAAATGACCAGCCACCGCTATGAACTGAGGCGGAGTACCGGCAGAAGCAATCGTAAGACTGGCCTTGATATAGAAGTGTTCGATTTTTATAATAACCGGGCCAGACACATCTCATCACTCTCGGGAGGAGAGACGTTCCAGGCCTCCCTGACCCTTGCTTTGGCCTTGAATGAAGCGCTGCAGCAGGAATCCGGCGGTATCAGTCTGGATACGATGCTCATAGATGAAGGTTTTGGTACGTTGGATCCGGAAACATTGGATATGGCGATTAACACATTGATTGAACTGCAGACAAGCGGCAAAATGGTCGGTATCATATCCCATGTCGAGGAATTGAAGGAAAGAATGGAAAATATACTGGAAGTGAAAGCGGTGAACGAACGGAGCACCGCTAACTTCAAATAAGCGGGAAGGCGGTTGCACAGTGCAGACTGCCTTCTTCTTTATGAAATTGTCCCTGGTCCCCAAACCGATTTATATGTGCCACACAGTTTTCACAAAAAGGCATTTTTTACGCTTGTCCATGAATTTTTATTTGATATAGTAAGATTAGGATAATTTCGGAGGTATGTTAGATGAGAAAACTTTTATTTACTGTTGTTATTTTTTCGATGATTTTGTCTGCATGTAATTCCTCCGGCGTTGAGGTAATGTCTCGATACGGTAATGAGATAAATGATTTTGAAGTCACTGATGAAAATAATGAGAAATTCACGAGGGAAGATATGCAAGGTAAAGTGTGGATTCTCGATTTCATATTTACAAATTGTGCCACTGTCTGCCCGCCCATGACTGCCAACATGACACAAGTCGTCAACGAACTGGAAGCAAAGGGCATTGAGAACTACGGCATACTCAGCTTCACTGTGGATCCTGAAACAGATACACCGGAAGTGATGAAAGAGTATCTTTCCCACTATGATGTTCCGGAAGGTACGGAATGGAAGCTGCTCAATGGATATGATTATGATTTCATCAGAAACTTTGCTGAAAAGAACTTCAAAACGATAGTTGCCCCGCCGCCAAAAGGGAGCAACCAGGTGACACATGGTATCAGTTTTTATCTGATCGACCAGAACGGAAAGATTCTTAAGGATTATCCGGGTGTAGATACGGGAGACTCGACATTCCCGCTGGACGAAGTTGTGTCCGATGTTGAAACGGTCGTTGAAGAAGGGCCGCAATAGCGAAAAATCAGAACCTGCGGGTTCTGATTTTTTTGTTCTATTTTCTACAGATTGCTAAAATGATGAGGAATACATAATATGGAGGGCTGTTTATGAATACAAAGAATGTAATACTGGATTGCGATCCGGGGCATGATGATGCGATTGCCATTATTATCGCCGCTTCTAAAAGAAGCCATTTAAATATATTGGGAATTACAACGGTTGCCGGTAATGTTGAAGTGGAGAAAAATACAGTGAACGCATTAAAAATATGTGAAATGCTGGATTTGGATGTACCGGTCTATCAGGGAGCCGCGGGACCGCTGGTGAAGCAGAGTGAAATCGCTCCGCAAATCCATGGAGAATCGGGAATGGACGGTCCGGAATTACCTGAACCCTCTAAAACAAAAGAAAATCAGCATGCGGTGGACTTCATCATTGAAACTGTAAAATCCTCAAAAGAAAAGGTGACACTGGTACCGACCGGACCACTGACAAACATCGCATTGGCATTGGTGAAAGCACCGGAAATAAAAGGGAATATAGAAGAAATTGTGTTGATGGGAGGAGGAACGTTCGGTAACTGGACGCCTGCAGCAGAATTCAATATATATGTGGATGCGGAAGCGGCAAAAGTCGTCTATGAAAACGGTGTGCCGATTACGATGTTCGGATTGGATGTCACGCACCAAGTGATTGCGGATAAGAAGATACAGGAAAGATATGCAAAACTCGATAATAAAGTTGCGGTCTTTGTCTCTGAATTACTTGAATTCTTTGGCCAGGCATACAAAGACCACTTCGGTTTTGAAGGCGGGCCGATACACGATGCATGCACCACAATGTATCTTTTGGAACCTGGCCTGTTCGGGTTAAGGCATGTGAATGTCAGTATCGAAACTAAAGGGGCCTTCACATACGGCATGACCGCAGTGGATCTTCTTGGAACAACCGGACGCGAGCCGAACACCATGTTTGCAGAATCAGTGGATCAGAGCAGGTTCTGGGACCTGTTTGAAGAGATTTTAGTATCATATGATGAGAAGCAGTAAAATTGGCAAATGAGTGTAATGGCCGTTATGGAAAACTGGCAAAGACCTCGAGCATGAGGTCTTTTTTTTAAAAAATTTAATGAATTTACTTGACATCAATTAATAATGAATGTATAGTTACTTACATATTGTAATTAGTGGAGGAGAAGTTATGAGTAAACAGGAAATAGGAAACGTCATTTTAAGAGTGGTATTAGGTCTTACATTTTTCATCCACGGAGTTGTTAAATTCCAGGGTGGGATAGAAAACACCGCAGGTTGGTTCGAAATGATCGGCATCCCTGGATTTTTAGCGTATATTGTAGCAATTGTAGAACTTCTGGGCGGATTGGCACTGATTTTTGGAATCGGCACTAAAGCTGTGGCGGGCATCATTGCAGTCATTATGATTGGTGCAATATTCACAGCCAAATTGCAGGCAGGCTTCCTTGGAGATGGAACGGGAGCCGGGTATGAACTGGACATCGCACTGTTTGCTATTGCAGTTTATCTGCTGTTGGCCGAGACTTCCAAGTTTTCCATCGATAATAAAATTTTCAACACAGAAACAAATTAATTTAAAGAATTCCCGGCCGCCTCTATAAAATATAGAGGCGTTTTTATACGT
>CAYTIR010000035.1:14424-24630 GCA_964437955.1 uncultured Staphylococcaceae bacterium
ATATAATGAGTTTTAAATTCATTATTAATTTGGATCAATATAAAGGGAAGAGCGGTTAGTATGCATATGAATATTCAAGGACAGAATGTTAATAAATCATGGATTATCGTTTTGCTTGGAATGCTGACTGCCATTGGACCATTATCGATGGATATGTACTTGCCGGCGTTGCCGATTGTATCTGAAGATCTGAATACTTCCGCGTCCATTACACAACTGAGTCTCACTGCATGTCTGATTGGACTTGCGGGCGGACAACTTTTATTCGGACCGCTGAGTGATATTCAAGGCAGGAAAAAACCGCTTTTATATACACTGGCAATTTATGCGACGGTATCTTTACTTTGCGCTTTAAGTACAAGTATTTGGATATTTGTTGGCTTACGTTTTGTCCAGGGTTTCACCGGTGCTGCTGGAATTGTCATCGCCCGGGCTGCAGCGCGTGATATCTATGATGGTAAAGATTTGACGAAAGCCTTTGCATTATTGGCACTGGTGAACGGGGCTGCGCCAATTCTGGCACCGATTACCGGCGGTTTTATACTGAATATCAGTTCCTGGCAGGTTGTGTTTATAATCATTGCTCTGATTGGTTTTCTGCTTTTGCTGTCTGTCACTTTCATGCTCGAGGAAACATTACCGGTAGAGAACAGATCAGAAGGTACAATACTTGCAGTAGTACAGACATTCGGCAATTTATTCAAAGATAAGGTGTTTATGGGCATCGCTCTTACCCAGGCTTTGATCATGTCTGGAATGTTCGCATATATCGCAGGGTCCCCTTTCGTACTTCAAAACATCTACCAAGTAACACCGCAGCAATTTTCGCTGATTTTTGCATTGAACGGGCTGGGTATCATCATTGCTGCCCAGGCAGCTGGCAGACTGTCAGTGAAAATCGATGAAGTGAAGATCCTGTTAATCGGTGTGATAATCTCCCTTTTGGGAGGTGCACTGTTAAGTATCGTCATTATCTTTAAATTATCATTGGGTCCAATACTCATCGCACTGCTGCTCGTTGTATCAAGTGTCGGTATGGTATCGACCACCTCATTTTCACTCGGTTTGAAAGCACGCGCAGATGCAGCCGGGAGTGCTTCAGCATTTTTGGGGCTGTTGCCGTTTATTGGTGGAGGCATCATTTCACCCATAGTAGGAATTGCAGGTGAGCAGGCAGCGTGGCCACTTGGTATAACCGTTCTTATCTGCAGTGTTTCTGCATTCATCATTTTCTTGTCATTGGTGTGGGGGAGCCGGTTAAAATGAGAAGATAAGTTTCATTTACGGACAGATTCTTAGAATCTGTTTTTTAATTTGAGCATTATTATTGATGACATTTCTTTATGACGCTATTATTATGTCTAAACTGGATAATAATTATCCGTTTTATAATGTTGCATGGGCGGTGAAAGGGATGCAGATGAAAACAGGTGTTGAACAATCGGTATATGCTGTTCTCCTATTGAATATGCTGCCGGATAAGGCCGTGCTTCACAGTGAAGTGATCAGTGAGCAGATCGGTGCGTCGCCAACTTATTTTCAAAAACTATTGAGAAAACTTGTCAATGCGGATCTGATAATGTCCGTACCCGGAGTGAAAGGCGGATTCAAACTGAAAAGGAAACCGGAAGACATCCGTGTTTATGATATATATGTAGCGATAGAGGGACAGCAGTCATTGTATAGCCCAAGCGGCATACTGAATGATGTACTTGAACTGGAACATGAAGATGGCTGTTGTGTGCTCGGAGAACTGATGGAGGAAGCAGAAGCCTCCTGGAAGTCAGTATTGAAGCGGGAAACAATCGCGACATTGGCTGAACAGGTGGAATCAAGACGATTTGATATCCATCTAAGTGAGCTGAAAAATTGGGTGGAAGAGAATATGGTGATTTAATGAACAAGGGATCAGGTGAATGAAATGAAGCAGTTTGAGTCACATAATGGTTATAAAAGAACATTCAGGGAAGGCAAGATGACTCTGGGCCTGAATTTTCCCCTGGAGGCTTATAAAGGCAGTTTTCCGGAAATGAATCTGCAAGCACAGATAACATTGGCAAAGCAGGCAGAAGCATATGGTTTCGCATCGCTTTTTGTCAGAGATGCGCCTTTGTATGATCCTGATTTTGGGGATGTGGGTGGACTGTATGATCCGTTCATGTTCCTGACGTACGTGGCTGCACAAACTGAAGAGATTGCGCTTGGAACAGGCAGCATCGTTACGACTTTACGGCACCCGATTCATACAGCGAAATCCGCAGCGACTCTGGAAAGCTTATCTGGCCAGCGGTTTTTATTCGGCGCAGCCAGCGGAGACCGTCCGATAGAGTTTCCGGCATTCCGAACAGACGGTGATGATAAAAGTGTACGTTTCAGGGAATCCATTGAAGTGATGAAACAGTTGTGGGAAGAAGAATTTCCGAAAATACAGACAGAGCGTGTAAATCTGACTGATGGAGATGTCGTGCCGAAACCGGAGTTATCCACGATACCGGTTTTTGGTACTGGATACAGCGGACAGAGTCTGGAGTGGCTGGCTGAGAATACAGATGGCTGGCTGTTCTACCCTCAGGATTTAAAAGGGCAGAAAGAATTGATTGCGAAGTGGCGGCAGGCGACGGACGAATTCAAACCATTTGCACAGCCAGTGGTCATCGATTTGTCAGAGCGGGCAGGCGAAGCGCCAAAACAGAGACAGATTGGATTCAGAGCCGGGCGGAACTTCCTGTTGGACTACTTGAAGGCGTATCAGGACGCAGGTGTGAACCACGTCATGATCGGACTGAAAGAGAGCAGCAGGCAGGCTGAAGAAGTCATTCAGGAGCTGGGTGAGTATGTGGTGCCGAAATTTCCGGCAATCAGCAGACCTGAATTTACATTTTAAATAATTAAAGGAAAGAGGTGAGAGAATGATAGCAGGGCTCGACAGAATAAATGAACTCGCAAATAAACAGAAAACGACAGGGTTGACGGACGCAGAAAGAGCAGAACAGGGCCGTCTGAGAGAGGACTATTTGAAACAGATCAGAGGACAGGTGCTCGACTCTTTTTCAGGATTGACCGTCGTTGATCCGTTAGGAAACGATGTGACACCCGAAAAGCTCAAAAGAGAGCAGGAGTTAAGTAAACTGTTAGAACAATAAATGAGGAAAAGGATGTTATCAGATGAGATTAAGTGTGCTGGACCAGGCGCCTGTTACAAAAGGAAATAATTCAGCAGATGCTTTGAAAAAAGCAGAGGAGCTTGCGATACTTGCAGATGAGCTCGGATATTATCGAATGTGGATGGCAGAGCACCACAGTCTCCAATCACATGTCAGCTCAGCTCCGGAAGTGACTGCAGCAAGGCTGGCGGCTAAAACAGAAAATATCCGGATCGGTACAGGCGGCGTCATGATGATGCATTATTCACCATATAAAATGGCTGAAGTGTTCAAGACTTTAAGCGCATTTTCACCTGGGAGAATTGACTTTGGAGTAGGCAGGGCGCCCGGTGGTGACGGACAGAGTATTTATGCGTTATCTGAAGGCAGACGGCCACAGATGGATAACATGTATGAGAAATTCCGGATTGCGATGCAATATATCAATGACGAAACGCCGGAAGGTAAATTATATGGAGCAGTCAAGGCAACACCGGAGAATGTCACTTTACCGGAAGCCTGGATGCTGGGGTCAAGCGGTAACAGCGCAATTGCTACTGCCAAACTCGGTGCCGGCTATTCATTCGCCCAATTCTTCAATGGTGATCTGAGCAAAGGGATACTCGATGCATATAGAGATAATTTTGAACCTTCCGCACTCATGCAGAAACCTGAAATAAATGTATGTTACATGGTGACTGCTGCGGAGACAAAAGAGGAAGCGGAATTCCAGGCACTGCCCCAGGACATCGCCGGTCTGAAGCTCATGAGCGGGCAGATTACCCAGTCGATGACTCCGGAAGAAGCGGCGGAATATCCGCTGACGGAAATGGATAAGATGCGCATAGAGGACAGAAGACATCTGCATATTGTCGGTTCGGCTGAAGAGGTTGCCCAGCAGCTGAGAGAGGAACAGGAAATGTACGGCTTTGATGAAGCGATGATCTGCAGTATTCCACATTCACAGGAGAAACGGTTGAATGTGTATAAATTGCTGGCGAAAGAGTTGTTCCAGTAAAAACTTGCTGAAAGCAGTACGGTAATATTATCGTATTACTTTTAAGTATGTTCTAATATAAGAAATATTAGGTTTAATCATTTAATCATGTATAATTAAATGATTAATATCATTGTGAAGCACAATATGGACAATAGCGATTCTTTCAGAAAGGCGAGTGGGTGAGTGTCTTTGAGTAATAAACAATTGGATCAGTCTGTTATTGAAAAGTACATAGATTCAGCTGAAGAACAACAGAAATTATATAGAAAAACATTATTCGTCGTCATCATGTCACAAATATTCGGAGGTGCGGGACTGGCTGCGGGTATTACAGTAGGTGCACTACTGGCTCAGGATATGATGGGCAGTGAGAGTGTCAGTGGACTGCCGACAGCATTGTTCACATTTGGTTCTGCCGGGGCAGCATTGATGGTGGGACGCTTATCCCAAAAGTTCGGCCGCCGGTCCGGGCTGACCACAGGATTTTTGCTGGGCGGCGCAGGTGCTGCTGGTGTCATCATTTCAGCAATCCTCAATAACGTCCCTTTATTATTCCTTTCATTGCTGATTTATGGTTCAGGCACAGCTACAAATTTGCAGGCGCGGTATGCCGGAACCGATCTGGCAGGATCGGAACAACGGGCAAAAGCAGTGAGTATGGCCATGGTTTCTACCACATTGGGTGCTGTAGCTGGTCCAAACCTTGTCAATGTCACGGGCTCATTTGCTGAAGGGCTGGGCATCCCGGCTCTGGCAGGCCCATTTATATTGGCAGCTGCAGCCTACATATCAGCAGGCCTGATCTTGTTTGCAGCCTTGCGGCCAGATCCATTCCTCATAGCCAGGGCAATAGCTGATAGAAAAGCGGAAGAAAACTCTGGGACTGACCAGGGAACGATCCAATTGTATACAGATAAACGAGGCATTGTTGCCGGGGCTGTGGTGATGGTCATTACACAGTTCGTCATGGTTGCCGTCATGACGATGGCTCCGATATATATGGGCCATTTCGGGCACAGCCTGGGTGCGGTCGGATTGGTGATTGGATTCCATATCGGTGCGATGTACCTTCCTTCTTTAGTGACCGGATATCTCGTAGACCGGATTGGCCGTGTTACGATGGCGATGGCTTCGATCATCACCTTGATTTTCGCAGGAATAGTGGCAGCCTTTGGACCGGGTGAATCCATCTTCACTATATCTTCAGCACTTATACTGCTTGGACTGGGGTGGAATTTCGGCCTGATCAGCGGTACAGCTATGCTGGTCGATGCATCTTCTCCGAAAAAAAGAGCGGGTATACAAGGTTCCGTGGATGTAAGTATCGCTTTTTCCGGTGCCCTGGGTGGAGGACTGTCCGGTGTGATTGTTGCATATTCGAGTTATGGCTTCCTGTCGATGGCCTGCGGTCTGTTTACCTTGATAATAATTCCGGTGCTGATATGGGCGAAATCAGGAAAAGATCATAAGAGCAAATATAACTTTACTGAAGGTAATTGAGTTCCTGAATAAGTGAATCAAGGGAGCTTCTGAGTTGCTACAGTTCGGAAATTTGTCGTTAGTTTAATAGAACAATACCGAAGCAGTTCAGATTATATATCTGTACTGCTTTTATCATAATGAAACTTTTAAAATCTGATATATTAAGTGTTGGGGTGAAACTGATGAAAATATATTTAGGCAGTCCGTTTTTCAACGTGGAACAGTTACATAGAGTAAAGAGAGTGGAAGAAGCATTGGCAGAGAATAAAACAGTGACTGAAGTATTTTCTCCGAGACTGCAGCAGGTCGACCACCTCGTACATGGTTCAGATGAATGGAGGGAAACTGTTTACAATAATGACATCAAACATGTCGAATGGTGCGATGCGATTGTTGCGGTGCATGATTATGAAGGGAAGCACGTCGATCCGGGGACAGCGTTTGAAATCGGATATGCTAAAGCAAAAGGGAAGTTTATTGTCCTCTATCAGGAAAAAGATCCGGAGCATGAAGCACCGGTAAATCTGATGCTGGCCGATTCATTGGACGTATATCTGCAGCATCTGGATGAGCTGAAAAACTATAATTTCAATGAAAAGACCCCAATCAGACTTGAAAAGTATTTCTTTGATGAAGTGGCAGAGGAAAAATGATGGATGAACGTAATCTTGAATTATACGCAGGAATATTTCTTGAGAAAAATTTTGATATGGGATTGGAAATCCCGATAAGAATATCCAGGCGTATGAAATCACGCCTTGGCGCGTTTCAGATAAAATACAGGGGTAATCAAATTGTAAAAACCGAGATTGTAATGTCTTATGAATTCATATGTCATAACCCCGAGGAAACAATACTTGATGTTCTGTACCATGAGTGTGTTCATTACGCACTGTATACATCAGGCGAACCCTACAGAGATTCCGATTCTAATTTTATCGACACACTGACCCGATTGGGCATTTCAAAGTCGAGGACCTATGCTTATAAAGGGAGATGCCATATTTATGAGTGCCGAAAATGCAGATATCGATTCAGTAAAAATATTAAAGGTTACGAAAAAAGGTACATTTGCAGCAGATGCAGAGGAAAATTCAAATATTTAAATGAGAAGCTGTTGGAGCAGTCATAACCTCAGCTTCATATCCAGATAATTCAGAGCCGGAAGTGATGCAAAATCCTTTCGGCTATTTTCATATATAATAAAGTATATTTACCTTTGAATGTAGAATTTTATCAATAAAAATGAAATAATAGTTATAAGTATGAAACGCCATATAACATTAACGAAAGGGGAAGTATCGATGAAGTACTTATTGAGTATCTTGATGGTAATCGCTGCAATTCTTTCATACACATCTTACGCAGGTGCGAATGAAATCAGCGATATGAAAATGGAAATAAACATAAACGAAGATGGCTCGGTGGATGTGACGGAAACACGTAAAGCGGATATGACAGATGGTACCGAGAATTATATGACTTTCAACGAAGAAGATATGGAGGAGGTTGAAGTCACTGATTTTTCCGTCGAAGGTTATACTAAAGAGCCAGAGTGGGATCCGGATGCGAACCTTGAAGAAAAAGCCGGCAAATATGGTGTCCTCGAGACGGATGACGGCATCGAGCTTGTGTGGGGAATCGGCAATTATGGTAAACAGACATATGTTGTTCATTACACGCTTGAGAATGTTGTCAGGAATCTTGAGGATGGCCAGTCACTGTACTGGAACTTTGATACCTTCAGTGGCCTGCCTACAGAAAATTTCACCATGAATATCACATCAGATGTCCCATTTGATGAAAATATGAGATTTTGGGGATTCGGTTTCTCAGGAGATATCAAGCAGTCAGGTGACAAAATTACATGGGTTGCAGATGAAACCCTAACGGATTCAAATGGTGCTGCTCTGCTGATGCACTTCCCTGAAGGCACGTACAATACAAATGTGACAGACAAGGGCACATTGGCAGAGGAAGCTGAAGAGGCGAAAGACGGTTCGATCTATGATGACGGCAGTGTAAGCGGCTGGCTTATCGGTTCTATAATCGGAGGGATCGCTGTTATTGTCACACTGTTCATTATTGTTCTACAGCGCTTTAGCTCAAAAAGGTCCAAAGCCGGCCACATTGATTCCGCCGCAACAATCAAACGTAGGAATAAAGGTCATGAAACCAATGTGCCACCGGAAATTTCTGATTATGCATCTTCGGCGTTCCTCCTCAAACATCTGTATATGGGACGTTTTGAGGAAATATTCCAAGCCTACATGATGAAATGGACGGACGAAGGGCATATCACAATCAATATCAATCCAAAGCCGGATAAGAAGCTGGATAAAAGTACGACTGAGATCATCATCCACGATTATCAGTCCTTGAGTGAAAAGAGTTCAGAGTCATTCAAAGAAATCAGTGATAATCTGAAAGATGAAAAATTGACAGAGAAATATGAATCCCTTCTTTGGAGCATGATGATGGATGCAGCAGATGAAAGCGGTCATATAGATGAAAACAGACTCACTAAATGGTCCAAGAAAAATGCAAAGTCAGTCAGTGACATTGCAGACAAGATTCTGGAATACTCATTGGAACGGATGGAGTCGGAAGACTATTTCGAACTTGATACCAAGAAGATATACGGCTTTAATGTACCGCTTACGATTCCAAAGGAAAAAGGTGTACAGCTGATTGACCATCTCGAGCAATACAGGAATTATCTGAAAGCAGACTATAGCCGAATTTATGAAAATGATGACTACAGAAATCATATGATTTGGAGTGTGCTGGTCGGTGAGGGAGATGCTGTCAAGAAGCATCTGTCGAAAGTGACCCCCGATGATGGAAGCGAGAAGTATCCTGCATACGTCAATTACTACTACGGACCACATCTCGCAGGACAAAGCTGGTCTAAGGGGCTCGGACAGGGCGGTTTCAGTTCTTCCGCCGCCTCAGGTGCAGGCGGCGCAACAGGCGCCGGAGGTGGAGCCGGAGCAGGTGGAGGCGGTGGCGGTGGTGCAAGGTAGTGCACTACCTGAAAACTGCTGCGTCACAGTAAGTTTTGGACTTTCTTATTTTAGAGAAATAATTTGTGTCCCTCCAATAAGATCTTTTAAAAAGCATGATTTTAATTGCAGCAGTACAGATATCAGAATTCTGTACTGCTTTTTTGTGCTGTTTTTGAAGAAACATCACTTTATTGCACAAGTATTATATTATCGCTTTTTTACAACAATTTTAGACCGGGGTAATATAAGAAACATAAGGTTTGGGAGGGATAATATGCTGGCGGTAATCGTGATAGGCGGAGTAATCGCTTCATTTGTTTATGCGGCAACTTCGATGACAGGTACAGATTTTTTATATAGAAGAAGCAGATGCGACTCATGTAACGGCGACTTAAAGTGGAATCATCTGATTCCGGTTATTAGTTATTTATATCTCAAAGGAAGATGTAGATATTGCAGACGCAAAATTGATATCAGTTATCCCCTGTGTGAATTTATCGTGATCATTTTGTTTGTCACACCATTATTTATAAATTTGGGTTTGTCCGATTACACTTTATACTATCTTTTTGTCTCTTTATTGATACCTATATCTCTGTACGATTTTAATACGTTGACGATACCGAACCATATGAATTTATTATTTTTGTTTACTGGTTTATATCTTACAGAGTTTTATTATGTTGAACCATTAAGAGATGTTTTTGTCATTCTTGTTCTGTATTTGATTTACTTTCTTTTTTCTGAATCTATAGGTTTTGGTGACATAAAATTATTCACAGTACTCACATTAATAACACCAATAAACTTCTTTATATATGTAATCTTGCTTACTTATATAATTGGTGGACTTTTTGTTATTCTGACGAATTTATATAAAGAGTATAGAAATGAAAAATTACCACTAGTACCTTTCATTGCGAATGCATCAATCTTATGTTTTTTCTTGTATGAAGAATTTAATCTTATATATTATGGAGGGTTCTTGTAAACATGATGATCAAAGAAATGCATACAACAGATAAACCAAGGGAGAGGCTCATGACCTATGGTGCTGACAAACTTACGAATCAGGAGTTATTGGCAATAATAATAAATACCGGAAGTCGGGATGAGTCCAGTATCACTATTGCCAACAGAATTATAAAAGACATGAAATCAATCCGGGAACTTAGGAATTTAACCTACCAGGAACTTATACGATTGAAAGGAATCGGTGCTGCAAAAGCAATTACCATTCTAGCTGTGATCGAAATAGCAATCAGGATGCACACACATTCCCTTGAAGAGGAAATGTATATAAAAAGTCCTGACGATGTCTGTGATCTTCTCATGGAAAAGCTCAGGTATTATCAGCAGGAACACTTTGTTGTTCTGTTTCTTTCTACCAAAAATATGATTATTCATCAGGAAACCATGTTCAAGGGATCTCTTAACAGTTCAATCGTTCACCCAAGAGAAATATATAAAGAAGCGGTAAAAAGAAGTGCTGCTGCAATCATATGTGTGCATAATCATCCCAGTGGTGACCCCTTAAACATAGTATCCTAAACTAGAGTACTCTAAGTACTCG
>CAYTIR010000036.1:0-5039 GCA_964437955.1 uncultured Staphylococcaceae bacterium
ATATGGACGTCGTCGCTCAAACGAAGGCCAGATAACCCCTCATATGGACGTCGTCGCTCAAACGAAGGCCAGATAACCCCTCATATGGACGTCGTCCGCACAACGAAGACCAGATAACCCCTCATATGGACACCGTCCGCACGACGAAGGCCAGATAACCCCTCATATGGACGTCGTCGCTCAAACGAAGGCCAGATCCCCCCCATATGGACGTCGTCGCTCAAACGAAGTCCATATGGCATCAAAAAAGAGCGACATCTGCCAACTGCATGATGCCGCTCCTTTAAATTATGAATTTTTGAATGATTGGTGTGCTGCGAGCGTTTTATTCGAAGTTGCAGGCCTGTCATTCTGTTTCTGCTGATTCGGCTTCTTTCTGCCGCGTGAGGATTTTTTCCTTTTCTGCGGCTGGACTTCAGTTTCCGGCTCCGGCTGCTCCGTCCTGTCTTCAGGTGCTGCACCATCGGTTGGCGCCTGTTGGGCATCCGGCCCGGATTCCGATGTATCAGCTGAACCAGCCGGCTCACCATGCCCGGATTCTTCCGGTTCCGCTTCATGCTCACTGCCCTCGCGCATTTCCTTCATTTCGGACTTCGGCACTTTTCTCAAAATGAAATAAGCGCACCCAAAGTTGCAGTACTCGTACAAATAATCCTGCACTGCACTGAACTTCTTGTCCCGTTCCGCCTTCGCTTTGTTATCTCTGAAGAAGCCGGCCAATCTCAGCTTTTCATAGCCGATATCTCCGACGATATAATCATATTTATTAAGAACCTCACTGTATTTCTCCTGGAACTGCTCTTCATCAAAAGCGTCCCTGTAGTTCTCAATAATCTCAAAATGCATATGATCTATCGTAATCATAGATTTACTCACCCTTCAGTAATTCATCACCCTTGGCCTGTTTGGCTTTTGCCGCTGCGTTGACCTGTTCATCTGCATGGTAGCTTGAGCGGACCATCGGACCGGCCTCACAATGCTTGAATCCTTTTTCCATTGCCACTTTTCTCAATTTGCCAAACTCAAGCGGTGTATAATATTTTTGTACGTTCAAATGTTTTCTTGACGGCTGCAAATACTGGCCGATCGTCAGAATATCCACATTATGCGCTCTCAGATCGTCCATCGTCTGATGGAGTTCCTCGACAGTTTCGCCGAGTCCGACCATGATGCTGGATTTCGTAGGGATTTCCGGATTGATCTCTTTGGCACGCTTCAGGAATTCCATCGTTCTCCAGTATTTCGCTTTCGCCCTTACTCTCGGCGTCAGGCGTTCAACCGTTTCAATGTTGTGGTTCATGATGTCCGGCTTCGCATCCATCAGCGTCTTGAGATTATCGAATTCCCCGCCCATATCCGACGGCAGTACTTCTATCGTCGTATATGGATTTTCCTCTCTTACTTTCCTCACTGTTTCAGCATATACAGTTGAACCCGCATCTTTCAGGTCATCCCGTGCCACCGCAGTTATGACAACATGTTTAAGATTCATCAGTTTGACGGATTCTGCAACACGGTTCGGTTCATCGCGGTCCAGTTCGTTCGGCAGTCCGGTTTTGACTGCACAGAATCGGCACGCACGTGTACAAACCGCACCAAGTATCATGAATGTCGCTGTACGTCTTTCTGCCCAGCATTCGTGGATGTTCGGACATTTTGCCTCTTCACATACAGTATGTAGATTCTTCTCGCGCATCATCTTCTTCAGACCGGTGTAGTTTTTATTCGTATTCAGTCTTATCTTCAGCCAATCCGGCTTTCTTAAAATCTCTTCATTTTTAGTTGCCATGCTATTAAGCCCCCCATAAGAAAAGTTATCCTTATAGTAGCATACTTATCCTGCATATGAGAAAGAGAAGTTTGATATTTAACTTTATTCCTTATTTTCTAAACTCGGCTGCGAAATCAAAATCCCGCACAGCCTCTGCCATGCGGGGAATCTTATAAATATCATGCTCTGTTAATAATCGGGGAATAAACGAATTTTGATATGAGCGACACGATTATGAGCAATAAAGTGATCGTGCCAAGCGCAAGCCAGACGCTTGCTGTAAGTCCGAGTACGATGTACCCGACCAGCGCAATCAGTGCAGACAATATCGCATACGGCAGCTGTGTCATGACGTGTACGATATGGTTACACCCTGCCCCTGTCGAGGACAGGATCGTCGAGTCGGAAATCGGTGAACAGTGGTCACCGAATACCGCACCCGCGAGTACTGCGGCCACAGCCGGCAACAGAAGCGCCGTCTCGCCAAGCGCGATCATGATTTCACCTGTAATCGGAATCAGTATACCGAATGACCCCCAGCTCGTACCGGTAGCCACGGCCATGAGACACGCCACTGCGAATACGACTGCAAGCAGCATGCTCACCGGCAGATTCGACTGTTCGACCATCGCTCCGAGCAGTTCACCCGTACCGATTGCTGAAATCAGTTCACCGATCATCCATGCCAGCGTCAGCACGAGCATCGCAGGGAACATCGCAAGAAAACCGGTCTTTATTCCCAACCAGATTTCCGTCTTGCCGAAATCGTTGTTGCTGCGTGTATATCTGAAGAAGTAGAACAGGCTGAGTACAAGGCCGACAACGCCGCCAATCAGAAGCGAATGCGTTACGAGCGTGTTTTCGAACATGCTGAGCAGTGTCCACTCGCCACCTTCAAGTCCGCCTGTGACCAGCATTGAAATGACTACTGTCAGTGCCAAACCGAGTATCGGAATGATCAGCGCTTTTGCAGAGCCCTGCTCATGGACGGGAAGTTCTTCGTCCGTCGCACCCGGTGCTTCCATGGCGTTCTCCACGAGGATGCCCTCCTCGATGGCACGTCTTTCCTGTTTGCGCATCGGACCAATGTCGAACCGTGTAGTAATGACAATGAACATCATTGCGAGTGCAGTGAGTACATACAGATTCATCGGAATCATGTATATGAATGCCTGGAACGGTGTGATTGCAGCCATGCCCGCTGCTGCCAGAAGCGGTGCGACCAGACCCATGATGCCGGCACCCCAGCTGGAAATCGGTGCGATGACGGATACGGGGGAAGCGGTCGTATCAATGAAATATGAAAGCTTCGCCCGGGAGACGTCATATTTGTCAGTCAGCGGTTTCGCCACCTGTCCGACGATGAGTGCACTGAAATAATCATCGATGAATACGATGATTCCGAGCAGCGCCGTCGCGAAGTTCGCCTGTCTCCGTGTCTTCACTTTAGTAAGCGCCCATGCCGTAAATGCTTTTGCACCGCCGGACATGTTCATGAATGCCGTCATCACCCCGAGAAATGTAAGGAAGATGAGGATGAAGGCGTTCCAAGTGTTGATGCCTCCGTCCACGACAAAGATCATGGCGAATGAGTCCCATATGGTTCCGAGTGTTCCCATGAAGCTGCCTTCTGCTACAAGAAATGCAGAAGTGATGATACCGACTCCCAGACTGAGGCCGACTTTGCGTGTTGCCACGACCAACAGCAATGTCAGAAGCGGCGGGATCAATGATATGTAGTCCCAATTCAAAATATTTTCCATCTATACTTACCTCCGTTGAATTTTGCAATAATAAAAGACGCCACAGCAGCATTACAGAATCAGCCACTGTGACGTCAAAGGTCACTTTTATGTAGCGCATCATCGCAATGACAGTACCGGATCTGTTAAATCCGGTCCCAGCACATCATCCCACCGGCTGATGCGCTTCGGCAATTTCCCCTTTCCCAGCAGTTCAAAGCATGTCTGCTCCCTGCGGTAATGATAAAAATCGCGACCTCTACTTTCGTTCTTTAATTGTTATTAAATATTATAGCAATATTTTCGTTATATATCAACTAGATTTGACCATTGTACTTTTTATAGATGTCCCTCAGGAACTCAGGCATCAAATACGTTTTCTTCGAATATCTGAATTGCGGGAAGATCCTGCCGAACGTATACATGTCGAGCGTCCCGAGTGTATACGTTTTGCGGTCATCAATCAGACTGCCTCCGATATAATATTCCCGTTCGGACTGGATGTAACCGATATTGTGGGAGACGAAACAACCGAATATGTCCCCGCGGAACCCCAGCCCGCGGATGATTTCATCCTTGAATTCGTGCTTCATCGCCTGGTTGAACACTTCCTTCAGTTCACGGCCGGAAAGTTCAATCTGTACAGCATTGATCGCATGGGGCAGCACTTTATGGAGGTCATACTCCGTCAGGTCACCGCCCTCAAACGGCTTGACGACTAGTCCGGTGTGCACGAGTCCTGCGTCGCTGCCGGTGAACTCCTGTATCATGACAGCAAGGCGGGAAACAAATTCACTTGCAGAATACAGCCTGCGTCCGATCGGTTTCGCATCTTCTTCGACGACCGTCTGCAGCATGTCACGTCCGATATCATAGTAGTTGTCATCCACGCTTGAGAGCATATCCGTCTCATATAGCTTCGCCGATTTGCCGACCAGTTCCGCACCTTCAAAATTGAGAGTGACCTCTCCTGTAAAGTCGCCGAAACGTCCGGCTGCCGCAAGCAGTGTATCCCCCACCCAGTCGCCTTCCGGAAGATAGTGATGGGTATGGGAGCTCAGGATGACATCGATTTCGGGAAACATCATCGCCAGTGATTCATCATCGTAGCGGCCCAGATGGCTCATCATGACGATGCAGTCGACTTCCGTATTGATTTCGCGGATGGCACCAAGCACCCAGTCGAATGCTTCGGAGACTTCCCAGCCAAGCGCTTTATAGAATGGCGTAAATTCAACAGTGGCAGCGATGAACCCGAATTTTATGCCTTCTATTTCCTTTATGACATACGGTCTGAAAAATGGATTGGTGCTGCCGACTTCCCGCAGATTCGCACAGATGACATCGAAATCCGCATCATCATACAAAGTTTCCAAATCCGCTTTCTGCAGAGTGATGCCTTCGTTATTACCGATGGTCGCAACATCACACCCGGCTTCATTGAGTAGTTCTATGTTCCCTTTGCCGAGCAATGCTTCGGTATACGGGTGTGAGCGGTCGACATGATCGCCAAGATCGACATAGAG
>CAYTIR010000036.1:5049-23384 GCA_964437955.1 uncultured Staphylococcaceae bacterium
TCCGTATTGGCGCTTTTTATTCTTCAAAAAAGACATTATTTTTAAATAGTTGTATAGATGGCTGTGCACATCGTTGGTATGGAAGAGTTTTATCTCCACCTTGATCACCTCTATAGGATTGTCTGTAAAATCATATATATGCCAAGCAGCATGAGTACTGTCCGGAGTACGACGACAAGGGAATCGGATTTGAATTTCTGATTGATCCCCACCCCGATTTTCGCACCAAGGAAAGCTGCAGGCAATATAAATGCTGCATACCAGTAGTCAACGTTCCCCTGCAGCACATGCCCGCTGGCAGCTGCAAGGCCGGAGAAGAAAACCATCATCATGCTTGTGCCGATCGCAATGGAGGCGGGCATCCTGAAGGCAATCAGCATCAGGGGAGTCATGAGGGCACCCCCGCCGATGCCAAAGAGCCCCGTGAAGAAGCCGACGATGAATGTGGAGACGACGGCAATCCATGGTGCAAAGCCGTAGTGATGCACTTCACCCATATGGTCCACATGCGGCCGGACATAGCGTTCGTCCTGGAATATGGTGATCGGTTTGATCTTATTTCTGATGATCAGTATCGTGCTTAAAAAAATCAGGAAAATACCGAAGTACAAATTAAAGCTTTCTGTCGTAAATAGTCTGCTGGCATAGGAACCGATGAATGCGCCCGGCATGATCCCCATCAAAAACAAGGTGCCATTTTTCTTATCCAGCTGGTTGCTCCGGCCATATGACATCATTGCGGACAAGCCGATGACAATGAGGACAAGGCTCGATGTCCCCACGGCCGTCTGCGGTGTGATGCGGTCGAGCACTTCAATGTAGGTACCGAAAAAGATGAGCAGCGGCACGATGATCACTCCGCCGCCGATACCGATCAGCGCACCCAGTGCTGCCGCCAGCAGTCCGATTAAAATCAATATGAGATATTCCATAGGCTCTGCTCCTTTAAAAGCCCGCCCGACCCTGCAGTACAGGCTTCACTTTTACATCAGGAGGCGCTTCGCTCCCCGATGCTAAAATAATCTCAATTGCTTGGGCGAAAGTCCTTCATATCTGATATTCATCAACTTCAGGAATTCCTGTGCATTCCCGGCGGCGTGACCGCCGGAGTTGTTGTTGAAGACGATGTATATATCCTTTGTCTTGTGACTGAGAATCTCAACCTGCCGCTTCAGCCATTCCAGCTCTGTTCTGTTATAATCATATAGATACCTTACATTGCGCCATTCTTCACTTGTCCGGTCCTTTTGGGTCCATCCGTGCGTGTTCCGACCGTGGAGCCTGATGAATGCGCTCTTGTCCGTCACCCTGTTCACAAAAGGGATGCTGCCAATTCCGGCCTGTGGTTCATCGCAGATGCTGTGGATGGCACCGTTGTTATGCAGGAACGTGAGTGTCTCTTCTCGGTATGTTTCGGAAAACCATGTTTGATTCCTGAACTCGACGGCTACTTTGTAAGGAACGAGCTGCGTAATCGCATATTTTACATAACGGATGTTTTTATTCGTACAGTCGAACCACGGCGGGAACTGAAGCAGCACGAAAGCGAGTTTTCCCGCCTTCTCCATCGGCGCGAGCATGTCGCGGTATGCAGAAAATACATCTTTGATGGAATCATAATGATCCCTGTAGTCGCTGTGTCCGGTCATATACTGATGTGCCTTGACGACGAATTTGAACTTTTCAGGTGTTTCACTGCACCATTTTTCTATTGTGGAAGTCCTCTGGATGGCATAATATGTTGCATCCAGTTCCACAATCGGGAAATGGGATGCATATGTAACCAATTTATCTTTTTTATTAGTAATGTCTGCGTAGAGATCATCGTGATCTCCCCAGCCAGTAAGTCCTGCATAAATCATAAAAATCACCTTACTTTATTGTAACACAATTTTAAAGGGGGGCACCCGGTCATGAGCATTATAAAATTCAGCAATGTCAGTCACAATGGCATTCTACACAACATTTCGGGAGATTTCCGGGAAAGCCGGATCACAACTTTCGTCGGTCCCAGCGGCGCCGGAAAAACAACCTGCCTGAAACATATCAACGGGCTCCTGTCCCCGGATACAGGGGATGTTTATTACCGGGGGGAAAATCTGCAGAACATCGATATCATAGAACTTCGCAAAGAGATCGGCATGGCATTCCAGAGTTCTCCCATGGTCGCAGGCACTGTGTATGATAATCTCAACCTCCCGCGGGAAATATTCGGTGATACTTTATCGGTCGAACGGGCGAAGCAGCTGCTTGAAATGGTTGATCTCGAGACCATTCCGCTCGATCACAATGTAAAATCACTGTCCGGCGGCGAACGGAGCCGGGTGTCCATTGCACGCACTTTCGTCAACCGCCCGAAAGTCCTCCTGCTGGATGAGGTTACATCAAGCCTCGACTACACGCTGGTGAAAGAGATCGAGCGTCTGATCGTCCGGCTGCAGCGTGAAGAAAAAGTGACAGTCGTATGGATCACCCATGACCTGGACCAGGCACGCCGGGTGAGTGATGACATGTGGTTCCTGCGGGACGGGGAGCTCATCGAGTTCGGAGATGCCGCGTTTATCGACGATTCGGAAAACCATGAAATCAGACAGTTTGTGAAGGGGGAATCACTATGACATTCACACAGCTAGCCCTCTCCCTCATTTTTGTCGCCATTCCTCTCGGTCTGACACTGTGGCTGAAACTTGACCTTGAGAAGGATATCATCATCGCAACCGTACGTTCTATCATCCAGCTGCTGATCATCGGCTACATACTGACTTTCGTATTCGAAGCGGATCATCCCGTCTACATTGTGCTGATGATTATGCTAATGATCGGCGCAGCGACCCAGAATGTCATCAAAAAAGGCAGCGGCATCCCCGGAATTACCTGGATGGTATTCTTTACCCTTATTGCTGTAGAATCACTCTCAATGCTGATAGTATTAGGGTTCGGAATCATTCCTTCAGAACCCGAGCAGATCATCCCGATCAGCGGCATGATCATCGGCAACTGCATGGTGCTCTCACTGCTGTTCCTGAATAAATTCAAGGACGAAGTGGAGCGCAGCGATGAAACGATCGAACTCATCCTGTCCATGGGAGGAAAGCCGGAAATGGCAATCAAGAGAAGCCTCAGATCCGCAATCCAGACAAGCATGATACCGACGATCGAAGGGCAGAAGACGATGGGACTCGTACAGCTTCCCGGCATGATGAGCGGTCTGATCATCGGGGGTGCCGATCCGCTTGAAGCCGTCATGTACCAGCTGCTCGTCCTGTTCCTGATTCTCAACAATGCAGCAATGGCATCCGTCATGGTCGGTTATATGGCGTATCCGAAGCTGTTCAATAAAAAACTGCAGTTCGTGGGGTTGAAATATGATTAATTTAAAACGTTTTATCCTATTCACAGCGGCGGGTGCAATGCTCATTCTGCTCTCGGCATGCAGCGGTTCAGGCAGCAGCATCGACTATGAAGTCATCGCCAAGACTGAATCGGGCGATGCCGGCACAATGAGTAATACCGTCCAGCATATTACGGATGAGGAAATGCTCGGAATGGCCATCGAACAGACCGGCGCGGAAATTGATACCGATGCCATCGACTTTGATAAGGAACATGTCTTCCAGGTATCACTCTATGAAAATGGATGCGGCTACCTGCTCGAAGACCTGGTTAACAAAGAAGGTGTGCTTCAATTCATGTTCGAACTGACCCCCGTAGTGGAAAACGGGGAAAACCCTGAAGACGTGACCTGCCCGCAGGTCTCGATACCGTCGACATTCTTCGTGAAGACCGATGCGGTCGATTTCAGTTCGCTCGAAATTTACGGTTCCGGGGAGAAGATTCAGTCAGAATAGCGGCATCCCCGCCGCATAACAATGCCCGGATGAGTGGCCAGCCACTCCGTCCGGGCATTTTGCTACATATTTTCTTCCAGTCTCTTCTTCATGCTCTGATATGCTGATTGCCACAGTTCGGCTTCAGTCGAAAACCGTGCAGTCAGCGTTGAAATTTTCTTCATGAACGCATCCTTGTATTCCGGGGACTCCTTATCCGGCAGGTCCGCCATCAATCTGTCGACCTCTTTTTGGACATATTCGGAACGCGGACCCCAATGGGTCACCTCTTCGCCCGCTTCATCTATGAAGATGATGATCGGGATCGAACGGGACTTGCCGTTCGTCAAATACTGATCCATCAATTCCAGGTTGGAATCACGCAGCAGCATGCGGACTTCCATATGACTCTTTTGTGCCAGGTGCAAAAGCACCGGTGTATTCATCATCGCATCCCCGCACCAGTCCTCTGTAATGACGATGGCACGGAGATTTTTATTCTCCAGCTGCCTGAAAAATGCCTCATCATCCGGTATCGCAAAGTTATTATAGACATTCTGCAGATTTTCCTTATGCTTTTCCATATCGTTGATATATGCCTCTGCGCTCATTGCCTGCCCAAACCACTTATCAAGCTCGGTCAAAATAAAAACCTCCTTCTGCACTATTATCTTTATCAACCCAAGTGTATCACACCGGCCCGCGACAGAGTGTTCTCTTTGCCTCGTACGGATTTCCATATTGTATTTTGGATGTTTATACTCTATCCTTTTAGTAATGACAGAAGGGAGTGGACACGATGCATGAAAATTCCAGACATATACAAGGACTGATTTTCGTCATTATCGGTGCTGCACTGTGGGGTGTCGGAGGCACGGCTGCAGATTACATATTCAGAAATACACCGGTGACAATCGACTGGTACGTCACTTTCCGCCTGACGATCAGCGGCATCATACTGCTCGGCGCCTATGCGTTCTTCTCCAGAAAACAGCAGCCTGTGCGCATGGACAGAAAAACGCTCGGAATGCTTTTCATCTACAGCCTCCTCGGCATGACGATGGTCCAGTATTCCTTCATGGCGGCAATCGGCCATGGCAACGCTGCGATTGCTACGGTACTCCAGTATACCGGGCCGATCTACATCATCCTCTGGCTCGTAATCCGAAAGTATTCGAAATGGTCCCGGATGGATGGGATCATCATCGCCCTGATGATTGCCGGCGTATTCCTGCTTGCGACAAACGGCAGTCTGGACAAAATGATGGTCTCCCCGGTCGCGCTGTTCTGGGGATTGATTTCAGGTGTCGCCCTGGCCTACTACACCCTGCATGCCCAAAAGCTCCTGTACCGGCTCCATCCGCTTCAGCTGGTCGGCGGATCGATGCTGATCGGCGGCATCGCGATGAATTTCATCCATCCGCTATGGGAGTTTGATTTCAGTTTCAACTGGACGTTCGGACTTGCTTCAGTACTGATCCTGTCCGTCCTGCTGGGGACGACGCTTGCCTTCCTGCTCTATATCAGCAGCCTGAAGCACCTGTCTTCAAAAGAAGCCGGCATACTTGGCATCATCGAGCCGGCTTCAGCTGTCGTCAGTTCCGTCATCTGGCTGAATGTCAGCATGGGCATCTATCAGGTCATCGGCATCATCGTCATACTCGGCATCGCGATATACATCTCCGTCGGCCGAAAAGAGAAAAAACCGTCCGCTTCATGACGAAGCGGGCGGTTTCGTTTATATGAACAGTCCCATCCACACAGCGGTTGCCATCGCTGCAAGCAGCAATTTCTTTTCAGCAGCTGTAACCGCCTGCGCATCCGCCTTATCCATTTTCAAAATCAAATAAATTCCGTACCCCACCATGACGATGACCCCGGCAGCTGTGACGGGGCGGCTCGCGAAAATCCAGAGTGCAATCCCGCCAATCATGACAAGATACAAGATTGCCGGATAGCCTGCACCACGGATGCCGAACCGATCCGCAGCCCAGACGACAGATGTCTGTTTGAACGGCACTGCCCGCCGGTCTGCTTCCATATCAGGAATATGATGCACCATCACCCAGCTCATGCACCAAAGAGCATTCACCAATGCATTCTGCCATCCCCATGCGGGGATCGTTTCAAGCATCAGCCATGGTGCAGCGAGCCCGAGCAGCAGCATCGACGGGAATAGACTCAGCCATTCACCGAGCAGAGGCGAATAGGCAAACCTGAACGGCCGAAGTGAATACGATGCCGCCCCCCATATGCCGACGAGGATGAGGACAGACAGTTCCTCCTGTCCCAAAATCATAAGGAGCAGCGCCACACCTGCCAGCACTGCTGTAAGGGTCCACCCGATCTTCCTCAGCAGCGGCACGCTCATGGCACCTGACTGGATCACCCTGCTGCCGCCGGACAGGAGTGCCGGGCTGTATGCATCCGTACCGGATTCAAAATCGGTGATGTCATTGAACACGTGTGTCAGTGCACCGTGTATCAGAAAGGCACCGGAAATGAGCAGCAGCAGGTGCAGCAGCAGACTTCCGGCAGAAAAATCATAGTGGAACAGAAGAGGCAGCCATGTTGAAATCACCGTCGCTACACTCGATGTGACGACCGCCACCACTCTGAGGAGCATTCCCACCCCCTTGAAGCTCAATGCATTCTGTCCGTACATAACGATTAACCCCTTTTAGTCTGACATGTCATACAGTTCCGCTCTGCACATTACCTGCCGCTTCATCAATCGCCTTCTTCCATTTCTTCCTGCCGTTCACGATGTATTTCAGCACTTCCCCGTCCTTCAAGGTCACTGCAAGCTGATTTGGCAGCGGGATGAAACCATACGCCATCGTCCTGCCAATCTCAACATTTTCAATATCAACAAGCTCCACGCTCCGCTCTTCCCTGTGGAAAGATGAAAAATTCGGTACATGGTGCAGTACTGTTTCAGTCAGGTACAGCTTCCCCTGTATCGGCCGCAGCCCTTTCCACAGATTACCATTACCGGCCTTCAGAGTTTTAGATTGCTTAGATTCCATAAAATAATTTCCTCCACCATAATTTTTCCTTTAACCAATTATACTCACAACAAAGTTCCCGGCACAACTTTCACCGGGAACTTCATTTGGCTGAATATGCTCAGCCTGATTTCATTCCTGCTCCGCACAGCGGGATGACGAGCGTTTCACCCCTCTTTTTGTCATATTTCATGTATGCTGCATAATTGGCAGCCGTGGTCACTTCGACGAAAAAACCTTTTTTACCGAGTATTTCACGGGCCGTCCTGATTTCGTCTTCACCGGCCGTTATGAAGTGACCGTCCGTTGCCCTGACCGCGTCCAGTATTTGTGCAGACCTTGCAGGCGCCGCAATCGCGATGCCCTCTGCCAATGTCCCTGTATTTTCAACGGGTGCCGCCGCACTGTGATTGTTTTCGAATGCCTGCGCGAGCGGCGCACAGTTCGCCACCTGGACGGCTACGATCTTCGGCAGTTTTTCAATCACACCGGCATCCAGCAGCTCCTTGAACCCGTAATAGGCGCCGAGCAGTAAAGTCCCGTTGCCCACAGGGACGATCAGCGTATCCGGAGCTTCCCCCAGCGCCTCGAAGATTTCAAAGGCATATGTCTTCGTACCTTCATAGAAGTAAGGGTTATACACATGGCTCGCGTAAAATACGCCTTCAGCATCCACCGCATCCTGTGCAGCCGCCGCAATATCCTCACGGGTTCCGTTGATCTGTACGATACTGGCACCATGTGCTTCGATCTGGGCCACCTTTTTAGGTGATGTCGCATCACTCAAATATATATCACATGCAATGCCGCAACGGGCAGCATATGCGGAGATGGCGGTGCCTGCATTCCCGCTGCTGTCGGCAATCACTTTCCCTGCACCCAACTGTTTTGCCTTGGCCATGAGCACCGCCGCCCCGCGGTCCTTGAAGGACAATGTAGGCATCTTGTAGTCCACTTTAACGTAAACATCCGCGTCCGAATCGTCCAGTACGATAAGCGGCGTCGCGCCTTCCCCCATCGTCACCGGCTGCCATACCGATGCTTCCACCGGCATGGCGGCCGCGTACCTGAACATGGAATCCGGAAACCTCGGCCATTCGGAGGGATTTATGCTCATACGATTATAATCGAGGTCCAGCATGCCGCCGCAGTCACATTTCCATCTGGAGAGCGTGATTTCATGCACCATGCGGCAGCTTGAGCAAATATAGCGTTCCATCATTTAAGCTTCCCCCTGCAGTCGATGTCGATTTCCCCGACCACCTGTCCACCTTCGATCAGATAGGCCGTCTCATGCAGGTTCGCCACCGGACAAATGTGATTCGGGATGATCTCCACCTTGTCCCCGATTCCCACCTGATTGCTGAACGCTTCATTGTAGATGATGGCATGCTCATCGAACACACTGTCGATGTATACCCCATCAAACCCCTTGATCAGCCCCAGGCCGTCCGTCGCTGTCAGACCTTTCGTCCGCGTCTGCATCGTAATCCCTTTCGCACCGACATCGGTAATGACACGCTCATGTGTCGGCCTGCTGATGATTGTCGTCAGGACTGTCGCCGCAATGGAATCGAAATTGCCGATGACATTAGACTGACCGGCATCCATCAGAATGTATGTCCCCGGACGGATTTCAGTCACACCTGCGGGCACTTCAAAATTGAGAATAAAGGGAGGAGTAGAGCCGATGCTGACTGTCTCCGCTTCAAATCCCGCCTCAGCGGCAATCTCTGCAAAATGGATCGTCCGTGTAGCCGCCGTCTCATACAAAGCCTTCAATTCTTTAACCGTTTCCGCTTTGTACGTATGACCGTCATGCGAGAAGACACCTTTGAAATGAATGTTCCTGCATTGTCTCAGCGCTTCAAGCAATGCACTGAAGTATGCCTCCTCGATGACACCAGAGCGTTTTTCACCGACTTCGATTTCAATCAGGACCTGCGCTTTGTCAGCGGCACCTTCAAACACCCTCTCGATTTCGTTCACCTGGTGAATCGAATCTATGCCGAATGATATATCGATGGACTCTGCCAGATGACGGATCCTTGAGAGTTTCTGCTCCCCCACGATTTCATTGGCGATGAAAATATCACTGAGGCCGCGTGAAGCCATCACTTCGGCTTCCCCCACCTTGGCAACAGTGATGCCGCTGGCTCCCGCATGCTCCTGCATTTTGGCAAGCTTCGACATCTTATGCGTTTTCGTATGGGGGCGGAGTGCCACCTTGTTACTGTCTGCCGTACGCTGCATATTTGCAATGTTGTTTTCCATGACGCGCTTATCGATCAGAAGAGCCGGGGTATCAAGTGATGTATAGTGCATGAAACTCCTCCTAAAATTTGAATATTCTATCTTCATTATAAACAATATCCTCTTTCTATGGTGTCCAGGGGCTTGTTTTCAGCAGTGAAATGTTCAATATTCCCATTTTACAAAATTAGTAAATTAATATTTTAACTGTAAAAATAATTTCATAATTTTTTACAGTTATATTACACTGAGTTTTCAATCTGATTAACATCGGGTTAAAAATTAATTTGGCCACTAAATCAAAGTGCAAATATATGTACAAAATGTTAACGTGAATCCGTACCATTATTTATCAAAATTAAAAAGGAGACATTTCTATCCATGAAAAGCACATTTAGATCTTTTTCTGCAATACTTTTCGTATTCGCCGTCGTACCTTCTTTGATATTTTTGAGTGCCGATACGAATACCGCCTCAGCGAACGAAACACATAAAGATTCTCTGCCTGAAGACTTACATCCAACTGTCGAGTCAAATGCCGAAGCCCTGAAACAGAAAGCGGCTGAAAAAGGCATTCTGATCCGTTTCACTGACGGCTTCCGTTCATTCGAAGAACAGAATGAACTGTATGACCAGGGCAGGACTGTTCCGGGAAATATCATTACTTATGCAAAAGGTGGAGAATCATACCATAATTACGGACTTGCCGTAGATTTTGCAGTTGAAACCGGCAATGGTGAAGTCACGTGGAACCTCGAATATGATGGAAACGGCAACAGCAAACCGGACTGGTTTGAAATCGGAGAGATGGCTAAAGACTTCGGCTTTACATGGGGCGGAGACTGGGAAAACTTCAAAGATTACCCACACCTCCAGATGGACTACGGTCTATCCCTGAATGACCTCCAAAACGGATATTATCCAGGATACAACCCTTATTTCAATTTCTAATATTCATCGATCAATCATAATAAAGACCCCTCAATCCATGATTGAGGGGTTTCATCTGCTAAAGGAGATTTTTTCCGGTTTCGTAGTATTCCTGCCACACTTCTTCCGGTACCATTTCTCCGCCGGTACTCCACACGATATGCGTCGCCTCGGAGGTGTCGTTTGGTACAACCGCGGTCCCCATGAATCCAGCCAGTGCAGAGGGCTCCAGTTTGAGCCCTTCAGTGATGTAAGCAAGCGCAAGCATACGGAAGAGATTCTCATCACTGACCGTATAGACGCCAGCAGCCAAATCTTCCAGCAGCCTTCCGACAAAACCAGATGGCCTGCCCACTGCAAGGCCGTCTGCCGCAGTTTTATTATCGAGTCCGAAATCCTGGACGGCAAGTCTCTCATGATACCCTGTCATCATGCCGATCAGCATGCACGGGGCGTGTGTCGGCTCTGCGAAGTAGCAGTGGACATGATCCCCGAACATCACTTTCAGTCCGAATGCGATGCCTCCGGGGCCGCCGCCCACGCCGCATGGAAGATACACATTCAGCGGATGATCCCGGTCCACTAGTATACTCTCTTCCTGCAGCTGCGCTTTCAGCCTCACTGCTGCCACAGCATATCCGAAGAATAATGTTTCCGAATTCTCATCATCGACAAAATAGCTTTTCGGATCATTGCCGCTTTCCATGCGACCCTGCTCCACTGCTCTGCTGTAATCATCGCTGTGTTCAACTACATTGACGCCCTTTGAACGGAGCATTTCCTTCTTCCATGCTCTCGCATCATCCGACATATGGATGGTCACACTGAACCCCAGTTCGGCACTCATGATGCCGATGCTCAACCCCAGGTTGCCGGTCGAACCGCAGACAATCTTATATTGTGAAAAATATTCCTTGAATGCATCATCGGCAAACTGTTTATAGTCATCCTCTTCTTTGATCATGCCGGCTTCAACCGCCAGATCCTCGGCCCTTTTCAGCACTTCATATATTCCCCCGCGGGCTTTGATCGAGCCGGATATTGCCAGCCTGTTGTCCTCCTTTACATACAATCCACCGTCAATCGGCACCTTGTAAAGTTCCGCAAGCCCCTTTTTCATATCAGGGATTCCTGTGAGCGGGGATTCAATAATACCCGCACTCTCCCTCGTTTCCGGGAAAACATGTGCGATGTATGGTGCGAAGCGTTTCAAACGGGCCTCTGCCTCAAGCACATCCGCTTCTCCCAGAGACAGCTTACTGAACGCCTGCCCTGCCGTATATATTTTTTCATTCGTCCACAGCACCGGCTCATATGCAGTGATGAGCTCCAGCAGAGGATACTCCGCTTTCCACTGTTCCAATGTTTTGTCCTCGATCATCCATTGACGCCCCTTCCGATTGTATTATGTCTCAACTATATCAAAAAAATGCACCAGCATCTAAATATGCCGGTGCTGTCGTTTCAGTTCGTCCGCGTTAGATCAACGTGTCGTACACTTCTTTTAAAATTTCATGGTTCGGTCTCGAACCCAGGTTTTTGGCAATGGTTCCTCTGACATAGTTTTCGCTCATATTGGATTCCAGTTCGGAAACCGATTCTTTGTTGCCGACGAGGTATGCCCCTTTCAATTTACGGGCTTTCAGTTCTTTTGAAAGTTCCTGGGCAAGGTCCTTATACCAGCGCTGCTGGTTTTCATCAAAACGCCGCTGGAATTCATCTTTGCCATGTCCTCGTTCACCCGGCTGCACAGCTTCCTGGTAGTCCACCCAGCTCTGCCGTTCCAGATCCCAGCTGAAATACTTCTCATCCTGGATGGTGCCGAGCTCTGTTTCGATAAACGTTACTTCAGCCTGCTGGACGACGATGATGGCCGTTTCAGGAAATCTCTGTTCAAGCTCCTCCACCTGCTGGGTCTGGGCGACATTATCCCATTGGATGGAAGTAGTTACCGGCACCTGGAGTATCCTTTCCCTCCAAAGTTCACCATCTGCGGATGCGATGAGTATATATCCCCGCTGCATCTCCTTCTGTTTGGAATAGATTTCCGCCTCAGCCTGATCCATCAGCTTTTTCAGTGCTTTCAATTCTTCCGGGTTATCTCTATTCTTCACCTGCTCTTTAAGTGCCTTCATCCCATTCTTCAAATGGATCTTCCATTCACCATTCGATTGCTCCGGATCCGAAGCATCGGTATTCAAATAAAGTGTCAGTATACCGATATCATCACTTTTCGCTTTGATTTTTTTAATATTTTCAACGACAGACATATATGTGTTTCCTCCTCTTCGTAATCTCGTAAAGCAGAAACGGGACACTTCTCAGGTTTAAAATCAGCTTTCATATAATCTACCCCGTATGATTTCACATAAACCATGAAAGTGATCAGTCACAAATTATCCATTACTGTAACCTGGGCGGACTGTTATAATGAAGAGTGGGAATTTTTATTAGAACGACACGAGTGAGGGAATATTCTTGGAAAATGGACGAATTAAATCCGGATCAGCGGAGCGGAACACTTCCGGTATCCTTGGATTTTTAACTAATATCAAATATCTTCTGAAGGGGAAAGTGCTTGCCGCCAACGTTCTGCCGATCTTCACTGCCTACTGGCTGGCACTTTACTTCAACGGGGAACGCTTCATGGATCATATCGGCCTTTTTATGCTGACGATGATTGGCAGCACAATCGTTATTTCCGGCGCATTGATGCTCAACAACTGGTATGAAACCGACCTCGATAAAAAGATGGATCGCACCCGCAAACGGCCGACTGTAACCGGGGCTTTTTCCCTTAACTCTGTTTTATGGGCGGGGATCGCAACATCTGTCATAGGAATGGCCATGATGCTGTTTACGACTATAGAAGCTTTTGCCTATTCATTTCTTGGATGGTTTTTCTATGTAGTACTCTATACTTTCTGGAGCAAACGTAAATACACGATCAATACCATCATCGGCAGTATTTCCGGGGCATTTACACCGCTGATCGGCTGGGCAGTCATCGCACCGGCCGGCCATATCGTACCGCTGACGATGTTCTATGTGCTGCTCGTCTGGCAGGTGCCGCACACACTTGCGATTGCAGTCAAAAGACTCGAGGACTATACACGCGCGGGTGTTCCGATGCTCCCGGTGGTTTCCGGAATAAAACCGACGATCCGCCAGATGCTGATCTACACCGTGGCACTACTCCCCTTCCCGTTCATACTGATTGAACCGCTCGGGGGAATCTTCTGCATCATTGCATTCCTTATGACCATCGGCTGGATCATCCTTGTTTCCCGCGGCCTCGGGAAAGTAGATCTGAAGAAATGGGCACAGATGAATTTACGGTATTCCATCATCTATCTTTTCGTACTGTCCATCGTAATGATTCTCCTGACCTCACCTATTTTTCATGGATGATATTTAAGACCTTTTCAAATGAAAAGGTCTTTTTTAATGTGAATGCACAATAAAAAACCTCATCACACTTTGTGTGATGAGGTTTAAAAAGTATATTAACCGATGGAACCTTCCATTTCGAAGGAGATCAGACGGTTCATTTCCACCGCATATTCCATTGGCAGTTCTTTTGTGAATGGTTCGATGAAGCCCATGACGATCATTTCTGTCGCTTCTTCTTCACCAAGCCCACGGCTCATCAGATAGAAGAGCTGTTCTTCGGATACTTTGGAAACTTTCGCTTCGTGTTCCAGTGAGATGTTGTCGTTCAGTATCTCGTTGTACGGAATTGTATCTGAAGTGGATTCGTTATCCATGATCAGCGTGTCACATTCGATGTTGGAACGTGCACCTTCAGCTTTACGGCCGAAGTGTACCTGACCACGGTAGGATACTTTACCACCATTTTTGGAAATCGATTTGGATACGATTGTAGATGAAGTATTCGGAGCCAGGTGAATCATTTTCGCACCTGCATCCTGATGCTGTCCTTTACCTGCAAGTGCGATGGAGAGTGTCATACCACGGGCACCTTCGCCTTTCAGGAATACGGATGGATACTTCATAGTGACTTTGGAGCCAATGTTGCCATCGACCCATTCCATCGTACCGTTTTCTTCAACAAACGTACGTTTTGTAACAAGGTTATAAACGTTGTTTGCCCAGTTCTGGATTGTTGTGTAACGGCAGTATGCATCTTTCTTAACAACGATTTCAACAACTGCAGAGTGCAGTGAGTTCGTTGTATAGACCGGAGCTGTACAACCTTCTACATAGTGGACACTTGAACCTTCATCACAGATGATGAGTGTACGTTCGAACTGCCCCATGTTTTCAGAGTTGATACGGAAGTACGCCTGAAGCGGCGTATCCAGTTTTACTCCCGGCGGGCAGTAGATGAATGATCCACCGGACCATACAGCAGAGTTCAGTGCAGAGAACTTGTTGTCCGTTGCAGGAATCACTGTTGCCCAGTGCTCTTTGAAGAGCTCCTCGTTCTCACGGAGAGCTGAGTCTGTATCTTTGAAGATTACACCTTTGTCTTCGAGGTCCTGTTCCATGTTGTGGTAAACAACTTCGGATTCATACTGTGCGGAAACACCCGCCAGATATTTTTGTTCCGCTTCAGGGATACCGAGTTTATCAAACGTACGCTTGATTTCATCCGGCACCTCGTCCCAGGAACGTTCTGCCATTTCTGATGGTTTTACATAGTACGTAATTTCATCAAAATCCAACTCTGAGAGGTCTCCACCCCACATTGGCATTGGCATTTTATAGAAATGCTCCAGGGATTTAAGACGATAATCCAGCATCCACTGAGGCTCTTCTTTCATATTAGAAATTTCGCGGACAATATCTTCTGTCAAACCGCGGTCTGAACGGAAAATCGATACGTCTTCGTCATGGAAACCGTATTTGTAATCGCCGACTTCTGGTGCTTTTTTAGCCATATCAATCACTCCTTTTATTATTCGCTGTCCGATTCCTTAACGCCTTTTTCAAGTGCTTTCCAGGATAGGGTTGCACATTTGATACGGGCGGGGAATTGATTCACTCCGGCCAGCGCTTCGATATCACCCATATCGTCGGTGATATCATGGTCTTCACCCAGCATCATCTTGCTGAACTCGTCACCCATCGAGAGGGCTTTATCGACTTTTTGACCAGTAATCGCTTCAGTCATCATGGAAGCACTGGCCATAGAAATGGAGCAACCTTCCCCTTCGAATTTAACATCTTCGACAATTTCATCCACTACATTCAAAGTGAGTCTGATCCTGTCGCCACAAGTCGGGTTGTTCATATCTACAGTCAGCGTACCATTTTCAATAACCCCTTTATTCCTCGGGTTTTTGTAATGATCCATAATTACTGAACGGTAGAGCTGATTCAGATTGTTAAAATTCATAAGAGAAAAACTCCTTCGTACGTTTAAGACTTTCTATGAAACCATCTATTTCTTCTTTGGTGTTATACACATAAAAACTGGCTCTTGCTGTCGATGAAACATCCAGCCATTTCATCAGCGGCTGTGCACAATGGTGTCCGGCACGGACCGCAATACCCTCGGAATCGAGCGCTGTTGCCAGGTCATGCGGGTGAACGCCATCCATATTGAATGTAATCAATCCCGCACGGACTTCAGGGCCGTAAATTTCGATGCCTTCGACTTCACTCATGCGTTCGTAAGCATAGTTTACCAGTTCCTGTTCATAGTCCAAAATCGCTTCCGGACCGATTTCTGTGATGTAATCTATAGCTGCTGAGAGTCCTATTGCTTCTGCAATCATCGGCGTCCCTGCCTCGAATTTCACAGGCAGGTCCGTCCAAGTGGATTCCCTCAAATCTACGAAGTCTATCATATCTCCACCGTATTCGATGGGCTCCATTTTATCAAGCAGTTCGCTTTTACCATAGAGCACTCCGATACCGGTCGGTCCCAGCATCTTGTGTCCGCTGAATGCATAGAAGTCAACGTCCAGATCCTGTACGTCCACTGTCATATGCGGCACCGCCTGGGCACCGTCAACAGAGATATAAGCATCGTTCCTATGCGCTATTTCTGCAATGCCTTTGATGTCATTGATTGTACCCAGAACATTGGATACATGTGTAATCGCAACAATCTTCGTACGCTCAGAGACAACTGATTCAACACTCTCAAGCGTAATTGTGCCATCTGATTCCATCGGGATGAAAACAAGTTCTGCACCTGTTCGTTTGGCAAGCTGCTGCCATGGGACGATGTTTGCATGGTGTTCCATTTCTGTCACCACGATCTCATCGCCCTCGCCGACTATCATCTCACCGAAGCTTCTTGCCACCAGGTTGATTGCTGCAGTGGTTCCCCGCGTGAATACTATTTCCTCATATCTTTTAGCATTGATGAAATTCTTCACTTTCATACGCGTCTGTTCATAACCATCTGTCGCTTTAGTTCCAAGTGTGTGTACGCCGCGATGTACATTCGAGTTGTATTCGCGGTAGTATTCGTTCATTGCTTCGATGACTTTCGCCGGTGTCTGGCTTGTGGCAGAAGTGTCAAAGTATATGAGGTCTTTCCCGTTTACCTTCTGGTCCAGGATTGGGAAATCCTTTCTGATATCAATTGCATTCATGCGGGAAAACCCCTTTAAAACTTATTTTGAGAGAACTTTCATCTCTATAACTTCTCTAAGCTGATTTTTAACAGATTCAATCGGCAGTGCTCTGACAACCGGATCCAGGAATCCGTGGATGACAAGTCTTTCTGCCTCTTTTTGGGAAATACCGCGGCTCATCAGATAGAAGAGCTGGATTGGATCCACACGTCCAACTGAAGCTGCGTGGCCTGCTGTTACATCATCTTCATCAATAAGAAGAATCGGGTTCGCGTCACCACGTGCTTTTTCGCTGAGCATCAGTACGCGGGATTCCTGCTGTGCATCGGAACGCGATGCACCATGTTTGATGTACCCTACACCATTGAAAATGCTTGAGGCACTGTCTTTCATAACACCGTGTTTAAGAATGTGTCCGTTGGAGTCCTTACCGTAATGGATGATCTGGGAAGTGAAGTTCAACTTCTGCTCTCCACGTCCAACAACTACAATCTTAAGGTCTGATTCGGAGTTGTCCCCAATCAGGTAGGTCGTGTTGTCATAGATGACGTTGGAGTCATTCATAAGACCGAGTGCCCAGTCAATGTCAGCATCCCTTCCAGTCACACCACGGCGGTTGATATAGCCAGTGAAGCCTTCAGCAAGGAAGTCCACTGCACCGTAGTTCACTTTTGCATTATCTTTGGCAATGACTTCAGAGATAATATTCACCTGTTCATTGGACTTGTCTACACCAGAGAGGTAGTTCTCAACATAAGTGAGCTCCGATCCTTCGTCTGCGACAATCAGTACATGGTTGAACAATGATGCTTTTTCGTCATCATGGAGCAATACCATCTGTACCGGTTTTTCAACCTGTACATTTTTCGGAACATAGACGAACAGTCCGCCGTTCAGCATTGCTGCGTGGAATGCTGCAAGTTTATGCTCATCCACTTTCACACCGTCTGTCATAAAGTATTTTTCAACAAGTTCCGGGTGATTCGCACTCGCTTCAATGATGTTCTCTATGATTACACCTTTATCCAGAAGGTCATCAGAAACCTTAAGGAAAGCAGGCGTGTTATTGTGCTGTACGTAAATATTTTCTGTATGTTCGATATCAAGCAGGCTTCTCACAGATTCAGGAAGCTCTTCCAGACTGCCGTAGACAGAGCTGTCAGTTACAGGCTGGGAAGCAGTGAAGAAGTCCCATCTATTAAGTTTAGTCTTGTCGGGCTTGGGCATGTCAAGACTTTCAATCTTATCAAGTGCTTCTTGTTTCTTGCTGATCATAAGTTCAGACTCACCACGCTCTTTTGCCCTTGAGATAACTTCATCAGCATTGATCACAAATTCATTTACATCAGTAGCCATTGTCATCCTCCTGTCTTATTCAGCGTCTGCGCCAATAGTTTCGTCTTCGATGCCAAGCTCTTCCTTGATCCAGTCGTAACCTTCATTCTCAAGACGTTCAGCAAGCTCTTTACCACCGGATTTAACAACGCGGCCCTGCATCATAACGTGAACGTTATCAGGTGTAACATAGTTCAGAAGACGCTGGTAGTGAGTGATGATCAATGCACCGAAGTCATCACCGCGCAGACCGTTGATTCCTTTGGAAACAACTTTCAAAGCATCAATGTCAAGACCGGAGTCGATTTCATCAAGAATACCGAATTTAGGTTCGAGCATCATCAGCTGCAAAATTTCGTTCCGTTTCTTCTCACCGCCGGAGAAACCTTCGTTCAGGTAACGAGTGGACATATCGAGGTCCATTTCCA
>CAYTIR010000037.1:0-23191 GCA_964437955.1 uncultured Staphylococcaceae bacterium
ACCATGTATATATAATACCCATTCCAACACAATGATTATATTATTCATCGTTGAAAAGAATGTTGTTCCTTCGGTTGTAAAGAATGATACTATAAACGAAATTAAAAATAAATACAGCACGAAGCGCGGGAAATCCCAATCTTTGAATGAACGGTACTCCCAGAGATCGACTGTGGAGGATTTAAGGATGAGACGCAGCATCAACACTGTGTATAATGCCAGGACGAAAGAAATCAGTGTAATATAGGCGGGCAGACTGATGAATATCTGATCGAGCGTCTGTCTGACAAGCTCTGTATCCATCGGCGCGGTTGTGAATTCACCATATATTTCAATCTGTTCCATGTACCAGTTGCGGAAATTCATATAGACGTCAGACAGCGGTTGGATTGCACCTGTCCACTGCATGATATTCAATCCGCCGATCGTGCCGAGCATCAATGTTGCTGTCACATAGAATAGAGTGATCTCCTGTGACATATTTTGTTTGAGCGTGCGGTACAGCACGACTGAAAGTACATAGAGCAGCAGGTACCAAAGCCATACAGTGGGCGATAGAAGAATCACTGCAGGTATAAGAAAACTGACGAATGTCAGCCAAAAATGATAGTTTGACTCATGCTTCAATTTTACCAGGAAATACACCGTAAAGGGTAAAATTACTGCGCCCAGAAGTAAACTGATGTCTGTCAGCGTAATGAAGACGAACACCATCAGGAGGGCGAGCATCATTTGAAGCAACGAAACTTTATTATTCAACATTTCACTCCTCCAACCATAAAATAAAGCTCCTAAATGAATAGGAGCATCCAATATTACTATTATAACGCTTCAAGCTTTTCCTGACCACTCATATAAGGTCTCAAAACTTCAGGGATTGTGACAGTACCGTCCTCATTCTGATAATTTTCCAGAAGTGCAGCCATCGTACGGCCGACAGCAAGTCCGCTGCCGTTCAGCGTGTGGAGAAGTTCAGGTTTGGAATTCTTATCCCGTTTGAATTTGATATTTCCACGGCGGGCCTGGAAATCGGTCATATTGGAAACAGAACTGATCTCCTTATAATCATCATAGCTTGGCAGCCATACTTCAACATCATATGTCTTGGACGAACCAAATCCGATATCGCCTGTGCAGAGCAGCACCGTACGGTGGGGGATGCCGAGCAGATTCAGGATGTTTTCAGCATGATCCGTCATTTCCTCCAGTGCATTCCAGGAATCTTCAGGACGCTCCACCCGGACCATTTCAACCTTGTTGAACTGGTGGAGTCGGATCAACCCGCGTGTGTCCCGCCCGGCAGAACCGGCTTCGCTTCTGAAGCAGGCCGTCTGGGCAGTGAATTTCACCGGCAATGCTTCATCGGCAAGTGTTTCATCCTTATGGAAATTCGTCAGAGTCACTTCTGAGGTCGGAATCGTGTACATATCCATATCTTCCACTTTGAATAGATCCTCTTCGAATTTAGGAAGCTGGCCTGTTGAGAACATTGCATCCCCACGTACAATCTGAGGTGTCATCATCTCTTTATATCCATTCCCATTGTGAACATCCAGCATGAAGTTCATCAATGCACGTTCAAGTCTGGCGCCATCACCCGTATGATAGACAAATCGGGCTCCGGATACTTTCGCCGCCCGTTCGAAATCAGCAAGTCCCAGGGAATCGAGCAGGTCCCAGTGCGCTTTGGGTTCAAAGCTGAATTCCCTGGGCGTACCTTCTTTTCTTATTTCAACATTTTCTGTGTCATCCGCGCCTTCCGGCACATCATCATGAATCAGGTTCGGGATACGGTGCATACGATATTCATACGCCTCTTTCACTTCTGCAAGCCTATTGTCGATTTCTTTGATTTCATCACCGACCTGACGCATTTCCTGGATGACATCATCTGCATCCTCTTTGTTTTTCTTTTTGATTGCGATCTGTTCGGACACTTTGTTGCGCCTGCTCTTGAGCGTTTCCGTCTGTTGGATCAGATCTCTCCGTTCCGCATCGAGTTCCAGAATCTCATCGATGACGACAGGATCCATCCCCCGTTTTTTCGTTTTCTCCTTAACAGCATCTTGTTCATTTCTTATTTTTTTGATATCCAGCATTGCTACCGCCTCCATCATCATAGTTTTATAAAATAAAAAGATACCACGCCCCCAAAAGGGACGTGGTATACGCGTTGCCACCCTAATTTGATGTCAAAGACACCATCTCTTCATTGCTAACGGTATGGATCAGATACCGGTCCGTTATTAGGCGAAGGATGGAAATTCATGAAACTTTCCGGCCATTTCCACCAACCATGGCCTCTCTGTCGTCAAGCAGTCACTACTGTTTCCTTCTAACGGCTCTTATCAAGTTAAAGACCATTTTAATATGGATCGGTCAAAAAGGCAAGTAGCTCGGCCTTACACGAGAAGGCCAGGACGTTCGTAAACCACTTTTCCATCCGCTACAACCGTGTGTGCATGATTGACACCGTAATGATACGGAATGTATTCATGGTTCGGCGCATCCCATATCACAAGGTTCGCCGCATCACCTTCATCAAGCGTGCCACGGTCGGACCCAATTGCGTGTGCAGCATTTACCGTCACCGCGTTCCAGATTTCATTTGGCGTCATTTTGAGTTTCAGTCCTGCAATCGCCATGATCATCTGCAGATTATCAGTGACACAGCTGCCCGGATTATAATCCGTCGCCAGACTGACTGCGCCGTCGTTATCCAGCATACCGCGTGCATCAGCGAATTTATCTTTTCCAAGATAGAATGTCGTTCCCGGAAGCAATACTGCCACCGTATCCGAATTTTTCAGCATGGATTTTCCTGTCTCGCTTGCTGCAACGAGGTGATCGGCACTGATTGTATTCTGCTCAATGGCAAGTTCGAGACCGCCCAGCGGATCAATTTCATCCGCATGGATTTTCACACGCATACCTTTGTCATTTGCCGCTTCCATGTATCTTCTGGATTGTTCAATCGTGAATACTCCTGTTTCACAGAATATATCTGCAAAATCGGAAACCTCTTTGGCCTCATCAAGCAGGTCGATCATTTCATTGAGGAATGTTTCGCTGTCTGCTCCTTTTGGAATCGCGTGCGGTCCGAGGAAAGTATGTTTCATTTCGATTGGAAAATTCTCTTCTATTTCCCGGGAAACATTGAGCTGTTTCAACTCATTTTCACGGTCGAGTCCATATCCGCTCTTGCTTTCAACAGCGAGCACGCCGTGCTGAATCATCCGTGTAATATTTTTCGATGCTTTTTCAAACAGTGCTTCATGTGAAGCTTTCCGCGTCTGTTCGACAGTATTCAGAATACCGCCGCCTTTTTCGAGGATGGTGAGGTAATCCACACCTTGACGCTTCAGTGCCATTTCATGTTCGCGGGAGCCGCCGTGGACCACATGTGTATGCGGGTCGACGAGGGCAGGGGAGACAATCATGCCTCCGGCATCAATCGTCTCCTTGGCCTCATACCCCTCTGTCAATGCGCCCGCATAGACGACTTTGCCGCCATCAATGACTACCATTGCGCCCGTTATGATTTCAAGTTCATCCATCTCTTTACCCTTCAGAGGCTTATCCGTCTTCTTCGGAAGGATGAGGGAACTGATATTTTTAATAATAGTATCGTTCATTATTCATTCTCCTTTAGCATTGGTATGTTGACACCTTTCTCTTTCGCTGTTTCAACTGCGATGTCATAGCCGGCATCCGCATGTCTCACAACACCCATACCCGGATCACTTGTCAGTACTCTCTCAAGACGTCTTTTAGCATTTTCCGTACCATCGGCTACGACAACCATACCGGCATGCAGGGAGTACCCCATGCCGACACCGCCTCCGTGATGCACACTGATCCACGATCCACCCGCAGCCGTGTTTACAAGCGCGTTAAGAATCGCCCAGTCGCCGACCGCATCACTGCCGTCTTTCATACTTTCCGTCTCACGGTTCGGACTCGCTACAGAACCACTGTCCAGATGGTCGCGACCGATGACGACCGGCGCTGAGATTTCACCGCTTGCAACCAGTTCATTCAGTGCAAGCCCCATCTTCGCACGTTCTCCGTAGCCGAGCCATGCAATCCTTGAAGGCAGACCCTGGAATGCTATTTTCTCCTGGGCCATATCCAGCCATCTGAGCAGCTTCTCATTATCCGGGAACAGTTCACGCATCTTACGGTCCGCCACTTCGATATCTTTCGGATCACCACTCAGTGCTGCGAAACGGAAGGGACCTTTTCCTTCGCAGAAGAGCGGTCGGATGTACGCCGGTACGAAGCCTGGGAAATCAAATGCATTTTCCACACCGTCATCGAATGCCACCTGGCGGATGTTGTTACCGTAGTCGAAAACGACAGAACCGTTCTTCTGGAATTCAAGCATCGCCTCCACATGTTTCGCCATGGATGCTGAAGACAGTTTAACGTATTCGACAGGATCGGATTCACGGAGTTTTGCTGCCGCTTCCAGGCTGTAACCTTCAGGTACATAGCCATTGAGAGGATCATGGGCAGAAGTCTGATCGGTCACAACATCAATCTTGAACCCACGCTTTAAAATCTCATGATGGATTTCAGCTGCGTTACCGAGCAGGCCGATGGACAACGGTTCCCCTTTATCACGGGCTTCCTCAGCCAGTTTCAGGGCTTCGTCCAATGAATCCGTCTTAGTATCCAGATATTTCGTATCGAGACGCTTCTGGATTCTGGAATCATCCACATCGACACAAATTGCCACCCCTTCATTCATCGTCACGGCAAGCGGCTGTGCACCGCCCATGCCGCCAAGTCCGGCAGTCAGCGTAATCGTCCCTTTGAGGGAGCCGTCATAGTTCTGATTCGCCAGTTCTGCGAACGTCTCATAAGTTCCCTGTACGATGCCCTGGGAACCGATGTAGATCCAGCTTCCTGCAGTCATCTGCCCATACATCATCAGGCCTTTCTTATCGAGTTCGTTGAAATGCTCCCAGTTCGCCCATTTAGGTACCAAAACAGAATTCGATAATAAAACCCTCGGTGCTTCAGCATGCGTTTTGAAAACTGCGACGGGTTTGCCTGACTGGATGAGCATCGTTTCATCCTTCTCCAGATTGCGCAGCGTATTTTCAATCGCCTCGAGAGATTCCCAGTTGCGTGCCGCTTTGCCGATGCCGCCGTATACAACAAGATCTTCAGGCCTCTCAGCCACTTCAGGATCCAGGTTATTGTAGAGCATCCTCAATGCCGCTTCCTGTTCCCAGTCTTTACATTCGATTTCCAAACCTTTTTTAGCAGTTATTTTTCTGGACATATGATCCACTCCTTAAAATATTAATAATGCGATTGGTATGACTATGATAAGGGACAGTACCGCCCTTATGAACCAGACAGCAACCATCTTCCAGACTTTCATATTTATATCCGTAGCCAGAATGCACGGCACCAGCGCTGAAAAGAAGATGATGCATGAGACGGATATCACCGCCGTGATGAACCGCACTTCGATTGCAGCATCCACCACAAGCAGGGACGGCAGGAACATTTCAATGATGGACACAGTAGTCGCTTCTGCAAGCAGAGGAATATCATCCAGCGGAAACAGATAGAGTACCGGATAGAAAATGAAAGATACCCACGAGATGATCTCCGTAAATTCCACGATGACCAGTCCCAGCAGGCCGATAGACAGGATCGTCGGAACCACCGTCATCGTCATTTTAAAAGCATCCCTGAAATTCATCGCAATGTTTTCAAGCAAAGGCTCGCTTTCGAAAGACTGCTGTTTTGCCTTGTACCATGCGTATTTAATACGATTGCCTTCAAAATCCTCTTTTTCCGAATTATCATTGCCATTGTAGTAATAGTCCTCCTCCGTCCGGAGCGGGGGAATCCTTACGGATATCGCCGTGACGACAAACGTTACAATGAGCGTCGTCCAAAAGAACAGGTTCCAATGCCCCATGAGGTCCAGTGTCCTTGCAATGACGATCATGAATGTTGCAGAAACCGTCGAGAATCCGGTCGCGATGATCATCGCTTCTTTTCTGCTATACTGGCCATCCTTATAAACCCGGTTGGTGATCAGCAGGCCGATTGAATAGCTCCCGACGAATGACGCCACAGCATCCACGGCCGATTTACCCGGTGTTTTGAACAACGGCCGCATGACTGGTTCCATGATGACCCCGATGTACACGAGCATGCCATAACCCACAAGCAGTCCGAGAACAGCACCGCCGACTGGAATCAGGATACTTAAGTTGACCCCCAGTGAATTGAACAGGAACGGTCCGATATCCTCTCTGAGCACGAAGGCGGGACCAAACTCGAAGACCACCATGAATCCCACAACGACACCGGCGATCTTGAAGAAGGTGATCACTATCTCTATCGGTGTTTTATTCCACTCTTTCGTGATGAATGGGTAGATTGCACCCACGATGATGACGAGCAGCGTATAATATTTTATGGACTCCCCGAATATATTCCCGACCAGTGTGACAAAATGATCCAGCAGGATCGAACTGCTGCCGAACAGTGTGACAGGCACAAAGAACAAGAAGATGCCTATCGCACTATAGAGGAAAAAACGCCACATCCCTTTTCCTTTCTGCCCGTTCATTTCCTCTTTGGTTACATAAGCCATGATTTCCACCCCTTTGCTTGATGAAGTAAGCGTTTACATTACTTATCTTCAGTTTATGGGGTGATTGATTATAAAACAAATATCAAAATACGATGGTTCCATAGCATTTTCCTATGACAATGATCAGTGGACCATCCTGAGCGCGTCCGATAATAATTTTATATCTTTACTGAAATTACGGTCGTGATCGATGAAATCCACGATTTCCCTGTAAGTGTCAAATTTCTCCCGTGTTTTCGATGACAGTCTGTCGACCCCTTTAATTTCGACAGCCGTCAGGGCGATGAACAATTCAGTCGCCAGTACATTACGCATATTGTTGATGATATCCCTTGCATGTCTGGACCCGATAGTCCCCATTGATACGTGGTCTTCCTGGTTCGCCGATGATGGAATGGAATCCACACTTGCCGGGTGGGCGAGTGTCTTATTCTCAGATACAAGGCTTGCGGCCGAATACTGCAGAATCATTGCGCCGGACTGGAGTCCTTCTTCCGGACTCAGGAATGCCGGCAAATCGCCATTCAGACTCGGATTGACCAGGCGTTCGATACGCCGTTCGGAAATATTCGCAATTTCCGCCGTTCCGATTTTCAGCAGATCCATCGCAATGGCAATCGGCTGGCCGTGGAAATTCCCGCCGGAAATGACTTCATCTTCACCGAATACGAGCGGATTATCATTCGCTGCATTCATTTCGATTTCAATCTTGTCTTTTACATAGGCGAGGGTCTGCAGCGATGCGCCATGCACCTGAGGGATGCACCTGAGGGAATAACCGTCCTGCACCCTGATTTCCCCCTGTCTTGTCGTAAGACGTGAGCCTTCAAGGTAATCACGGAGCTGTGCAGCCACTTCCACTTGTTCCGGATAGCCTCTGGATGTATGCACCTTTTCGTTATATGCATCTGTAATGCCGTTCAACGCCTGATGGGTAAGTGATGCAATCCATACACTGTCATCCATCAGCTTTTCCGCTTCGATATAGTTGATCAGTCCCTGTGCCGTCATCGGCTGTGTTCCGTTGATCAGTGCAAGTCCTTCTTTTGCCTTGAGAGTGAGCGGTTTAATTTCCAGTTCATCCAATACTTCTTTGGAATTACGGAGTTCCCCCTTGTAATAAACTTCGCCCTCCCCGATAAGTGCAATCGCAAGGTGGGAGAGTGGGGCAAGGTCACCGGATGCACCGAGTGATCCCTGTTCCGGCACTTTCGGTATGATACGCGCGTTGATGAACGTCTTCAGCTGATCAACGAGTGCCACAGTCACTCCCGAATGGCCTTTCAACAGTGTATTAAGCCTGAGTACCATCATGGAAAGTACCGTTTTTTCTGCAAAAGGCGCACCTACACCGCATGAATGGGAACGGATGAGGTTGACCTGGAGATCCTGCGTCTTATCCCTAGATATCCTCACATCACTGAACAGACCGAAACCGGTTGTAATGCCGTAAATCGTCTTTTCATGTTCGATAATATCCTCGACGATACCTCTGGACTTGCGCACTTTTTCATATGCTTCTCCGGATATCTCCACCGTACTGCCGTCCTCTGCCAGGAATGATTTCATTTTCTCGATGGTCAGATCGTGACCTTCCAAAGTTAAAACTGACATTTTGACTCCTCCTTTTTTCCAATAAAAAAAGACACAATCATCCCTTTTTGGGATTTCAGTGTCTCTAATAGCTAATGTCTTTGACATGTAATATTCTTTTGTCTGTTAGATGTGATTGATTCCAAGGCCGAGTGTCTCATGCTCCTTGCCTTTGATCGGTGCGCCAATGGTGCCGTAAAAGCAGACTGCAATCCATTCGCCTTCATTTTGGTCTTCATACGGATGGCCCCGCACGACGGCAAATGAAAGACCGACCGTCCGCATGACTTCACCGACGCTCAATTTTCCACGCGTTACACCTTCAGCCGCTTCGATGATGGCATGATAGAGTGCGTGGGTTTCCCGGTAAATATCCGGATTGATCAGTTCATTGCGCTTTGCTGCTGTTTCAACAGATGAGATGACCTTTTTAAGGTCCATCGATCCGACTTTACCCGCGATCACTTTGAACCCCTCATGTTCAGGCATCAGTCCAAGTGCTGTCTCCTGTCCCAGAAGTGCCGCCAGTGTCGCATATTTACCAAATGCTTTTTGCTGTATTTCGCTGCTCATCCGACTACCTCTTCCAAGTTCAGGTTTTTTCTATGGTATTTCACTAATATCTCTACTAAATTCTCTAATGACTGCTTCCATTATAGCGCTTACACTGCCAATTGGCAATTCCATTAAAATACCCGGACCAATACGTGGCCCGGGTGGTTATGACTATTCCTCATAATCGTCAGTATCATTTTCAGAGGACTCCAGCGAATCTTCCGAAGGTAATGTATCGTCTGCTGTTTCTTCAGAATCACCTTCATTTTCGAGTGTAAGCTCTTCCTCTTCGATTTCTTCTTTCACTTTGGCAACTGTCGCCACATTCTGATCGCCTGACAGTTTGATGAGTCTGACACCTTGTGTATTACGTCCAAGAGTGGAAACTTCCTCCATCACAAGTCTGATGATGACCCCGTGATTGGTCACAATCATCAGATCCTCGTCACCGTTCACTGATGCAATATAGATCAGTTCACCGACGCGGTCTGTGAGGTTGGCTGTTTTGACACCGACACCGCCGCGGTTTGTGATACGGTATTCCGCTTCATGCGTCAATTTACCGTAACCATTGTCCGTTACGACAAGGATATGCTGGTCATCTACCAGGACATCCAGTCCGACGACTTCGTCACCTTCACGGAGCCTGATGCCTTTGACCCCGGCGGCCGTACGTCCCATCGTCCGGATCTGCGTTTCCGGGAAACGGATGAGTGAACCGTATTTCGTGCCCAGGATGACTTCTTTCGTGCTGTCTGTCAGACGCACAGCAAGCAGTTCATCATCGCCCCTGAAGGAAATCGCAATCTTTCCGTTTTTGTTGATACGTTCAAAGTTATCGAGACTGGACCGTTTGACAAGGCCGTTCTTCGTCGCAAATACAAGGAACATATTTTCAAATTCTTCAGGACTCTTATCCTTCACGGAAATCATTGTACTTATTTTTTCATCTTTATCGATCTCCAGCATGTTGACGATCGGAATGCCCTTGGACTGTCTCGACAGTTCAGGCAGTTCGTATCCTTTCAGACGGTACACGCGTCCTTTATTAGTGAAGAACATGATGTAATCGTGTGTACTCATCGTCACGATCTGACTGACGAAGTCATCTTCTATGGTATTCATCCCCTGCACACCGCGGCCGCCTCGGTGCTGTGCACGATATGTGGAGGATGGCAGACGCTTGATATAGTTGTTGTGGCTGAGTGTCACAACGATCTGCTCTTCCGGAATGAGATCTTCATCTTCAATATCGGAAATGCTGCCGAGGGTGATTTCAGTACGGCGCTCGTCACCATATTTATCCCTGATTTCAATCAATTCTTCACGGATGATCTCAAGCAGTTTCTCCTCATCCGCCAAAATCGCCTTGAGCTCTTCGATGGTTTTGAGTATTTCGTTATACTCATCCTCAATCTTATCCCGCTCAAGACCTGTCAGGCGGCGGAGACGCATATCAAGTATCGCCTGTGCCTGACGTTCGGACAGATTGAATTTTTCCATCAGACCGGTCCTGGCCGCTTCATCATTCTGGGAACCGCGGATCAGCGCGATGATCTCATCTATGTTATCGAGTGCAATCTTCAATCCTTCGAGAATATGCGCTCTGTCCTCGGCACGTTTGAGGTCGAACTTCGTACGTCTGAGCACAACGACTTTCTGGTGTTCCAGATAATGATGGAGCACTTCTTTGAGGGACAGGACTTTAGGCTGCCCTTTGACCAGTGCCAGTGTATTGATACCGAATGATGTCTGAAGGGGTGTCTGTTTATAAAGATTATTTAAAATGACATTCGCATTTTTATCTTTTCTGATCTCGATGACGATCTTAACGCCTTCTTTGAGGCTTGTTTCATCCCGCAGATCCGTTATGCCTTCAATCTTCTTATCCCGCGCCAATTCAGCAATCTTTTCAACGAGTCTAGATTTGTTGACCTGGTAGGGGATTTCAGAAACAACAATGCGCTCCTTGCCATTTTTCATCATTTCGATTTCGCATCTTGCCCGCATGATTACGGATCCTCTGCCTGTTTCATAGGCTTTACGGATACCGCTCTTGCCGACGATGAGACCGCGGGTAGGGAAGTCCGGCCCTTTCACATATTCCATCAGCTCCGGCAGGGTGATTTCATCATCTTTTGACAATGCAAGCACCGCATCGATCACTTCCGTAAGGTTGTGCGGCGGGATATTCGTTGCCATACCGACCGCAATACCGCTCGAACCGTTCACAAGCATATTCGGGAATCTGGCGGGCAGCACTACCGGTTCACGTTCGTTGCCGTCATAGTTATCCTGGAAATCGATCGTGTCCTTGTTGATATCCCGCATGAGTTCCATGGAAATCTTACTCATTTTGGCCTCTGTATAACGCATTGCCGCTGCTCCGTCGCCATCCATCGAACCGAAGTTACCCTGACCGTGGACAAGCGGATACCGGTAACTGAAATCCTGCGCCATGCGGACCATGGCATCATAGATGGAAGAGTCGCCGTGCGGGTGGTATTTACCCATTACATCCCCGACGATACGTGCGGATTTCTTAAATGGTTTATCAGAAGTCATACCATTATCATGCATGCCATGAAGTATTCTGCGGTGAACCGGCTTCATTCCGTCCCGCACATCAGGCAGTGCTCTTGAAACGATGACACTCATTGCATAGTCGAGGAATGACGTACGCATTTCCTTACTGATATTAACCTGCTGCATTCTGTCTCTCTCATCACTCATTCAAATTTACCTCCATCTTTAAACGTCCAGGTTCTGAACATACATTGCATTTTCTTCGATAAAGTTCTTCCTGTATTCCACGATGTCACCCATCAGCATCTCAAATGTCTGATCCGCCTCCACAGCATCGGTGAGGGACACCTGGACCAGTGATCTGAAGCCCGGATCCATTGTCGTTTCCCACAGCTGATCGGCATTCATCTCACCCAGACCTTTATATCTGGAAAGTGCGATTTTCGGCGTCTCTTTAAGTTCTGCTTTGAGTTTATCGAGCTCTTTGTCATCGAACACATAATACTTGTTCTTTCCCTGTTCGACTTTGTAGAGCGGCGGCTGTGCTATATACACATATCCCGCCTCAATCAGAGGCTGCATGAATCGATAGAAGAATGTAAGCAGCAGGGTGCGGATATGCGCGCCGTCCACATCAGCATCGGTCATGATTACAATTTTTTGGTATCTCGCTTTGGACAGGTCGAATTCCTCCCCAATGCCCGTGCCCAGTGCTGTAATCAGTGAACGGATTTCGTTATTGTTCAAAATGCGGTCAAGGCGCGCTTTCTCAACATTGAGGATCTTACCGCGGAGCGGCAGAATCGCCTGGGTTGTCGAGTTCCGTCCGGATTTCGCCGAGCCGCCGGCTGAGTCCCCCTCGACGATGAAGAGTTCACTTTCAGCCGGATCCTTGCTTGAACAGTCGGCAAGTTTTCCCGGCAGGCTGGAAATCTCGAGTGCCGATTTCCTGCGTGTCATTTCACGTGCTTTTTTGGCAGCGAGCCTTGCATGCTGTGCTGTAATCCCTTTTTCAACAATGACTTTCGCAACCGGAGGATTCTCCATCATGAAACGCTCGAATCCTTCTGTGAAGAGCTGATCGGTAATCAATCTTGCTTCCGAGTTGCCGAATTTAGTTTTCGTCTGTCCTTCGAACTGTGGATCTGTATGCTTGATGGAGACGACTGCCGTCATCCCTTCACGCACATCTTCACCGCTCAGACGGTCTTCGCCTTCTTTGATGAGCTTATTGTTGAATCCGTAATTGTTGATCACCTTTGTCAGTGCACGTTTGAATCCGTCTTCATGCGTCCCGCCTTCATAGGTATTGATGTTGTTGGCATAAGAGAGCAGTGTCGTTGTGAACCCACTGTTATACTGAAGGGCGATTTCCACTTCGATTTCATCTTTTTCACTGTGAAGGTAGATCACTTCATCATGGAGCACCTCACGGGTTTCATTCATCTGTTCGACGTAGGATTTGATTCCGCCTTCATAATGATAGCTGAACGTTTCGTCTTCTTCGCCGCGCTCGTCGGTCAGGTTGATTTCAAGACCTTTATTGAGAAATGCCAGCTCTTTGATACGGTGCTGCAGTATATCCAGTTCATATTCCGTCGTTTCAGTGAATATTTCCGGGTCCGCTTTGAAACGGATCATCGTTCCGGTCTTATCCGTGTCGCCGATGACTTTCAGATCAAACTCCGGTACACCGCGCTTATAGCTCTGGTGGTGAATTTTTCCGTTCAGGTGAACATACACTTCAAGCTTTTCACTCAGTGCGTTCACGACGGAAGAACCGACACCGTGAAGACCGCCGGAGACTTTGTAACCGCCGCCGCCGAACTTACCGCCGGCGTGGAGTACGGTCAAAATGACCTCTACAGCCGGACGGCCCATCTTTTCCTGTATATCCACAGGGATACCACGGCCGTTATCCGTCACTTTAACCCAGTTGTCCTTTTCAATCGTCACATTCACACGGTCGGCGTGTCCCGCCATTGCTTCATCAATACTGTTATCCACGATTTCCCATACTAAGTGATGGAGCCCTTTTGAAGCTGTCGAGCCGATATACATACCCGGACGTTTTCTGACCGCTTCCAAACCTTCTAATACTTGTATCTGACCGGCACCATATTGATTCTCATTATTTTCAGCCATGTTATCACCTTCCGCTATACTTTAACTTTCCCGTCATCTATGCTGAATGACTGCATTTCATCCATGATCGTATGATTTATATCACTTATAGAGGTCGTCGTTACGAATGTCTGGACCCGGTTGCGGATTGATGTGAGCAGATGGGACTGTCGTGTTTCATCCAGTTCGCTCAGTACATCATCCAGCAGAAGTACAGGATATTCCCCGATCTCCTCTTTGATCAATTCCAGTTCTGCCAGTTTCACCGACAGGGCTGTCGTCCTCTGCTGCCCCTGGGAGCCATATGTCTGAACATCAAAATCATTGATGTAGAATGATATGTCATCCCGGTGGGGGCCGATCAGAGACTGGCCACGGTCGATTTCCTTTTCGAGCGTGGCATCCAGCAGCTCCTTTATTTCCTTTTCCAGGGATTTTTCATCTGCCGATTCGAATTTGATATTCGGCTTGTAGCGGACAGAGAGAGTTTCCCTGCCATTCGAAATATCCCCGTGGATCCGTTTCGCATATTTTTCAATCGTTTCGATGAACTGCTGTCTCTTTAAAATAATTAAACTTGCATATTCTGCAAGTTGGGCATTCAACACGTCAATCATTACCTGATCGACATTTTTCTGTTTTAAGTAATTATTCTTCTGGGCAAGAACTTTCTGATATCCGCTCAGCATGTTGATGTATACTTTCGAAATCTGCCCGCATTCCATATTGATGAATTTCCGTCTGACCTGCGGCGATCCTTTGACAATGTTCAGATCCTCAGGTGCAAACAGTACAACATTCAAGTGTCCGATATACTGGCTCAACCTGGAGACTTCCATATGGTTCACTTTTGCACGCTTGCCTTTTGCGCTCACGCTGATCGACAGCGGAAGATCGCTGTAGGAAGTCGTGATGCCGCCGTTGACGAATGCTTCCCCCTGATTGAAACGGATGAGTTCCTTATCTTTCGAAGTGCGATGGCTTTTGGCCAGCGCCAGGAAATAGATGGATTCCAGCAGGTTTGTTTTCCCCTGGGCATTCCGGCCGATGAACACATTGAGTTTTGGATGGAATTCAAGATCCAGCGATTCATAATTCCTGAAGTCTCCCAGATGAATATTCTTCAGGATCATTGCGTGTATTCTATCCTGTAATGTCCGAACTCCCCGAGGTTCAGCTCATCGCCGTCATGAAGCTTTTTACCTCTGCGGTTTTCATGTTCTCCGTTCAGGAACACTTCATTTTCCTGCAGAAACCATTTCGCCTCTCCGCCTGTGCCGATTATGCCTTCATGCTTAAGGAACTGGCCCAGCGTAATGATTTCTTCGAATTGGATACTTTCCATTCGCTCATCCTCCTAACTCTCACTTCTATATTATACAACATTTTTGGATAAATTTCACTTCAGAAGCGCAAATAAAGCCCTTGGAGCGTTTCATTGTTATTTTAGGGTGTTTCCCTTTGAAAATAAAAAAACGACTGAGAAGCCCTGTTTTTAAATTTCTGGGCCCCAGTCGCATGTTTTGGATATTTATAGATTTTAGTAAGTACGGATTGGCAGAATGAGTTGGATGACTTCATCTGAATTTGCAGCACTCAATGTGAACGGACGCATCGTACCGAAGAAATCGATTGTCACTTCTTCATCATTGATGGCTTTAAGTGCATCCATCATGTATTTGGAGTTGAAGGAGATCTTAAGTCCTTCACCTTCGACACCGTTCGTGTTCACATCTTCATTTACCGTACCGACTTCAGGTGAGTTGGAGGACAGTTCGACATTGCCGTCTTCCACTGTCATGCGGATGACATTGTTTCCGCCTTCCCTGGCGAGCAGGGATACCCTGTCGATGGCGTGATAGAAGCTTGAGTTATCCACAGTGACTTTTGTTTCATAGTTTTCAGGGAACAATCTTGAAGTATCCGGGTAATTTCCTTCGAGCAGCCTGGAGATGAATCTCATATTGCCGTAGCTGAACAGTACCTGGTTCTGTGAAAGATGGATTTCCACCTCATCATCGGAATCATTGATTATCTTATTCAGTTCTGATAATGATTTGCCCGGAATGATTGCATTCATGCTGTCCATTGCAAACCGATCGCCGTTCAATTTGCGCAGGGCGAGCCTGTGTGAATCGGTTGCGGTAAATTTAATGCCTTCATCATTGAACTGCCAGTTCACCCCGGTAAGGACGGGACGGGTTTCTGACAGCGAAACGGCGAAGTTGGTCTGATTGATGATTGTTTTTAGCACTGTTGATTTGAGAACAATGCTTTCTTCATCATTAACTTCGGGCAGAAGGGGATATTGGTCCGGATCATTGCCGCTTAGATTGAATTCTGATTTTGAAGCTGTGATTTTAGTCTGATAAGAATCATTTGTTTCCAGCTGTACGAAATCGCCTGAGAGTTTTTTGATGATATCTACAAAGAATCTTCCGGATAGTACAACTGCGCCCGGTTCATTGATTTCGAGGATTTCTTCATTATCAATTTCCGTTGGTATTGTAATTTCGATGGAGATTTCGGAATCACTGCCGGTCAGAAGCAGCTGTTCATCTTTTACTTCCAGTTTTATGCCGTTCAGGATAGGTAATGTCGTTCTTGGTGAGATCGCTTTGAGACAATGATTTAATTGTTCAATGAAATACTGGCGATTGATGCTGATTTTCATATGATAATGACTCCTTATATATATAGATTAATAATAAATAAAGTAATAATAGTAATAGGCCCTGTGGATGTGTGGATAAGTCCTTTGAGCCTTTACTGCATAAGTTATCCACATGTGCATAATCTGTTTGTTACATTGTAACATTTATCCACACTATTCACATCTGTTAACTGATCTTGTTTTCTATCTGTTCCAGCTCCTGCTTGAAAATCTCGTCCTGGCTCAGCATTTTTGAAATCTTCTCATGTGCATGGATGACAGTCGAGTGGTCCCGGCCTCCAAAAACCTCACCGATCTTCGGCAGTGAGTAGTCCGTCAGTTCCCTGGCAAGATACATGGCGATCTGACGGGGGAAAGCAATGGATTTTGTCCGCTTCTTGGAGGAGAATTCCTCGATCTGTATATCGTAGAAGCCTGCGACCGCTTCCTGAATATCCGTGATTGTAATCTTTTTCGAGCTTGCCTGGGTGACAAGGTCCTTCAGCGCCTCTGAGACCATCTCCGGTGTCAATGGCTGGTTTACCAGTTTGGAATAGGCAGCGACACGCGTCAGGGCACCTTCCAGTTCGCGTATATTCGTCTGTATGTGATTCGCGATGTAGATCATCGCCTCGTTCGGGATTTCAACCTCTTCCTCTTCGCATTTTTTACGAAGGATTGCAATGCGTGTTTCGAGGTCCGGTGGTGTGATATCAGTGATGAGCCCCCATTCGAAACGGGATCTCAGCCTGTCTTCCAATGTCGGAATCTCTTTTGGCGTGCGGTCGCTTGAGATGACAATCTGTTTATTGTCTTCATGGAGTGCATTGAATGTGTGGAAGAACTCCTCCTGGGTCGATTCTTTGCCCGCAAGGAACTGGATGTCATCAATCAGGAGCACATCCACATTCCTGTATCTGTTCCTGAATTCTTCAGTCTTGTTATCCCGGATGGAGTTGATGAATTCATTCGTAAATTTCTCGCTTGAAAGATAGGCGACTTTTGCATTTGGACGGTGTTCCAGAACATAGTGTCCAATGGCATGCATCAGATGTGTTTTGCCGAGTCCGACTCCTCCGTATATGAATAGGGGATTATACGCTTTAGCCGGCGCTTCGGCGACGGCGAGGGAAGCGGCATGGCTGAAGCGGTTGCCGTTTCCGATGACGAATGTCTCGAAGGTATTATTGACATTGAGCTGATTGTGGACAGGGAAATCAGGTGTCTCTTCCTGCTTTTCCGTGACGGTTTCGGTCATGCCCCTGGTCTGTTCATCCTCGGTAACGACATGGATGTCCGGCTTTTCTCCCATCACATCATACAGTTGATCCTGTATCAGCTGGCTGTAGTTCTTTTCAAGCCAGTCCCGCTGGAACTGGGATTCAGCTTTGATGACTGCTTTATCATTATCGAGATGGATCATAGTTGTTTCTTTGAACCATGTTGAGTAACTGGCTGTTGCAATCTGTTCTTCTATCCCTTTTAATGTATTTTCCCATATTTCATTTAAACTGCTCATAGGTTTGTCCTCTTTTCTTATTCACATAATCACAGGCTGTGGATAAAGATTTCCACGAACTTTAATAACTGTCCACAGGTTATTAACATTCTGTGGATAACATTCTGTTTTAGGACGTTTTTCCACAATTACGTAAACAAAAGTATAACGAATTAAGCCTGAGATATCAACAGTGGATGAAAGATATACACAGAATAGCGACTTATCCACAGGAGTAGTATTCACATGTGTGTACTTGGGGATAACCTGGGGTACGGCGTGTGGAGGAATGCGAAATCCGGAATTGTTATCCACAGTCATTGTTCACATCAGAACTTATCCACAGTGATTCCTGCTTGATTAAAAGTGAAATTTGTGTTGAAATTGGAAGGTGTTTCTGTTATTCTTTAATAGTTACAATTTTAGGAGCTTAAATTAGAAGCTATATACAGGCAAAAGTATCATGGAGGTGTATTTAATATGGTAAAACGTACTTACCAGCCAAATAAACGTAAACACAGCAAAGTGCACGGTTTCCGTAAAAGAATGAGCACAAAGAACGGACGTAAAGTTTTAGCCCGTCGTAGAAGAAAAGGCAGAAAAGTTCTTTCAGCCTAATCCCCCAAGATCATCTGAACAGGTGATCTTTTTTTATGTATATGGCGAGTTATTTTATTAATAGAGCCGAATTTTGTATAATGGAATATCATATGAAAGAGCGTAATAATGATGAAGAAAAGATACAGAATTAAAAAGGAAAAAGATTTTCAGCTTGTTTTTAAAAAAGGAAAGTCTTTCGCAAACAGACAATTTGTAGTTTATCTGATCGATAACCCGAAGACAGATCATATGCGGCTCGGAATCAGTGTATCCAAACGGCTTGGAAATGCTGTAAAACGGAATAAGATCAAGCGCCGTGTCCGGGTATTTTTCCAAAAATACCAGGGTGCATTGGATGCACGGGAGTATGTAGTGATTGCAAGGCAGCCCGTCAGTCATATGGACTATCATCAGATGGAAAAATCATTATTGCATGTGCTGAAAATCGCAAGATGTATAAAATGATACGGGGGTCACTGCCATGTACAGGATTTACAAAGAAGAAACTGTTGATCGTGCAATCGCCAAAGGTCTGGAAGAACTGAAAGTATCTGAATCAGACATTAGAATTGATGTTGAAGACGAAGGTAAGCGTGGATTTTTAGGGTTTGGCAGGAAAGAGGCAGAGGTGAGGCTGACCATCATCAACCCTGAGTTGAAGATGTATGCGTCCATTGAGGATCTCATTTCCCGGAATGTGGAAAAAGAGGACAGCATCGTCGCCCGGGAAGAGACCGTTCAAGAACAGAAAGAAAAGACTGCCTCTTCTATGGAAGAAAACCGAACAGAAACTGATCCAAAAGAGGCAGCGGAGGACCAGCAGACTGCTGAAGCGGAACCCGTGGAGAACAAGCCGGCACAGAGCAGCAAGACTTTAATGAAAAATGCCGCAGAAGAAACGCAAGGCTATATAGACCGGGTCATAAGGGACATGAATATTGAGAGTACGAGTGAAAAAACAATTAAGAGCAATGAAATCCGCATAGATATTTCGTCACCGGCCGCAGCCAAACTGATCGGCAAGCGGGGGGCGACATTGAACGCACTCCAGGAAGTGGCCCAGAACTATTTCAATTCCATCTACAGAGGCTATGGCATCATCATCCTGGATGTGGAAGACTACAGAGAAAAGCGCAAAGAGACGCTGGAGAATCTGGCAGTGAATATGTCGAAAAAGGCACTCAGGACAAATGAGCCGGTCAAACTGGAACCGATGCCTTCTTTTGAGAGGAAAATAATGCATCATGTATTGAGTGACATCGATGATATTGAAACATATTCCGAAGGTTCCGAGCCAAACAGGTATTTAGTGATAGAAAAGAAATAAAAGGAGTACTGCACTATGCAATTAGAAACTATATCCAGTATTTCAACCCCGGTGGGTGAAGGTGCGATCGCGATTGTGCGACTGTCCGGCATAGATGCACTGGAAATTGCGGATAAGCTCTACAAAGGGGCGAAACCGTTGTCGTCAGTGGACTCCCATACGATTAATTATGGGCATATTGTTGATCCTGAAACTGGTGAATCTGTGGAGGAGGTCATGGCAGCCGTAATGAAGGCGCCGAAGACCTACACCAGAGAGGATATAGTTGAGATCAATTGCCATGGTGGGATTCATACTGTGAATCGTGTGCTTCAGCTCACTTTGAAACACGGTGCACGCATGGCCGAGCCCGGTGAGTTTACAAAACGTGCATTTCTAAATGGAAGAATCGATCTTTCACAGGCTGAGGGGGTCATGGACTTCATCAGGTCGAAAACGACTGAAGCGTCCAAAGTGGCCAATCAGCAGATGCAGGGAAGACTTAAGACATACGTTGAAAGTCTGAGACAGAGCATTCTGAATATCCTTGCGCAGGTGGAAGTGAACATAGATTATCCGGAATACGATGATGTCGAAGAAGCGACAACATCGTTTCTTCTGGATGAAGCGAGGAAAGTCGAAGTTGAGATTGAAAAACTTCTAAAAAGCAGCTCACAGGGAAAGATTCTGAGAGAAGGCTTGAGTACGGTCATAGTCGGAAAACCGAATGTCGGTAAAAGTTCATTGCTCAATTATTTCATCCAGGATAACAAAGCGATCGTCACAGACGTCGCTGGTACAACACGGGATATTTTAGAAGAATACGTAAATGTGAACGGAATTCCATTGAAACTCGTTGATACTGCAGGGATAAGGGATACTGACGATATCGTCGAGAAAATCGGTGTGGAACGCAGCCGCCAGGCCCTGGCGCAGGCGGAACTGATCCTTTATGTCGTGAACAACAACGAACCGCTCACCCATGAAGATATTGAGATTTTAGATTCCATTTCGGATCAGAAAGTAATTGTGATCGTGAATAAACTCGATCTTGAAACAAATCTTGATTTCGAAGAACTGCAAAAACGCTATCCGGATATGCAGATAGTGAAAACATCGATCATCAACAGTACAGGCATCGATGACCTGGAGGACAGGATTGCAGAATTATTCTTTGACGGAAGCATTCAGTCCACGGATTCGACATACGTTTCCAACAACAGGCATATCGGATTGCTGGAAGATGCGAAACGCTCGATTACAGATGCGATTGAATCAGCTGAGATGGACGTACCGGTCGATATTATACAGATCGACCTTGTTAAAACATGGGAACTGCTGGGGGAAGTCATTGGTGAAGATGTCAGCGAACAGCTGATCGACCAGCTCTTCAGCCAGTTCTGTCTTGGAAAATAAGAGGAGGAAAACTATGACAGGAAATATGAAATATGATGTCATCGTCATTGGTGCAGGACATGCAGGCGTCGAAGCGGGACTCGCCTCTGCACGCAAAGGACTGAAAACATTGATGCTGACGATTAACTTGGATAATATCGCATTCATGCCATGTAATCCTTCTGTCGGCGGTCCGGCTAAAGGGATTGTTGTCAGAGAAGTCGATGCACTCGGCGGAGAGATGGCTAAAGTAATAGACAAAACACATATTCAGATGAGAATGCTGAACACTGGGAAAGGACCAGCTGTACGTGCGCTGCGTGCACAGGCTGACAAGACCCTTTACCAGCACGAGATGAAACGTGTGCTTGAAGATGAACCCAACCTCGACATCCTTCAGGGGATGGTCGACGAAATGATTGTTGAGGATGATGTGGTCAAAGGTGTAAAGACAAACATCGGTACTGTTTACGATGCCGATGCCGTCATCGTCACAACAGGCACATTCCTTCGTGGTGAAATCATTTTGGGAGATTTGAAATACTCCAGCGGACCAAACCACCAGATGCCTTCGGTTCCACTAGCCGATCAGCTGAAGGATCTTGGCTTCGATATTGTCCGCTTCAAAACAGGTACGCCGCCCCGGGTCAATTCGGATTCCATCGATTATTCGAAGACCGAAATCCAGCCGGGTGACGATGTTCCGCGGGCATTCAGTTTCGAAACAAAAGACTTCATCATGGATCAGCTGCCATGCTGGCTGACGTATACTTCAGAAAATACACATCAGATCATCAATGATAATCTGCATCTTTCAGCAATGTACTCAGGCAATATACGGGGTGCGGGACCGCGCTACTGCCCATCTATCGAAGATAAGGTTGTACGCTTCAACGATAAACCACGCCATCAGATATTCCTGGAACCTGAAGGCAGGAATACAAAGGAAGTATATGTCCAGGGGCTTTCAACAAGCATGCCTGAGAATGTACAGCGTGAGATGCTTGCTTCTGTACCCGGTCTTGAAAATGCCCGGATGATGCGTTCAGGCTATGCCATTGAATATGATGCACTGGTACCGACACAGCTGTGGCCATCCCTTGAAACGAAAAAGATCGAAAATCTGTTCACTGCGGGTCAGATCAATGGTACGAGCGGATATGAAGAAGCGGCAGGTCAGGGTCTGATTGCCGGTATAAACGCAGCAGCGAAACTGCTCGGGCAGGAACCGCTCATTCTCAGACGTTCCGATGCCTATATCGGCGTACTGATCGATGATCTGGTAACTAAAGGAACAAATGAACCGTACCGTCTGCTGACATCTCGGGCAGAACACCGTCTGTTGCTCCGCCATGACAATGCAGACCTCCGTCTGACACAGATGGGGCATGAAATCGGCCTGATTTCCGATGCACGCTACGAAGCGTTCCTTGAGAAAAAACAGCATATCGAACAAGAGACCGAGCGTCTTAAAACCGTCCGCATCAAACCGAATGCACTGACACAGTCTCTAATCGAGGCGAAGGGCGGAACACCGCTCAAAGACGGTATCCTTGCATTCGACCTGCTCAAACGTCCCGAAATGGATTATGAGTCCATCATGGAAATCCTGGAAGAAGAGATCAAGATCACACAAGAAGAGTATGAACAGATCGAAATCCAGATCAAGTATGATGGATATATCGCCAAATCCCTTGCACAGGTCGAAAAGATGAAGCGGATGGAGAAGAAGAAAATTCCTGCAGACATCGATTATGATGCAGTGCATTCCCTGGCATCGGAAGCGCTTGATAAGCTTAAAACAGTCAAGCCGCTGGATATTGCACAGGCCTCAAGAATTTCCGGTGTAAATCCTGCAGACATCTCCATTCTCCTCGTCTATATCGAGCAGGGGAACATCAAAAGGGTAAACGCATGACAGAACAACAATTCATAGAGGCGCTTAAAGAACAAGGTATCGAACTAACGTCACATCAGATCCAACAGTTCAGAACATATTTTGAAATGCTGGTGGAATGGAATGAGAAAATCAACCTGACTGCCGTCACAGCAGAAGAGGAAGTATATTTAAAACATTTCTACGATTCACTGACACCGCTCTTTAATATAGATATCAAGCGCGATGCGGACATATGTGATGTGGGCGCCGGTGCCGGTTTTCCAAGCATTCCGATGAAAATCGTCCGTCCGGACCTGAAAGTCACCATCGTCGATTCGCTCAATAAACGCATCCGTTTCCTCAATGAACTGTCGGCAATCCTGGATTTGGATAAGATGCACCTGGTCCACGACCGTGCAGAGACATTCGGCCAG